>JALNYR010000100.1 GCA_023229725.1 Dehalococcoidia bacterium | reverse complement strand
CTGCGGGATATCACTCTCGATATCCCGGAGAAGGCAATCACAGCCGTCATCGGGCCGTCGGGGTGCGGCAAATCATCCTACCTGCGCCTCTTCAACCGCATGAACGACCTCATTCCCTGTACTCGCGTCACCGGACGTGTCGAGCTCGACGGGACCAGTATCTACGAGCATGACGTCGACGTCGTCGAGCTGCGCAAACGCGTGGGCATGGTCTTTCAGCGTCCGAACCCCTTCCCGATGTCCATCTTCGAGAACGTCGCCTTCGGGCCGCGCCGCCACGGCGCGAGGGACCGGCGGGAGCTGGCGGACGTCGTCGAGCGCAGCCTGCGGCAGGCCGCGCTCTGGGACGAGGTGAAGGACAAGCTGCACCAGTCCGGCATGGCGCTGTCCGGCGGCCAGCAGCAGCGTCTCTGCATCGCCCGCGTGCTGGCCGTGGAGCCGGAGGTCATCCTCATGGACGAGCCCTGCAGCGCCCTCGACCCCGTTGCCACCCTCAAGATCGAGGACCTGATGCGCGTTCTCAGCTCGCAGTACACTATCGTCATCGTGACCCACAACATGCAGCAGGCAGCCCGCGCGTCGGACGTCACCGCGTTCTTCATGATGGAAGCCGACCGGGCAGGCGTGCTGGTTGAGAGCGGACCGACGTCCGAGATGTTCACGAACCCCAAACAGAAGTGCACCGAGGACTACATCACGGGACGCTTCGGCTAAGCGGCGGAGGGAGTGCATCGATGGAAATACGAGCCAGCTACCACAAGAGACTTCGCGAGATACAGGACGACATCCTGGTGATGGGCAGCATGTCGGAGAAGGCGCTGCTGCGCTCGGTGCAGGTGCTGAAGGACAGGGACCTGGCGGGCGCGAAGCAGATCATCGCCGATGACGCCGTCATCAACCGGAAGAGGTTCGAGATAGAGGAGGCGTGCATCCAGCTCATTGCCAGGCAGCAGACGATGGCGGGCGACCTGCGCACCATCGTCTGTGCGCTGTATATCATCACCGAGCTGGAACGCATCGGCGACTACGCGGAAGGCATCGCCAAGATAGTCGTCATGATCGGGGACGAACCGCCTCTCAAACCCCTCATCGATATCCCGCGCATGGTGGACAAGACCACATCGATGCTGCGGCGCAGCATGGCCGCATTCGTCAACCGCGATGCCGACACCGCGAAGAAGATCGCCGCGGAGGATGACGACGTCGACCAGCTCTACGACCAGATCTTCCGGGAACTGCTCACGTTCATGATGGAGGACCCCCGCACCATCACCCGGGCCACCCGGCTCATCTGGGTCGCCCACAACCTGGAGCGGGCCGCCGACCGCGTCACGAACATCTGTGAGCGGGTGGTCTTCGCCGTCACCGGCAAGATGGAGGAGATGGGCGCCTCGACGTACTGAGGCCGCAGGCAGCGTTCAGCCTGCCCTGCCGTCGAGCGGCAGCGTGAACGTGAACGTCGCCCCTGCGCCCGGGCGGCTCTCGGCCCACACCCTGCCTCCGTGCAACTGGACGACGTGGCGCACGATGGCGAGGCCCAGCCCCGTGCCGGGACTGGTGCGCGACCTGTCCGCCTTGTAGAACCGTTCGAACACCCTCTCGAGGTCTTCTTCGTGAATCCCGATGCCGGTGTCCGACACGGACACGGACACGGCCGCGCCGTCGCGGCGCGCCGCAACCGTAATGGCGCCGCCCGCGGGAGTGAACTTGATGGCATTGTGCACGAGGTTCACCAGCGCCTGCTCCAGCCGCCGTGCGTCTCCCATCGGCTCCGGCAGGTCGTCAGGCACCTCCACCGTAACGCTCAGCCCGGCCCGCTCCGCCTGCGCTTCGAGGCGTCCCACCGCCCCTTCAACGAGGATCGCGATGTTGACGGGCTTCATTTCCAGTGAGACCTGACTCGTCTCCAGCAGAGACAGCTCCCCCAGCTCTTCCACCATCTGCGTCAGGCGGTCCACCTCCACGTCGATGCGGCCGAGGTAGTCCCGCAACAGGTCAGCATCGTCGGCGCCGCCGGAGGTGAGCGTCTCCGACAGGAGCTTCAGCGAGGCGAGCGGCGTGCGCAGCTCATGGGAGATGTTCGTCACGAAGTCGCGGCGGACTCTCTCCAGCCTGTGCACTTCAGTGAGGTCTTCAAGCACCACCGCACAGCCACCGTCGCGTCCAACAGGCGTCGCCGTGACGCTGAGGAAGCTCCTTCCCGGCGCCGTTTCCACCACGGCGCTCACCGGTCTGCCTCCCACCAGGCAACGGCGGACGACATCGTTCACCTCGTGGTCCTGCATCACCTCGATGAAGGAGCGCCCCACGACCTTCTGCTCCGGGAGCTGCAGCCGGCCGAGCTGCACCTCGTTCACGAGGGTTACCATGCCGTTCCGGTCTGTCACCACGACGCCGTCGCCCATGCGCGACAGCGCGGAAAGGAACGCATCGCGCTCCGGCACAACCCGGTCGAGCCGGGTACGAAGCTGCGCGACGGTCGATTCCACCGACTGCAGCAGTGGCTGTAGCTCGGCGGACACGGGCCTGCCGTCGGGCGCGCGCTTCGTCTCCGGTGAGGCCACCGAGGACGCCGCCGAGCGCACGTCTCGGGCCGTGCGACGGCGAAGCAGCAGAATCGCCACGACGCCGCCGAAACAGCCGATGGCGAGCCCGGCGAGCAGGGCTTCCGTCTGCCCCAGTTCAAGCGCCGGCACTCCCGCCGCCGCGTCGCAAGGTGCCATGAACCACGGAATAGCCATCGCCCGCCTATGCCTCCAGCTTGTAGCCAAGACCGCGCACGGTCAAGAGTCTGACCGGGTGAGCCGGGTCCGCCTCGATCTTCTGCCGCAGCCACCGCACGTGCACGTCGACCGTGCGCGAATCGCCGGCATACTCATAGCCCCACACTTTCTCAAGCAGGTATTCCCGGCTGAAGGCGCGCCGCCGGTTCCCGGCCAGGAATGCGAGCAGGTCGAACTCCTTCGGACTGAGCGCAATGGGAACGCCGCCACGTAAGACCACGTGGCGGTCAAGGTCCACCGTGAGGTCGCCGGCAACGATGCCACCCTGCTCCCCCCCCACGGCCGATTCCGGTACGTCGTGCCCCAGTTCCGACCGGCGCAGCATCGCCCGGACCCTCGCCTGCAGCCCACGCAGGCTGAAGGGCTTCGTCACGTAGTCGTCCGCCCCCACCTCCAGCCCCACCACCTTGTCGATCTCATCCGCCTTCGCCGTGAGCATGAGGATGGGTACGGTCATCTCCTTCCGCAGGATGCGGCACACCTCGAGGCCATCCAGCTTGGGGAGCATTATGTCGAGTATCAGCAGGTCGGGCCTCGCCTGCCTCGCCACATCGAGCGCCTCCTGACCGTCGCGAGCAACGGCAACGCGGTAGCCCTCGCGAGTGAGGTTGTAGCGAAGCACGTCGAGGAGATTCGCATCGTCCTCGACCACCAGGACAGTCTTCCCTTCCATACGTGTACCCCTGCCGGCGGTGACGTAGTATAACCCAGCGCCAGTCTCCGGGCGGAGTGCGAAGCGTGTCCGTAGCTACCTTGCCGCCGGGAGCCGATTCGGGTAGCATGTTACGAACGCTTCTTGAGGAGGGCACGATGGACAGGAAGAAGAAGGGACTTCTCGACTTTCGCAGGATGAAGGAAGAGAAGGAGAGATTGACCTGGCTTACCGCCTACGACTATCCGACGGCACGCTTCGAGGAGCAGGCCGGCATCGACATGATACTCGTGGGAGACTCGATGGGGAACGTTGTGTACGGCTACCCGTCAGGCACGCTCCCCGTCACGATGGACATGTGTATCGTCCACTGCCAGGCGGTGCGCCGGGGCGCACCGAACACGTTCGTCATGGGAGACATGCCGTTCGGCTCCTACCAGACGACGCCCGATGACGCCGTCCGAAACGCCGTGCGTTTCGTGAAGGAGTCAGAGGTGGACGCCGTCAAGCTGGAGGGCGGGCGCCGGGTGGCGCCGATGATTCGCGCCATCGTGGACGCCGGCATGGTCCTCTGCGGACACATCGGTCTCACGCCCCAGAGTACGGGACAGTTCGGCGGTTACAAGGCGCAGGGTCGCACCGCCGAGAGCGCAATCGAGCTCATCAAGGACGCGCGCGCGGTGCGCGACGCCGGAGCGGCGCTGCTGCTGCTCGAGGCCGTGACCCCTGAGGTCGGCGAGTTCATCACGAAAGACCTCGACATCCCGGTCTACAGCATCGGCGCCGGACCGCTGTGCGACGGCCAACTCCTCATCGTCAGCGACGTACTGGGAATCTGGGAGGCCTTCAAGCCGAAGTTCGTCAGGCGCTACGCTGAGGTAGCCGACATCTCGGTCAAGGCCCTCACCGAGTACGTGAACGACGTGCGCGCCGGCCGCTTCCCGGAGGACATCCACTGCTACAAGATGATTGAGGGAGAGGCCGCGCGACTGGAGCAACTCGCGAAGGACCTCCGCTAGTCCGTTCGGAAGGAGTCGCACAATGAAACGCAAGGCTGAGCCCTGGAAGAGCGACAACTGGTTCGTCAGTCCGTGGAACTTCGTGGACGAAGTGACGGCCGGGTTCCATCCACCGGCGAAGCTGCGCATCCACGACGTGACATTGCGCGACGGCGAACAGCAGGCGGGCATCGTCTTCACGAAGGACGAGAAGGTCCGCATCGCCGAGAAGCTCGCCGAGGCGGGCATACACCGCATCGAGGCCGGCACGCCCGCCGTCTCCCCCAACGACGAGGCTGCCATCAAAGAGATAGTGAAGCGCAAGCTCGGACCCGAGATATTCGTGCTCAGTCGCTGCATGATCGACGATGTGAAGCGTGCGGTCGACTGCGGAGTCGACGGCGTCACCATCGAGATCCCCTCGTCCGAACACCTTGTCGAGCACTCCTACAAGTGGACGATGGAGAAAGCGACCGAGCTCTCCATCAAAGCCACCCGCTTCGCCCACGAGCAGGGCCTCTACGTCTCCTTCTTCCCCGTGGACGCGACGCGCTCGAATATCGACTGGTTCCTGAAGCTCATCGAGCGAGTCGCCGCCGAAGGGCACATGGATGCGCTCGGACTCGTGGATACGTTTGGCGTTCTCTCGCCTCACGGCGCCTCCTACTACACGCGCACCATACGCAAGCGCATCAGCAAGCCTCTTGAGGTCCACTTCCACAACAACTTCGGCATGGCGGTGGCCAACACCGTCATGGCGGTCCTCGAGGGCGGCGAGGTCATCCACTCCACCATCACCGGCATCGGCGAGGGCGGCGGCAACTGCCCGATGATCGAGGCCGTCATGGCGCTGCGCATCCTCTACGGCGTCGACGCGGGCATCAAGTACGAGATGTTGAACGAGCTCTCCGAGCTGGTCACGGCGCTCGCAGGGCGCCTGCCCAACCGTCCGTTCGTCGGTGAGGAGACGTACGACGTCGAGTCAGGCATGGTCGTGAGCTGGCACCGCAACAGCCGCAGCGCCTACCCGACCGAAACCGTGCCGATCGCCCCGTCCCTGGTGGGCCACCGCGACCCGCGCTACGTGATGGGCAAGAAGAGCGGCATCGACTCGGTCGCCATCTGGGCAGAGAGGCTGAGCATCGAGCTCAACGCTGATCAGAGCGCGGAAGTGCTGCGCCGGGTGAAGCTCTACTCGCACGACGTCAAGCGACAGCTCACCGAGTCCGAGTTCAAACGCATCGCCGCCGACGTCAAGGCGGGGAGGTAGGACGTGCTCAAGATTGACAGGAAGCTGCTCGGCCGCCCTCTGCGCGTCGACGAGCCCGTGGAGGAGCTGGGCATCAGCTCGTACGACAGGCTGCGTGACGCAGTCAAGGCCGGCGATACGAAGACGGCGCTTGAGCTTATCGACTACGTCCAGGTCGAAGGCAAAGGCCTGCACGACCTCTACTGCGACTGGGTCTACGGTCTGCTGACCTGGATAGCCGACAACTGCGGCGAGGAGCGACTGCTCGACGTGCTCAAGGTGACGAAGCAGACCATCTCCGCGGTCTTCCTCGACCAGCTCAAGAACCTGAAGACGAAGAAACAGCTGCTCCAATGGTACACGGAGCAGATGCGGGCGCACCGGTCCGGGCCCGGCGAGACCGGCACGCTCACTGTGCGCGAGGAAGAGGACCGCTTCGTCCTCTCGTGCGACCCCTGTGGGGCGGGGGGAAGGATGCGGCGCGGCGGAGAGGTGGACGGCTCGCCCGCCCGGACGAAGCCCCCGTTCAACCTCGGCACGACGAAGAAGGCGTATTCGTGGTCGTGGGGCAAGAAGAACGTCTCGTACTACTGCCTGCACTGCTCCGTCTGGCACGAGCTGACGGCCATGCAGGCGACGGGAGTGCCCACGCGGCTGGTGGAAGAGTACGACCCCGACAATCCCGGCAAACCGTGCACGCTGCTCTTCTACAAGGACCCGGCGAAGATACCGGAGATGTACTACACGCGCCTCGGCCTCACGAAGCCGGGCGCGAAGGGCGCACAGGCATCCGGAAGCTCGAAGTGACGCCGCGCGTACGGCAGGCGGCGCGACCTGCAGGCTGGACGCACGGAGGAGGAGCGATGTCACGCAGTCTCATCACCGGCGGCTTCGGCTTCATCGGCAGATACCTTGCGCTGATGCTGGCCGAGGCGGGGCGCGAGGTTGTCCTCTTCGACGTCGCCTCGGATGATGCCTTCCTGCGCCGGGGCGGCGGGCGCGTCACGGCGATACGCGGTTCCCTGTCGAACTGGGCCCAGGTGATGGATGCCGTTGCCGTGTCGAAGCCCGACGACATCTTCCACTGCGGCGCGCTTCTTCCGCCCGGCAGCGAAGCGTCGCCACAGGCGGCGTTCGAGGTCAACATCATCGGCACGTACAACGTGCTCGAGGCGTCGCGGCTGCTCGGCATTCCCCGCATCATCTACGCCAGCACCATGACGTCGTTCGGTCCAGACACTCCCCCCCTCGTGCCCAACGACTTCGCCCAGCATCCTCTCAGCATGTACGGCACAAGCAAGGTCTGCAACGAGCGATTGGGAGAGTACTACCATCGCCGCTTCGGACTCGATTTCCGCGCCGTGCGCTTCCCCGCCATCTTCGGGCCGGGACGGGCCGCATCCGCCGGCTGGACGGCGTACACGTCGGTCGCCATCGAGGAGAGCGCCAGAGGTCATCCCTTCGCCATCCGCGCCGACCGGACAACCACGACCGACATCCTCTACGTCAAGGATGCCGCGCAGAGTATGATCGACCTCGCCTCGGCGGAAGCGTCACGGTTGACGCGTCGCTGCTACAATCTGCACGGGCACCTGGTGACAGCGGAACAACTCGTCGAGGCCATCCGCAACATCATCCCCGGGGCGGAGTTGACGTTCGCGCCCGACCCGGTCATCGTGGAGGGCATCAAGACCATGCCGCGCCAGTTGGACGACAGCCTGGCGCGCACGGACTGGGGCTGGCAGCCCCGGCACAACCTCGTCGGGGCCATCGAGGATTTTGTGAGACTCGTTCGTTCGTGAGGCCGCCAGTCACGCGCGGGGCACGGACTTCATCTCGGCAGCACAGCGGCGCAATGGAGCGCGGCTATTTGAAAGGAGAGCAATGATCATACGCAAGGTCAGTGAGGTGCCAACCATCTCTTATGGCAAGGGAGCGCAGAAGAAGGTCGTCATAGGGCCGAACGAAGGAGCGCCGACGTTCGTGATGCGCGTGTTCGACGTTCCGCCCGGCGGCGCCAGCAATGACCACTCGCACGACTTCGAGCACGAGGTGCTGATACTGCAGGGAGAGGCGACGTGCAAGGGCGACGGCCCTGACCAGAAGGTTGAAGCAGGCACCGCCTACTTCATCCCGCCCAATGAGCGCCATCAGATAGTCAACACCGGCAAGGGAAACCTGCGCTTCGTGTGTCTTGTGCCCCTTCGGGGAGAGGACAGCGACCAGGCAGCCTGTTTCTGCAAGACCTGCGCGCCGAAATAGCGTTCGGAGCCGCGCCGGGTTGCGCATGAACGGGACAGGCCAGGAAGAGCATGGCATGCGGAGCAGTCTCATGGCTCGCACTCGTCGGAGCGCCGCCCGGTCGTGTCAGGTTGCAGGCCGGCGAGCCGGTCTTACGGAGCGGCATGCCGCGAGGCGAATAGCGGATGGAGGACAGACATGATTCTGAAGAAGCTTGAGAACGTCCCGAGCAAGCCCTACGGACAGGGCGCCCAGAAGAAGGTCGTTATCGGCGCAATCGATGGCGCACCGACCTTCGTGATGCGCGTCTTCGACGTCATTCCAGGCGGGGCCAGCTCGAACCACTCCCACGACTTCGAGCACGAGGTGCTGATACTGAAGGGTCAGGCCACACTGAAGAGCGACGGGCCGGACCAGGTGGTCACAGAGGGCACGGCCATCTTCATCCCGGCGAACGAGCGGCACCAGCTCGTGAACACGGGCAAGAAGACGCTGCAATTCATGTGCTGCGTGCCGCTCCGCGGCGAGGACTCGGTCGGCACCTCCTCATCCGCGAGCTGCTGACAACGGCGGCCTGACCCGCGACGACCGGGCGAAGAGCGTCGCGCAGGTCGTGCCGTTCGACGCAGGGGTGGCCATTGTCCTCCGGAGCAACCGCCCGGCGGGCCCGCGCGAGGGTGCGGCCATGTTACCATGGCCGGGGTGGCGGCATGCCCGCACGGAGCCGCGAACGAATTCGCCGGAGAGCCATGGCTGTCGAACGTCATTTCCTGGGGTGGAACGAGCCCGTCGTGCGGAAGGTGCGGGATTTCCTCATCCCGCGGCCGCCCGACGGACCGGTCGACCTGCGCACCACCCTGGTGCTCGTCCCGACGCAGCAAGCAGGACGTCGTCTCCGCGAAGCGTTGACGCTCTTCTGCACCACCGCCGGCACGCATCTGCTGGCGCCTGCGGTGCGGACCCCGCTCGGTCTGATAGCCCCCGACGACGAGGCGCCTGTGGCCGGCCCTCTCGACGTGTCAGCCGTCTGGGCCGACCTCCTCCGCGGCATAGACCTCTCAGCGTTCAAGGGACTCTTCCCCGCCGGGATGCCCTCGCAGGACTTCCGCTGGGCTCTCCGTACGGGGGCGCTGCTTCAGTCGCTGCGAGAGGAGCTTGCCGAACACGGTCTCAGCATCGGTTCGGTCGTCACTGACTTCGGCGACCGGCTTGAGGAAGTCGAACGCTGGGCCGATGCGGCGCGACTGGAGGCTCTCTTCATCTCTCGCATCGAGACGACGTTCGGGCGTCTCGATTCCTGCCGCGAGATGCTGCGAGCCGCGCAGTCGCCGCGGCTTCCGGACCGGTTCGACCACATCGTCCTGGCCTGCACTCCTGACCCGACTCCGCTCGCGCTGAGCGCACTGGGCCGGCTCGCCGACACCGTGCGCGTCGAAATTCTTGTCCACGCACCCGATGCCATGGCGGAGAGCTTCGACACGTGGGGGCGCCCGATCAGCGACTTCTGGAAGGGCGAGACCA
>JALNYR010000099.1 GCA_023229725.1 Dehalococcoidia bacterium | reverse complement strand
CACCGAGCCATCGAGCACGGCGCCGGCCTCAACCGCCCCCGCGCGCTTCAGCCCGGGGATGTCCGGCGAGAGAGGGCGGGCGCCCGTGGCAACGACCACCGCGTCCGGACGTGCCCCAAGCACCTCCTCAACAGTCGCTTCGCGCTGCAACTCGACCACAACGCCGCTGCGGCCAAGTTCGCGTGCGAGAAAGCGCGTGTAGCACCCGATGCGGTCCTTGTGCGGCGGCACCGCCGCCTGCAGCAGCTGTCCTCCGAGAGCGCGTCCTCTCTCCCACAGCGTGACCGAGTGTCCTCTCCTCGCCGCAGTCAGGGCCGCCACCATGCCCGCCGGCCCTCCCCCGACGATGAGGACTTTCTTCGACACAGGCGCGGCGACTGCCGCCGGCTCATGGTCGCAGCCAAGCCTCGGATTCACCTGACACCGGATGCCACCCGGCGCGGCCAGCATCAGACTGTCGCGGCAGTGCATGCAGACGATGCAGGGGACAATCTCTTCATCCCGGCCCTCCACCAGCTTTCCGGGCAGATCAGGGTCAGCCAGCAGCGCCTTGCCCAGAGCGACGAGGTCCGCAGCTCCGGACTCCAGCAGGTCCTCGGCCGCCTCAGGCGTAATCCGCCCCACCGCCATCACAGGAATGGAGACGGCGTGCTTCATGGCGGCCGCCAGGTCGGCGATGACAGCCGGCTGGAAACCAGCTGTCGTCCGGTTCGTCGGCGTCGCGGGGCCATAGGCCGAGACGTGTATCGCTGCCGCTCCGGCGCGCTCCGCGAGTCGCGCCACCTCCAGGGCATCCTCCAGCGTCGTGCCGCCTTCCACGCCGTACTCCCGTCCGTTCATCCTCAGCCACACGGGATAGTCGGCGCCGACGGCCTCCCGGGCCGCCGCAACGACTTCCAGCATGAACCTCGCCCTGTTCTCAAGTGGACCACCATACGCATCGGTGCGCCTGTTCGCCGAAGGCGAGATGAACTGGTCGATCAGATACGCGTGTGCTCCGTGGATCTCAACGCCGTCAAACCCCGCCTCTTTCGCGCGAGCGGCAGCCTCCGCGAACGACCGGACCGTCGACCTTATCGCCGACGCATCAAGGGCCCTTGGCTGTTCGCCCCGGGGGTCAGCTATGGCGGATGGCGCCACCGGCTGCAGACCCGAGAGGCCGGACTTGGCCATGCGGCCGGCATGGTGTAGCTGAATCGCGGCGACACAGCCCTGGCGCTTGATAGCCGCGGCCAGCTGTCTCAACCCCGGGATGAGGCTGTCGTCGTATATGCCCAACTGGTCTTTGAACGCCTGGCCGACCGGCAGCACGTAGCTCGCTTCAACGATGATGAGGCCGGCTCCTCCCCTGGCGCGCGTCTCGTAGTGAGCCTTCAGTTGCTCGGTGACGCGCCCCCGTTCATCCGCGTACTGCGTCGTGACCGGCGCCATCACCAGCCGGTTGCGCAACTGCAGCGAGCCAAGTGTCAAAGGTTCCAGAACACGTCGCGCCATCGCCTTGCCTCCTGTCGTCGCGCCCCGTGCGGCGCCGGCTAGCGACCCAACATCGCCCCGACAAACTCCCGGTGTCCCCGAACGAACTCCTCAGCGGAGACCTCGCGTTTCCCTTCCAGCTGGATGCCTCCCAGACCGAGGACACCTTGCGCCGTGACCACGCCGATCCGCGTCGGCACAGGGCCGGGGAGTTGCACTACCCTGCCGGGTTCACCGTGCGGCCGCAGCACAAGCGGAACCGCGCTGTGGATCTTCAGGCGCTGCCCCTCCCAGAATGTGTGACACCCGGGCCACGGATTGTACGCCCTGACGCCACGCGACAGCACGGTCGCCGGCTGTGTCCAGTCGAGCAGCCCGTCTTCCACGCCGACCTTCCCGCTGTACGTCGCCTCTCTCTCGTTCTGCACTCGCGGGACAACCGCGCCGGCCAGCCAGCCGTCGATGGTCGCCACCAACAGCCCGGCGCCAAGCCCGGCGAGTGCCGCCGTCAGGCTCCCCGTCGTGTCGCTGTCCGATATCGCCGCGGCCTCCTGGCTCAACACCGGCCCGGTGTCCAGCCCTGCATCCATGAGCATGATGGACACTCCGGTGCGGTCGTCGCCGTTGAGAATCGCGGACGCAACCGGAGAGGGGCCCCTGTGGCGGGGCAGCAACGAGGGATGCACGTTCAGGCAGCCGAGCCGTGGAACGCGCAGCAGTTGCTCCGGAAGCAGGTACGCGAACGCTGCTACCACCACGAGGTCGGGCGAGAGACTCGCCAGTTCCGTCACCCTGGACTCGCCGCGAAGCGTCTCCGGTTCGATTACCGCTATGCCGTGCGAGACGGCGGCCTGCTTCACTGGAGAGGGCGCAAGACGACGCCCGCGTCCCGAGGGACGGTCCGGACGGGTGTAGACAGCGACGACGTCATGGTGGCTCTGTACGAGTGACTCAAGTACGGGTACACCGAAGTCCGGGGTACCCATGAATACGATCCGTACGTTCACGAGGGCTCCATTTTCATCGATTTCTCCCCTTTATGTCAAAGGTTACCTAGAGAAGGCATACCTCCCATGGTAGATTTGCTTCATGCCTTCAGCTCCCTCCGGTCCGGTAATTCCCCCCGCTCCCCTGGCGTAACCCCTCGATTCATTTCGTTCGTGATTGGCGGCGCCAATTGGTGCCTGGGAGGTGTTTTGGAGTCGGCGCACGAAATCTGGCAGAAGGCGTTGGGTGAGCTCCAGACGCAGGTTAGCCGGGCGAACTTCACTACATGGCTGGGCAGCAGCCATGGCGTCTCGTTCCAGAACGGCACGTTCATCGTCGGAAC
This sequence comes from Dehalococcoidia bacterium, assembly GCA_023229725.1. GTDB lineage: Bacteria > Chloroflexota > Dehalococcoidia > GIF9 > AB-539-J10 > SKVJ01. Next base: position 6,655 of record JALNYR010000099.1, on the reverse strand, counting down.
CCCCAGCGCGTTCGTCGCCGAGTGGCTGACCAGGCGCCTCCATTCCCTCGTCAGGAAGACGCTCACTAACGTCGTCGGCGTCGACACCGACGTGCAGTTTGTAGTGCACGACATCGCGAAGACGTCTCCTCGCCCGCAACTGCAGTCCGCGCGCGCCGATGGCGGCGTCAGTGCTCCGCTCAGAACAGACAACCTCAGCCTCAGGTACACGTTCGACAGCTTCATCGTCGGTGCCTGTAACCGCCTCGCGTACGCCACCGCACTCGAGATTGCCGAGAACCCCCTCAGCGCCTTCAATCCGCTCTACATCTACGGCGGCACGGGGCAGGGCAAGACTCATCTTCTGCAGGCCATTGGACACTCCGCACGGCAGGCCGACCGGGAAGTCCTCTATACCACGGCCGAGCGTTTCACCGATGACTTCGTGCTCGCCGTGAAGCAGAAGCAGGTCGAGGAATTCCACGCCAGGTTCGTCCCTTTGTCGCTGCTCCTATTCGACGATATCCAGTTCCTGGCCACCAAGAAGCAGACGCAGCAGTGCTTCTACCACATCTTCGACGAACTCCTCCAGCGCGGTTGCAGAATCGCAGTGGCCGGAGACCAGCACCCACGCGAGGTTCAGCTCCTGGGAGAGAAGCTCCGCAGCCGGCTCGAAAGCGGCATGGTCGCCTGTATCCAGCCCCCGGACCTCGCCGCCCGGCAAGCCTTCCTCGAAGCAAGGGCCGCTGAGTGTGAAATTGTCATCCCGGCTGATGCGCTCCAGATCCTGGCCAATGAGGTTCGCGGGAACATCCGCCAGCTTGAGGGCGCAATCGTGTACCTGTCCGCCCAGGCCAGGCTCACGGGCGGCGACATCAATGCACAGACTGTCAACAAACTCCTCACCGGTATCACATCGAATGGCAACGGCAAGTCCATCATCTATGCCATCGCCGACGCCTTCGACGTCCCCGTTGAGGATATCCTCGGCAAGAAACGGGACAGGAAGACCGTCCTGGCGCGGCACGCGGCCATGTACCTGCTCAGGAAAGAGCGCGGTTACTCGTTCGCCCAGATCGGGCGGGAACTCGGCGATCGCAACCACGCAACTGTTCTCCACGGCTGCAACAGGCTTGCCGCTGAACTGCCGGAGAATCCGAAACTGGAGCGACAGCTCAGCCGCATCTCCGACCAACTGTCTCAGTCTCAGTCAGTGTGAACAGACGGTGGAGACTCACACCAGCCCCCGTTGGTAACCTGTCGAGAACGTCATTCACACAGTGGCACAACATGTGCCCCGCCCACGAAGCCATGCCGACGGCACGCTCGTCACAGCCTCATCAGTTACTAGCTCTATCCCTGTTATAATCCAATACTCTATTTACTCTATGTTTAGAGCACAGAGAAGACGATGCGGATTGGTATTCTGGGTGGGACCTTCGATCCTGTGCATGCGGGTCACATATTCGTGGCAGAAGAAGCCCGCCTTCGCCTTTCGCTGGAGCGCGTGCTCTTCATTCCGGCGGGCAATCCGTGGCTGAAGGTGGACCGGACCATCAGTTCGGCCAGAGACAGAGTCGAAATGGTGCGGCTGGCCATCGCGAAGCACGAGCATTTCCGGCTGTGTACGGTAGAGGTGGACCGCGGTGGACCGTCCTACACAGTCGACACGGTGGATGAACTGCGGCACAAGCTGGGAGATCAGGAGTTCTACCTGATTCTCGGGCGCGATAGCTTCACCGAGCTGCCCATGTGGAAGGAGCCGGAACGACTGGTCGGCATGTGCCGGCTGGTGGTCGTGCCACGGCTCGGCTCAAACCTTCCGGAGCTGGGCGAGGTGGCTGCACGCATCAACGGTATGCGGGAGCAGGACGTTGTCACGCTGGATTCCCCAATGATAGGGATAAGCTCATCGGGGATACGGGACCGTGTAGCGCGAGGGCTGCCGATAGACTATCTGGTTCCCGGAGAGGTTGAGAAATACATCATCGCCCACGGTCTCTACCGTGGGGATCGCGACTAGATATCGAGGTTCTGGACCGTCTCGGCGTGGTCCTGGATGAAGTTCTTCCGCGGCTCCACTTCGGCGCCCATCAGCATCTCGAATACCTTGTCTGCTGCGGCGCCGTCCTCTACCGCCACCTGTAGAAGCGTCCGTGTTTCGGGATTCATGGTGGTGGACCAGAGTTGCTCCGGGCTCATCTCTCCGAGGCCCTTGTAGCGTTGTACTTCGGACTTGTTGCCCAACTCACGCATGGCGCTGTCCCTCTCCTGCTCCGTGTACACCCATGCCTCACGCTTGCCTGAGTGCACCCGGTAGAGAGGAGGCTGTGCGATGTAGAGGTGGCCGTGGTCGATGAGCCCCGGCATATGCCGGTAGAAGAACGTAAGCAGCAGCGTGCGGATGTGTGCTCCGTCCACGTCTGCATCGCTCATGATGATGACTCGATGATAGCGAAGCCTGCTGAGGTCGAGTCCGTCGGCGCCGGCCCGCAGGGCGGTTGCAATGTTTCTGATCTCCTCGTGTGCCAGTATCTTGTCTTTGGGCGCCTTCTCCACGTTCAGTATCTTGCCGCGCAGGGGCAGGATTGCCTGGAAGCGCCGGTCGCGACCCTGCTTCGCGGAACCGCCGGCCGATTCACCCTCAACCAGGTAGAGTTCGCAGAACTCGGGGTTCTTCTCTGAGCAGTCGGCGAGCTTGCCGGGCAGCGTGGACGTCTCAAAGCTACTCTTCTTGAAGACGAGTTCGCGCGCCTTCCGCGCGGCTTCCCTCGCCCGCGCCGAGATGAGGCACTTGTCGAGAATCGCCCGTGCGTCATCCGGGTGCTGTTCCAGATACAGGCTCAACTGGTCGGCGACTATCGACTCGACCTGGCTTCTGACTTCCGGATTGCCCAGCTTGGCCTTCGTCTGACCCTCGAATTGCGGGCTGGACAGCTTGATACTGACGACTGCGACCAGACCTTGCCGTACATCATCACCCGTGAGAAGCGGGTCGCTGTCCTTGGCCTGCTTGCTCTTGCGGATGAAGTCCGTCAGGACGCGCGTCAGTGCGGCCCGGAATCCGGTCAGATGGCTTCCCCCGTCGCGAGTGTTGACGCAGTTGGCGAAGGTTATCGTGTTCTCGCTCATGCCATCGTTGTACTGCATCGCCACTTCGACCGACGAGGACTCAGCCGTGCCGGTCAAGTAGATGGGTCTGGCATGGATGACTTCTTTGTCGCTGCTCATGCGACTCACGTAGCTGGCAATGCCACCCTCGAAGTAGTACGTGCGCTCCTCGTCGACGCGCTGATCGACGAAGTGGATGAGGACGCCCTTGTTGAGGAAGGTCATCTCCCTGAGGCGCTGAGCAGTGACGTCGAAGTCGTAGTTGATGTCCTCGAAGATCTCGGAGTCCGCCAGAAACGTGGTCCACGTCCCTGTCCCGCTGGCTTCACCGATGACCTTGATGCTGCCGGTCGGCACGCCTCGTTCATATTCCTGGCAGTAGACCTTCCCGTTGCGGCGAACCTCCACCCGCGTACGGCGCGACAGGGCGTTCACGACGGATGCCCCGACGCCGTGCAGGCCGCTGGACACGCCGTACAACTGGTTGTTGAACTTGCCGCCGGCGTGCAGGCGCGTCATCACCGCTTCGAGAGCCGTAATGTCGGTGGAGGGGATGAGGTCGACGGGGATTCCCCGCCCGTTGTCCTTCACCGTGATGGCGTTGTCGGGGTGGATGGTGACGTCGATGCGATCGCAGTAGCCTGCCAGCGCCTCGTCGATGCTGTTGTAGACGATCTCGTACAGGAGGTGCTGCAGGCCCTCGAAGCCGGTTCCGCCGATGTACATGCCGGGACGCAGGCGGACGGCTTCAATCTCGTCCAGGATCTGGATGTCGCCGGACGTGTACTCCCTGCGGCCGGGCTTGTCAATTTCTGCAGCAGACATCAGGCTCTATCCTCAGTGGCTGAGTAGCGATATCGGGCGAGGAGACTGCGTGGTCACTTCCGGCTGCCAATCGCGCGCGAAGCCGCCGCCACCCGGCGACGGACATCAGGAAGTATAGCATAGAACGCGAGCGCCACATACGTGGCGGAACGAGGGGTCACCGGGAGGAGAAGTACGCCGCCAGACCATCCTGTGGGACGGTAACCTGCTCGTTGAGTGTCATGTCGCGAACGGTGACCACACCCCTCTGAACCTCGTCGTCGCCCAGAATCACGGTGTGCCGTGCGCCAAGCGCGTTGGCCTGCCGCAGCTGCGCCTTGAGGCTCTTGCCGCCGGTCGATGCGACAACGCCGAAGCCGGCGCTCCTCAGGGAACGGGCAAGCACCGCGGCTGCGAGCCGCGCGGAGTCGCCCATGTGCGCCAGGTAGATCCGCGGCGCCGGCAGTGCAGGTACTCCGAGCTGCTGTTCCTTCAGGTTGAGGACAATTCGCTCGATGCCGGTCGCGAAGCCCACTCCGGGCGTGGACTTGCCGCCAATCTGCTCGATGAGTCCATCGTAACGGCCGCCGCCCACAATGGCGCTCTGCCCGCCCTCGCGCTGAGGCAGTATCTCGAACACCGTCCTGGTGTAGTAGTCGAGACCCCGGACGAGCTTGTGGTTCAGCGTGAAGGGGATCCCCAGCACCCGCAACTGTTCCTGCACCTCACGGAAGTGAGTCTCGCACTCAGGGCAGAGGTAGTCCGAAATCCTGGGGGCCGCGTCGGCGATGAGCCTGCACGCAGGTTCCTTGCAGTCGAGAAGCCGCAGCGGGTTGCGCACCATCCTCACGCGGCAATCGGCGCAGACCTCTCCCGAAAGGGCCTCGTAGTGGCGCTGCAACACCTTCACATACTCCGGCTGGCACTGCCGGCAGCCGATGCTGTTGAGGACGACTGTGAGTTGCTGCAGTCCAAGGGACGACAGGAATCCTAGCGCAAGTTCGATTACCTCCACGTCGAGGCCTGGAGACGGATCGCCCAGGGCCTCGCACCCGAACTGGTGGTGCTGGCGGTAGCGACCTGCCTGGGGACGCTCGTAGCGAAACGTGGCGCCAAGATAGTAGAGACGCACCGGTTGCGGCAGGCTGAACATGCCGTGCTCGACGTACGCCCGGCATACAGGAGCCGTGTTCTCGGCCCGGAGCGTGAGCTTCTGCCCGCTCCGGTCCTCGAACACGTACATCTCCTTCTCGACGAGGTCGGTGCCCGCCGCGTCTCTCCGCGCGAAGAGGTCGTAGTCCTCGAAGGCAGGCGTGTCGATTCGCTCGTAGCCGTAGAGACGGCACACTTCGGCGGCGCGCTGCTGCACGTGAGCCCAATACGCCTGCTCCGCCGGCAGTATGTCGACAGTCCCTCGCGGTGCCTTGTACACGGCTGTGCTCTCGCTTCTCTCCTCAGTTGGCCTGGAGGGCCGTCAGGCGACGGCCTTCATGCCTCGTGCCATCGCCTGGTAGTTCAGCCCGAGACGGTCGGGGGGAAGGTTCTCGCGCAGTTCCACCTTGACGTCCTCCTCGGTGAGAGGCAGCTGACCGCTTCCGAGCAGTGCGCCCACCATGACGATGTTCATGGCAATCGGCGCATTCAGCTCGAGGGCGATGCTCGTCGCATCGAGGAACCAGGCACGCTTGCACAGCTTGGAGACAGCCGACCTCAGTTCCGCGATATCCGGATAGGTCTCGCGGCTGGCGGACACGCCGGCCGGTATGACCGGGTACACGTTGCTGATGCAGACGGTCTCGGGGTTGGCGTACTTCTGCACCATTCGCAGGGTCTCCAGAGGTTCGAGCCCGAGAATCAGGTGGGCTTTGCCCTCGGGGATGAGAGGGCCATACTCGCGCTTCTTGGAGACTCGTACCGCGCTGAATACCGCGCCGCCGCGCTGGGCTGCTCCGAACGTCTCACCGATGGTCGCGTAGTAGCCCTTCTTCAGAAACGCGCCTCCGACCATGCCGGAGAGCAGGATGTTGCCCTGACCGCCGACTCCGCAGATGATGATGTTCAAGGGATCAGCAGAGATAGCCATTATGCTCGTTCCTCCTTCGCGATCGCCTTGTTCGGGCACAGGTCGGCGCACAGTCCGCATTCAGCGCAGAGCGCTTCCTGTATCTTCGCCTTGCCGGTTGCCGTGTCGAGTGCCACGCCCGGGCACCGGAGGGTGCGGTAGCAGAAGCCGCACTTGTCGCCCTTGCACTTCTCGGCGTTCACCCACACCTTGTAGGGGTGCTTGCGCTCCTGGCGCATGCGCAATAGCTCGCACTTGCGGCGAAGGATGAGTACCTTGACACCGCCCTCGTCTTTCATCAACTCCATCAGTTTGGCCGTGGACGCCTTGGTGTCAAACGCATCGACGACCTCCACCCGGCATCCAAGGGTGCGACACAACTCCTCGGCGCTGACCGTCTCAGTGGCTTCCTGCGTCGCCGTCCGCCCGCTTCCTGCGTGGGGCTGGAACCCGGTCATGGCGGTGATGGAGTTGTCGAGGATTATGGCAACCATATTCGCCTTGTTGTAGATGGCGTTGACAAGAGGCGTGATGGAGGCATGGAAGAACGTGGAGTCACCGCAGATGCTGATGACCGGCTGTTCGAAGCCGAACTGCTTCAACTGACCGAAGCCGCAGCCTTCGCCGAGGCCTCCACCCATGCAGTGCAGCACGTTCGTCACCTGCGGACCATCCGGGAATGCGTCCATCGTGTAGCAC
>JALNYR010000098.1 GCA_023229725.1 Dehalococcoidia bacterium | reverse complement strand
AAGCTCACAGTGTTGCCACTATCGACGATGTCCTCGACGACCAGGACGTCCTTGCCTCTCACGTCGCTGCTGGGCTCCTTCACCATCGTGACGCACCGCGAGCTCTCGGTGCCACTCCCGTAGCTGGACACCGCCATGAAGTCGATCTCAAGCGGAATCCCGATCTGTCTGACCAGGTCCGCCATGAAGATGAAGGCGCCCTTCAGGATGCCGATGGCGACAAGCGGCCTGCCGCGGTAGTCCTCCGTTATCTGTGCCGCGAGCCTCGAGACGGTCTCCTCGATCGCGCTGTGCGAGACAAGCAGACTCAGCCCGCTATGCATATGCGTTCGTCTCTCTTGCCGTTACTTCTGGGTCAGCACACCGATGAAGGGGAGGTTGCGGTACTCTCCCTTGTAGTCGAGTCCGTATCCCACCACGAACTCGTCCTGTATCTCGAATCCGACGTAGTCGAGCTTCACGTTGGCCAGGCGCCGGACGCGTCGGTCGAGCAGCGTGCAGACTTTCAGGCTCTCGGGCTTGTGTGCGGCAAGGTGGGCGAGCACGTAATTCAGCGTCATGCCGGTGTCCACGATGTCCTCTACCATGATGACATGCTCGCCTGCGATAGACGAGTCGAGGTCCCGCCGGATTCTGACGACTTCCCCGTCTCCGCCGTAGTGAGAGATGTCCATGTAATCGATTCGCACCGGCAGAGAGATGTGCTGCATCAGGTCGGACATGAAGCACATGACGCCCTTGAGGATGCCGACCATGACAACGCGCTTGCCGACGTAGTCGCGGGAAATGCGCCTCGCCAGAGAGCGGACCCTCCGCTGTATCTGCGTCTGGCTGTAGAGCACCGGGCCGACACCCTCAACTTTTGCTGCGCCGAAAGGCCCGTAGCCGTACTTCGAGAGCAGGCCGGCGAAGTCCTTCCGTGTGAGCAAGCGGATGTTGATGTCAGGGTACTTCTCACGCAACTTGCGCACTTTGCGGTTCTTCGCGGTGATGAGGTCCTGCTTCATCGTCGTGAGTTCGACGTACAGATCCAGTTCCGGAAGGTAGAAATCCGGTGTGAACATCAGGGAGACGCCATCGCCGTTCCAGGCGAGTGGGAAGGAACGGGGCTCATACAGCCACTCTATCTGATAGAAGTCGAGCAGGTGGGCGAACTCGGCCTCGCTTTCATGTGCGAACTCGGTTGGCCTCAGGGAGGTGATGGGTACCTGCGGCGCGCTCCCCGCGAGAGGTGCCGTCGCGCTCGACTGTGTCACCCGTTCCTGGAATTGCGCCAGTTCGGCTCTTTCGAACAGCACTCCGCACAGGTTGGCGCACGTCCTCAGGAACTCCTCGTCGATGGACGACAGGGTCCTCGTCTCCTTTGAGTAGACACGAAGCTCCCCGACGACGTCCTTCCCCTTGAAGACGGGAGCCGCGGCGATGAACACCACGTGCTGCGACTCGGCTACTTCCGGATGCTGCACCCGCACGTCCGTCGGCGCATGTGCCACGACAGCGATGGTGCCCTGAAGTACTTCCGGCAGGCTCTTTCTCGCATCGAGGGGACCCTTCCGCAGATACAGGTCGCTCAACCCAAACGCCCCCACGGTGGTGAGGTACCCCTTCTTCGCGTCAAGGAGCAGCACCCGGCAGCCATTCACATCCATGGATTTCGCCATGGCCTTTGCCACGGCGTTGCAGGTACGTCGAAGGGTGAGGCCGGCGTTCGCGGCCGCGACCATCTGCTGCAGTCCGACGCCATATCGCGCTCTTGAGGTGCTCACTCCACTTCCTCCCTCACCGCGTCACGAGCACTTGGTGTATCCGCACGACGTGCAGATACTGCAGCCCTCCTGGTGAATGACCGATCCTCCGCACTCAGGACATTGCCCTGCCACCTGCCCGTGAGGCGCCTGGTGGCTCGGACTTGCGGCAGGTGCGTCACCGGCGTACTTCTCCAGCACGCCCGCCAGCGCATCGGCGCATGACATGACTGCCTTCCCCTGCTCCCACGAGATTGACGGGCAACGGATACCCCGAAGGTTCTTGACGACGGACCCGACGTCGAGACCGCAGCGCAGGGCGTTCGACACGAGTCTGCTGATGCCCTCCAGCTGAGCTGCCGCGCAGCCGCCGGCTTTGCCCAGCGTGGCGAAGGCTTCGCAAGCGCCCACATCATCGAAGTTGATGGTCACGTACATGTTGCCGCAGCCTGTGTTGACTCGCTCGGTGATGCCTCTGGTGACCTTCGGCCTCTGGCGCGGTCGGATGGCGGACTTCTCCTCAGCTCGGGGGGTTCCTGTTGTGAGGACCTGGTCCTGCCGGCTGCCGTCTCTGTAGATGGTGATACCCTTCAGGTGCTGTTCGTACGCCATCATGTAGACGCTGGCCACGTCTTCGCGGGTGGCCGTCTTCGGGAAGTTCACCGTCTTTGAGACGGCGCTGTCCGTGTGACCCTGGAAAGCTGCCTGCATCCGCACGTGCCACTCGGGCGAGATGTCGTACGCGCAGACAAACGTGCGGCGGACGTCCTCCGGGATCCCTTCCATGTCGCTGAGCCGTTTGCCGTCCGCCAGCGCACGCATCAGGTCGTCGCTGTAGAAGCCACGCGAGCGCGCCTCTTCTTCGAACAGAGGGTTGACCTCCAGGAAGTCCTCCCTGTCGAGTATGTGTCGTACGTAGGTGAGGGCGAATACCGGCTCGATGCCGCTTGAGCAGTTCGCGATGATGCTGAGGCTTCCGGTCGGAGCAATGGTTGTCCGGGACGCATTCCGGTACCGAGGGCCGCCCTCAACATCGTAGATGCTTCCTTCGAAGGCGGGGAAGACGCCCCGCTCCTCGGCGAGTTCCTGGGACGCACCGTCGGCCGTGGTGGACACGAATCCCATCACCCTGTCAGCTGTTGCCAGCGCCTCGTCGCTGTCGTAGGGAATGCCGAGCTGCAGCAGCATGTCGGCGAAGCCCATGACACCCAGCCCTATCTTCCGCGTGCGACGCGTGCGTTCACCGATGACCGGGAGTGGAAACTCGTTGACATCGATGACGTCATCCAGGTAGCGCACGGCGAGGCGCACCGTGGAGGCGAGCCGGTCGAAATCGATGGACGCGGGATGACTCGAGCGGTCAACGAATTGAGCGAGGTTGAGAGAGCCGAGATTGCAGGACTCGTACGGCAAGAGCGGCTGTTCGCCGCAGGGATTTGTGCTTTCGATGCGACCGAGCAGAGGTGTGGGATTGTGCCGGTTGATTTCGTCCAGGAACACGATGCCTGGGTCCCCGGACGCCCACGCCATGTCCACGATTTCGTCGAACACTTCCTTCGCACGGACGCGGTCGACCGCTTCGCGTGTTCTCGGGCTGAGCAACTCGAACTCTCCATCGGCCACGACCGCCTGCATGAAACCGTCCGTGATGCCGACGGAGAGGTTGAAGTTCGTCAGAATGCCCGGCTCCTTCTTTGCCGAGATGAAACGCCTGATGTCGGGATGGGTGACGTCCAGAATCGCCATGTTGGCGCCGCGACGCATGCCGCCCTGTTTGATGACCTCCGTCGTCTTGTCGAATACCTGCATGAACGATAGGGGGCCGCTCGCCACACCGCCCGTACTCCCGACGCGGTCCCTCTCCGGGCGGAGGCGGGAGAACGAGAATCCCGTGCCACCGCCGCTCTTGTGGATCAGGGCTGTGTACTTGACTGCGTCGAAGATGGACTCCATCGAGTCCTCAATCGGTATGACGAAACAGGCGGAGAGCTGGCCGAGTTCCCTGCCGGCGTTCATGAGTGTAGGAGAGTTTGGCAGGAAGTCGAGCTGTGTCATTGCTTCGTAGAAGCGCTGCTCCCAGACTGCCGCATCGCCGCTTGACCCGAAACACAATTCCGCCTTCGCCACGTGGTGCGCTACGCGGTGGAACAGCTCTTCCGGTGTCTCGACAGGCGTGCCGTCGGCGCCTTTCTGGAGGTACCGCCGCTCGAGGACTCGCATCGCGTTGGCTGAGAGCTTGAGAGATGACGTTCCGACCACGTTGTCCTCCGCGGGGGCCACCTTGAGCGGCGCAGGCTTCTTGCGACGATGACCCGGCGCCTGTTGTTGGCGACGCGCTTCAGGGGCGATGAGGTCCTCCATGCCGGGGAGGGGAGGCGTCGTGCCCAGTCGCTCGTTTAGCTTCTCCGTGAACTGCTCGAGCAGCGCCCGGTCGGTCACGCCGACCGACTCGGCGGCTGAGAAAACGGCCTGGGCAACCTTGTCTGTGGTGGAGGGCTGCTGTGTCGGAGGCCGGGTGTGCCGCGCCATGTTACGTCGCTCTCCTGTTCTGTTGATTGCCTTCGCCGGATACGCCCGCCGGTGTGGCTTCCGCCCCCTGGCTCAAGGAGAGGCTGTCGAGGGCGTCCTTCAGCGCTCCGATATCGGCGAATTCACGGTAGACGCTGGCGAACCGTATGTAGGCGATGTGGTCCAGCTTCCTGAGCCCCTCCATCACGAGGTCGCCGATGGCGGTGCTGCTGACCTCGGCGCGCCCAAGTGCGTGGAGTTGCTCTTCAATGCTGGAGACGAGCTTCTCAATCGAGCCCGTGGGGAGCGGGCGCTTCTCACAGGCCTTTCGTATGCCCGACGCGAGCTTCTCGCGGTCGTATTCTTCGCTGCGCCCGTCCTTTTTGATCACGAACAGAGCATGGCTCTGGACTCGCTCTGACGTCGTGAAACGGGCTCCACACGTGGTGCAGGCGCGCCTGCGCCTGACTTCGTTCTCCAGACCTCGGGAATCGATGACCCTGGATTCAGGCGCGCCACAATACGGACATCTCACACACCCACCCCCACTTCTTGTGGTCTGCGGCTATTCTAGCACCAGAGTTAGTGGCTCACAAGCGGAGAGGGATTCCGGCCCCTCCGGAGACGACACAGGGGGGATGATTGTGTCATCCCCCCTGCAGTCGCTGGGTTCTACTGCCAGGAGATTCGAGACGGCTGCGGAGTGACCTCAGATTGCCCTCTGAGGATGGGGTTGAGTTGAGCTCCGGGATGGCGCTGCTGGCTCCTCCGCAGGAAGGACGGGACGTCGAGCGTGTCGGCCCCTCCCTTCATGAGGCGGCGCAGCTCCTCGGTGTCGGGCGAGCCCTTGCCGTACTGGCTGGTGAAGCCCGTCGCGATGACGGTGATTTTGACCTCGGCATCCATCTTCGGGTCGAATACCACGCCGAAGATGATGTTGGCCCGGGGGTCGACTGCCTCACCGATGACGGCTGCTGCTTCGTTGCACTCAAACAGTGTCAGGCTGGGGCCGCCCGTGATGTTGAAGAGGACGCCCTTGGCGCCCGTTACCTGAGCGTCGAGCAGAGGGCTCGCGAGAGCTGCCTTCGCCGCCTCGATGGCGCGGTTCTGGCCGCTGCCTCGCCCTACGGACATCCACGCCGGACCGGCGTCCTTCATGACCGACTTGATATCCGCGAAGTCAAGATTGATTAATCCCGGCACCGTGACCACTTCGGAAATCGCCTGCACGCCCAGCAATAGCGCGTCATCCGCCATTCGGAAGGCTGAGTCCACCGTCGTCTTCGCATCGCAGAGCTGCAGCAGACGATCGTTGGGGATGATGATGAGCGTGTCGACCTTGTCGGTGAGGTTGAGGATGCCTTCCTCGGCGACTTCGGACCGGTGTCCGCCCTCGAACTTGAAGGGCTTCGTCACGACGCCGATTGTGAGGGCGCCCGACTCTTTCGCTGTCTGAGCGACGACCGGCATGCCGCCGGTACCGGTGCCGCCGCCCATACCGGCCGCCACGAACACCATGTCGGCTCCTTCAACGACTTCCTGGATGATCTGCTTGCTCTCTTCCGCCGCCTTGTTGCCGACCCTGTGATCGCCGCCGGCGCCAAGGCCTCGAGTGAGCTTCTCTCCAAGCTGGATCCGGGTGGGCGCTTCGGACAGCGCCAGAGCCTGAGCATCTGTGTTCATGGTGATGAAGTCGACGCCGCGGATGCCCTCCCTCACCATGCGATTGATTGCGTTCGATCCGCCGCCGCCGATACCGATAGCTTTAATCTTGGCCGGGGCGGGTGTGTACGTTGTCTTAGCCATTTCTCCTCCCTCCTTGTCTCTGCAACGTGTCCTCGCTCAACGCTATCCTCGGAAGAGCTTCCGCAGCAGTCTGCCGAGACCGCCGAACATCCCTGAGCGTTTGTCCTGCCACGCGGACGGCTCCCGGTTGCGTGCCTGCCAGAGCACGAGACCGAGCGTCGTAGCGTAGGCGGAGTCGCGCAGGATGTCGGTGATGCCGTATACACCGCTGCCGAGCGGAGCGCCCCTCCGTACCGGCATCTTGAGTTGTTCCCGCCCAAGCTCGACCAGACCTGTGAGATTGGCGGTGCCGCCGGTCAGTACCAGACCGCACGGGGCCAGGCGCTGGTAATCGGTCGTGGGCAGTTCGAGGAGAATGAGCTCGAACAGTTCCTCCATGCGCGAGCGCACGATGTCGCAGAGCTCCCGATAGGAGGCGGTGTGACCGTTCTCGATTCCGGTCAGTTCCTGCTCCTTGCCCGCGTCGTGCCCGGGAGTCACATTGCCGTACGTCTTCTTCATGCGCTCAGCGACGTGGAACGGAAGTCCAAGGCCGATAGCGATGTCACTTGTGATCTGATAGCCCGCCACCGGGACGATTGCGGTGTGATAGATGTCGCCGTCCTTGAACACAGCGATGTCGGTTGTCCCACCGCCGAGGTCGGCCATGATGATGCCGCTCTCGCGCTCCTGGGTGGTGAGCACCGCCTCGCCGCTCGCGAGAGGCTCGAGAATGAGGTCCTCGACCTGCAACCCGATGCTTCGTATCACCTTCACCAGGTTCTGCACGGATGAGACCGAGGCCGTGATGATATGGGTTTCGACGTCGAGTCGCGTGCCGTGCATCCCGACGGGCGACTTGACCCGTTCCTCATTGTCGAGCGTGTAGAACCTCGGTATGGCGTGCAGCAGCTTCTTGCCTTCCGGCACGGTCACGCTCTTGGATGCTGCCAGCACCCTTTGCAGGTCGTCTGACCGCACCAGCCGGTCGGAACGCGGAATCGCCACCACGCCCTTGTTGTTGATGCTGCTGATGTGCCGGCCCGTCACGCCCACGTAGACGGAGTCGACGCGCGTGCCACTGATCTTCTGCGCCTCCTGAATCGATGTGGCAATGGCGTCCTTTGCCTCGTCCATGTTCACGACGATGCCCTTGTGCAGACCGTGGCTCGGCACAACGCCCACGCCGAGGATTTCGATGTCATCCTGGCTCCTGACGTTCGCCACGATGGTGGCTATCTTCGTGGTGCCCACGTCGATTGCGGAAATGATGCCCTTGGCCATATTCACCTCCCTATGATTGCGCCGGTCGCTGAGGCGCAGGTCACCCCTGCGCAAGGCGCTCAGCAATCCTGAGCCGCGCACTGCGGCTGCGTGGGTTGGAGTTGCACTCCAACGAAGTCGGTCGGATGACCTTCTTTGTGATGAGCGAGAACGTCTGGCTGGACGCCTCGCTTCGCATGAACTCCTTCACGATGCGGTCTTCCAGGGAGTGGTAGCTGATGACGACCAGTCTTCCGCCTGTGCGCAGAAGATTCACAGTCTGGTCCAGCGCCAGCTTCAGGCTCTCAAGCTCCCTGTTCACCGCGATGCGAAGGGCCATGAATGTGCGGGTAGCAGGGTGGATCCGGCCACGCCTGCTGCCCAGGACTTGCTGCACCAGGTGCGCAAGTCGTAGTGTGGACAGGATCGGCCGGTCCTGCACGATCCTGTGCGCGATCTGTCGGGAGTACCGCTCTTCTCCGTACTCCCACAGAATGCGAGCTATCTCCTGCTCGCTGTAGGAATTGACGATGTCATCAGCGCCGGCGCCCTGGCTCGTGTCGAACCGCATGTCCAGAGGCGCCTCACGCTGGAAACTGAAACCGCGCTCGGGAGTGTCTACCTGCATCGAAGAGAGGCCGAGGTCGAACAGCATGCCGTCGTTCGCGGTGAATCCGCTCCGCGTACAGATGCTCTCGAGTTCCGCAAAATTGCCGTGTGCCGGGACGAATGCGGCGCCGAACTCGTCCAGGCTGTGTGCCGCCAGCTCCAGGGCCGATGGGTCGGCGTCGACGCCGAGCAGCTTGCCGCCCGGCGAAATGCGCTCAAGGATGGCCCGCGCGTGCCCTCCCGCCCCCAGCGTACAGTCGACATAGGAGCCGCCGGGATGGACGCTGAGCCCTTGCAGGGCCTCAGCCACCATTACCGGGACATGTGCTGCCGGCGACACGCCGCGCGCGCTCACGCGCCTCCCATGCTTTCCAGTATCTGTTCCGCCTGCTCTTCCGACGATGCTTTCTCGGTCTTCCAGAGGTCCTCGTTCCAGAGCTCGACGGATTGATTCACGCCCACTACCACCACTGCGTCACCGATTTCTGCGTGCAGCCGCAACGGAAGCGGCAGAGGGATGCGTCCCTGCTTGTCGAACGTCGCGGAGAATGCGGTGCCGAATATCGCCCGGTTGAGCTTGCGCTGGCTCGATGAGGTCACGGCCTTCGCCGCGAGTTCCGCGGCCAGGCGAGTCCACTCGGCGAGAGGGTATGCCCTGATGCACTTCTCCGTGCCCTTCGTCAGGACGACGGAATCGCGCATGTCGCGGCGGAACTTCGGAGGGAGGGGAACCCGCCCCTTGTCGTCTATCTTGTAGACATACTCACCAAAGAACATCCACATCTCCCCTGCCGAGGCATTGCGCTCCCTTTCTCCCCACTTTTCCCCACTACCGTATTTAAGGCCCTGCGCTGCCGTTTGTCAAGTCGTCTCCACACCCCACAATGGTCATGGGTCCGGAGGAATTCATTTCTGCTCGTGTCTGTGATAGAATCTTCAGCTTGGTGGCCGCCTCGTTGTGGAGTCTCCATGCGCATAGACATCCTGTGCCTGTTTCCGGAGATGTTTGTCTCTCCGTTCAGTCACAGCATTGTCAAGAGAGCGACGGAGCGTGGTCTCGTTGAGGTGGTCACGCACAACATCCGCGATTTCGCGCATGATCGTCACGCGACAGTGGATGACGCTCCGTACGGCGGCGGCGCCGGCATGGTGCTCAAGCCGCAGCCTGTGTTCGAGGCCGTCGAGCACGTGCGGCAGATAGCGGGACACGCTGAGTCGCCTGTCGTTCTGCTGACGCCCCAGGGACGGCTCTTCTCGCAGAAGATTGCGGCCGAGTTCTCGGCGTGTGAGCATCTGATGCTCATCTGCGGCCACTACGAGGGCGTTGACGAGCGCGTGGCCGCATACCTGGCGACCGACCAGTTGAGCATCGGCGACTACGTTCTGACTGGCGGCGAACTGGCGGCCATGGTGGTTGTGGATGCGGTGGTGAGGTTGTTGCCTGGAGCCCTGGGTTCGGAGGAGTCTGCGGGCGATGATTCGCATTCGAGCGGGCTGCTCGAGTACCCGCAGTACACACGCCCGGAGCAGTTCCAGGAGTGGGTGGTGCCGCCCGTGTTGCTGTCGGGCAACCA
>JALNYR010000097.1 GCA_023229725.1 Dehalococcoidia bacterium | reverse complement strand
GGGAGGTCTCCAGCGAAGTCCGCAGCGTCTCCTTTCTCCGGAGCCTCCGGCCACTGTACCAAGAAGCACGGTTTCCCCAGCGCCTCTAGGCGAGCGGCAATGCGAGACATGTGCGTCCTGCCTGCATCGTCGTTGTCGGGCCACAGGAGAACGCGGCCGGCGCGAGGCGTCAGCACTCCCAGGCTGGCGTCGGATGGAGTGCCGTTGGCGCCTGTCACGGTGCCGACAGCAGCTATGCCCGCTTGCCACAGAGCCTCGCACGCCTTCTCCCCTTCGGTCACGACGAGGTCGGCGTCATCCGAGAACTGGGAGAGATGGGCGACTCCGTAGAGCGGAAGCTCCGCAGCCTTCAATCCTCCGAGGCCGTCCTGACCGTTCCGGCGCCAGACGAACCGTTTGGAATGAACGCCACTGTCATCCACGAAGTCGATGCGAACGTGCTCGATTCGCTCCCCTGGCCTGTCGACGACGACGTAGGAGCGCTCGCCCACCTTCGTCGACTTGTTCGGCGACGGCTGCCGTTCAGCAGGATGGTGTCCATTTCCACCCGGAGCCGCACTGGAGCCGCGCAGGATCGCGAGAGCCTGCTCGAAGGGGACGCTCTCCTTGTCCATGACAAAGCGGATGACATCGCCGTGAGCTCCGCACCCGTAGCAGTGGTAGTGAGGGTCGCCACCATCGGGGTACACCGTGAGTGACCCGGCCTTCTCCGGGTGAAAGGGGCACAGTCCAACGTACGTCGAGCCGTCCTTGTGGAGCGGAAGGTATCTGCGAACGACCTCGACAATGTCGACAGAGTCGATAACGGCCTGGACCTCCGGCGACCGGCCCGTCACGACTGCGCCTCCGGCCGGCCGTTGACGTACTCCTCAAAGAGGAATCTGCGAACAAGAAGGCGTCGACCGAAGCGCACGGTATACTCGGGGTTTCTGGCGAGCCACGAGTACATATGATTGCGAGACACGCCAGCGAGTCTGCAGGCAGCCATGACCGTCAGTGTGAGCCGCTCGGGCGGAGCCACAACGACGCTACCTGCCATTGCCTGCCTCCTGCGAGCCGTGCTCCTGTGGACTGTCGTCGAGTTTGAGCGCAATGCGAATGCGGTCGAGCTTGTCTGGAGAGATACGGCGGTCGTGCTCGGCGCGCCGCACGTCGGTAATCTGACACCCCGCGAACGCAGCTAGCTCCAGTTGCGAGAGCCCAGCTTTGACACGCGTCAGTCGGAGTGCCTGACCAGGGGAGACGTTACAAAAGATGCAGACTGTCGCTGACTCCATGCCTGTAGTGTGACAGGCAGGAAGGCTGCTGCCCTTCCCCAATTTCTTCCATTCGTGCAGGAAGGTCACGTGACCGGTCACGTGACGTCACGCAGCGGGGTCGGGAGCTATGAGTTGCGCCGGTACTCCATGGCTTCGTCGTACGGGCCGAGGCACTCGAGGAAGTTCCCCTGCGACTTGATCTGGTCGAGTTCGTCGATACCTGCATCGAGAAGGCCTGGCGCCACTCGGGCACGATACCAAGCTCGGCCCCATGTCAACAGCGTGTTGTCATGCATCATCGGCCAGCGTCGTGACCGCCATGCAACACACAGCGCTGACCTGAAACGACGAGAGGCGAAGCTGGCTGGATGAGGAGACGTGATGGCATCGTAGAGCAACCCAAACCGCGTCTCGTCGATTGCGTCCAGGTCAACATTGAGAGAATCGACGACTACCGCCATCAACACAGCCATGACAGCCGGTGACTCGTGCGAGGGAGCAATATGTAGAGTCCCGTTGGCAAGGTCTGCCTGCCTACTGAAATGCTGCACGACGAAGGAGACCAGCGACGAACACACCTTGCTTCCCTCGTCCTCGTGGCCTGCGATGAACGTGTCAAGGAAATCGACTGGCGAAATTGGGGTACGAGTCCGCAGTGAGTGCAGGACCGCAGCTTGAAGAGGAGGCACTTGTGATGTGTGAAGCAGGAGTGACTGTCTCGCGGCCTCAACGACTGAGCCGGTGACCCCACCAACGAGCGCATCGTATGCGGCTGCCGAGGCAGGGGAGAATGCAAGGCCCGCCTCAATACAGGCCGCCGCCCTAGCGAAGCGCGCCGCCTCGGGAGGGCTTCGCCTGCCATGGGCACGTAAAGGGTCGAGAAGAGGACTGCGACTGGATGTCCGTCGCAGGCGCTCGTAACGCTCCTGCAGTTCGGCATCGCCCCGGCTGACAAACGCATGGACAGCTCTCTTGGTCATGCCCCCTGCTTCCTCCCCCTCCCGTCGAGCGTCAGTACGGCGTCAACGTCCCCGGGCTTGACGCGGACAACATTCGCCTGGCGGTAGGCTGGCAGCTTTCCGGTGCGGATGTACTTCCTAATGGTTGGGACCTTCACTTTGAGTCGGTCCGCAGCTTCCTGC
The DNA here is from genome assembly GCA_023229725.1 of Dehalococcoidia bacterium. Taxonomy (GTDB): domain Bacteria; phylum Chloroflexota; class Dehalococcoidia; order GIF9; family AB-539-J10; genus SKVJ01. The sequence continues at coordinate 7,130 of JALNYR010000097.1, read as the reverse complement.
AAGGTCAGCCATTCATCGGCCGGCATGTATCCTAGTCCTCCTGATTCAGTCTACCACACGTCTGCATGGGACTTGACAAGTCGCCTATGACGTGGAGTAAACTATCACAGAATATAACACGCGGCATGGTGAAACGCAAGTGAGAGGATACGTACACGAGCGGCCGTCCCAAGACCCCAAGGAGAAGACCTGGGAACTCCAGGTGGACATTGGCCGCGACCCGAAGACGGGAAGGCGACGCCGGGTCAGCGAGACGGTGCATGGCTCGCACCGGGCGGCTCAAGCTCGGTTGGCCGAGCTTCTGGTCGAGGTCGAGAATCAGAGACACAAGAAGCCCGCGAAGAACGTCACGGTGGCGGAGTACCTCGACCACTGGATTAGCAACTACGTCGAACTCAGGTGCGCGCCGCGAACCGTGGAGAGCTACCAATACGTCGCCCGCAAGCTCGTCGCTCCGGAGATCGGGGCGGTCCGACTCTGGGACCTGACGGCGGACCACCTGCAGGAGCTCTACAGGACAAAGCTGGCCCAAGGGCTGAGTCGACGCACTGTTCGCTACTGCCACAGCCTCATGGCACAGGCGCTCACCTATGCCGTGCGTCAGGAGGTCCTCGCCCGGAACGTCGCGGACCTCGCCGACCCGCCGTCGCTAGAGCACCAGGAAAGGGCTACGCTTCGACTCGAGAACACTGACGCATTCCTCACTGCTGCTCGGGATACGCCTTACTACGTCGTGTTCTACACGATGCTTCACACCGGCCTGCGACGAGGGGAAGCTCTCGCCCTGCGATGGGGAAACGTAGACCTCGGGCTGCCCAACCTCGGAGTCGCCGCCAGTGTGACCGTGACTGCCTCACTCACCAAGGTCGCCGGCGCGCTTGTTCTGAGAGAGCCGAAGACTGCGGCCGGAAGGCGCCGCGTCCCGCTCACCCCGAGCTGCGCCCTAGTGCTGAGGCAGCATCGTGACGAACAGCAGAAGCTCCGGACGTCACTCCGCTCGTCACTCGCTGCCGACGACTTCGTCTTCACAAGGCCGGAGGGAGGACCGCTTGACCCCAGCACGGTCAGCAAGGCATTCGGCGCGATTCTCCGCAAGGCGAGACTGCCGAAGATGCCCCTCCACGGGCTGCGCCACACGCATGCGACGCATCTACTGACCTCGGGAGTCCATCCAAAGGTTGTCCAGGAACGCCTCGGACACGCGTCGATCCGCGAGACGATGGACACCTACAGCCACACCGTCCCCGGACTCCAGGAGGCCGCCGCCAAGAAGTTCGACGACCTGCTCGCCGGTTCCCAATCTGGCGATGTCAGCAAAATGTCAGCAAACCCGGCCACAGACGACGGCGAAAGGAGGTAGAAAGAGGCTGAATACGAGCGGGAAACTGGTCGGGGTGAGAGGATTTGAACCTCCGACCACCTGAACCCCATTCAGGTGCGCTACCAGGCTGCGCTACACCCCGTACCTGCGGACAAGCGGTATGCTATCATATCGCCGTTCGTGCAACAATCATCCGCATCGATCGAGGCCATTCGAGAATGACGAAGAAAACACAGGGTATCCACCCGCACCTCAATCTATCCATCCGTGCCTCCTCCCGAATCGAGAGGCAGGCGAAGATTCAACGCCTGCTTGTCATCGGAAGCGCTGTCTTCCTCGGGGCCATTCTGCTCGTCGTCGGCATCGGGTTGTACGTTGACCGCGTGGCGCCGAGCAACGATGTCGTCCTTGAAGTGAACGGTCGGCAGTTCACGCTTGGCTACTATGCGAACGCTCTCGAGGCATACAGCAAGGGGCTGACCGACATCCAGCTCGCGACAATCACGGACAGCCTGGCGACGCAGATTGCACGCGAAGAAGTTGTGCGCCAGGGCGCTGCAGCGGAGGGCATCGTTCCTTCGAGCGCCGACATCAAGGCACAACTGGAGAGTCAGAACGTACCCAGCAACAACGCCACGCGCGACATGGTGGCGGCGTCCCTCGCCTCAGCGGCGATGAAAGCGCCCTTCCAGGCCGAGCTTCCGGCGACCATGGAGCAGGTGAAGTTCGAGATCATGCTCGTGGAAAGCAGGCCGCTTGCGGCCGAGGTTGAGGCAGCCGTGGCCCGGGGCGAGCCACTGGCCGGACTCGCCGAGAAGTACTCGGTGAACACCGCCATCCCCGTGACACAGGATTACGTACCCGCCGACCTGCTGCTCAATGCGGACGTGGCCAACATGTGCCGCACTCTCCCTCCGGGACAGTCGGCCATCGTACTCGACGAGGACACCGTGAAGTCGGTCGGCTACTGGCTCATAGAGGTAGTCGACCGCGACGACGACGGCTCCATCCTGCCGCGGGTGATGCTGCTCGGAACGATGGATGCCGCGGTTGCCGCCAGGGCGCGGCTGGCCACGGAGGATTTCGGCGTGGTGGCGGCGGAGGTATCCCAGTACACAACTTCCGACGAATCCGCGGAGATCGGCTGGCTCGCGCCTGCGGATGTCGTCAGCGCCGCCTTCAATCAGGCAGCCTTTGCCCTCGAGTTGAACACCGTCAGCGAACCCATCCGAGACATCGAAGCTCAAACCACCGGCGGCTACTGGTTCGTCAGACTGCTGGACCGCTCGGTGCAGACAGTGTCAGTCACCTCAGCCGGCTCACTTGCCGCGCAGGACGTCAATGAGTGGTACACTGCGCTGGCCGAGGTCGCCGTCATAGAGACGAGTCTATCCGCGGACCAGAAGACCTGGGCCATCGAGAGAGTCACCGGATAGGACAGTCCATGCCATGCGGGAAATAGGAGTCGGCCTTCTCGGACTGGGCGTCGTCGGCAGCGAGGTCGCCAATGTCCTGCTGCAGCGCTCGGCGCGACTGTCGGAGCAGGTCGGCGCCGCCGTCGCATTGAGACGCGTCCTCGTGCGGGACGTGACCAAGGCTCGGCCCTACCCCCTTCCCTCCGGCCTCCTGGTGAGCGACCCTGAGGCGGTGTTGAGCGCCCCCGATATCGACATCGTCGTTGAACTCATCGGCGGTGAAGACCCGGCCCACGACTACATGCGCCGCGCCATTTCGAACGGCAAGCACGTCGTCACGGCCAACAAGGAAGTCATCGCCAAGAACGGCTTCCGCCTGCTCTCGCTTGCCTCGCAGCACCGTGTGGACCTTCGCTACGAGGCCAGCGTGGCCAGCGGCATACCCATCCTCTCACCGCTGCAGCAAGACCTTGCGGCGAACGAGATTGGCGCCATCCGCGCCATCGTGAACGGGACCACCAACTTCATCCTGACCAAGATGGCGAAAGAAGGCATCGCCTACGGCGACGCGCTTCGCCAGGCTCAGCAGTTGGGATACGCTGAGGCAAACCCCGCGAACGACGTCGAAGGCATCGATGCCGCGTACAAGCTCGCCATCCTCGCGAGTCTCGCATTCCATACACCTGTCAAGCCGTCTGCAATCTACCGGCAAGGCATCTCCACCCTCCACCCCCGGGACTTCACGTATGCTCACGAGCTTGGTTTTGCGGTGAAGCTGCTGGCCATCGCGAAGGAACGCGGGACGACCATTGAGGCACGGGTTCATCCAGCACTCGTCCCTCTCGACAGCCAGCTCGCGACCGTCGACGGCGTGTACAACGCCATCCAGATAGAGGGCGACCTGGTCGGCACGCTCGTCTTCTACGGTCGGGGCGCCGGCGGCAGGCCCACATCCAGCACCGTGGTCGCAGACGTCCTCACCATCGCTCGCAACATCGCGATGGGGGGCATCATCAGGCCGCGGATGGAGCTCAACCGTCGTGTTGCAGTCATGCCGATGTCCGACGTGGAAACCAGGTACTACTTCAGGCTGTCCGTTGGGGACCAGCCGGGCGTCCTGGCGCAGATTGCGAGCGTCCTCGGCGACCAGCGCATCAGCATATCGGCCGTCATCCAGAAGGAACTCGACCCGGTGGCCCAGACCGCCGTCATCGTCATCCTCACCCATCCGTCCATCGAGAAGGCCGTCCAGACAGCCGTGGCGCAGCTGGCTGCCCTCCCGTCGATCAAGCAGGTCGGCGCGCTGATTCGCGTGGAGCAGTAGTCACGTGTGTCCGGTCAGACCCGGACACGAGGAGCCATCAGACAGTGGAGAAATTGGGCGTTCTTGCCAGATACCGCACACTTCTGCCGGTCACTCCGGCCACACCCATGATTACCCTTGGAGAGGGCGATACGCCCCTCGTCAGGTCGCAGACGCTGGAGAAGCGACTCGGGGTTGGCGAACTCTACTTCAAGCTTGAGGGATGCAATCCCACCGGCTCGTTCAAGGACCGCGGCATGGTCATGGCCGTGGCCAAGGCAGTCGAGAACGGCAGCAAGCGCATCATCTGCGCCTCCACGGGCAACACGAGCGCGGCAGCAGCCGCGTACGGCGCGCGATTCGGACTTGAGACCATTGTGGTCATCCCGCAGGGCAAGATTGCGCTCGGCAAGCTTGCGCAGGCCATCGCCTACGGGGCGCGCATCGTGGAGGTGAAGGGCAACTTCGACGAAGCACTGACCATCGTGCGCAGGCTGTCCGAGACGCACCCCGTCGCGCTCGTCAATTCGCTCAACCCGCACCGCATCGAAGGACAGAAGACCGCGGCGTTTGAGGTGGTCGACGTCCTCGGCGACGCCCCCGACTACCTCTTCATCCCGGTCGGCAACGCGGGCAACATCACCGCCTACTGGAAGGGATTCGTGGAGTACCACGCGCTGGGGAAGTCGAAGACTCGCCCTCTGATGATGGGCTTCCAGGCGGCGGGCGCGGCGCCCATCGTGAAGGGCAAGCCGGTTCTGCACCCGCGCACCATCGCGACGGCCATACGCATCGGCAATCCCGCGAGCTGGAAGAAGGCGGAAGCGGCGAGGGATGAATCCGGCGGGGTCATCGACTCCGTCACCGACGACGAAATCATCGCAGCGTACCGGAGCATCGCATCGTGCGAAGGCATATTCATCGAGCCCGCCTCCGCGGCCTCGCTCGCCGGGCTCGTCAAGATGAGCACGCGCCTCGACCTCCGCCACTCACGCGTAGTCTGCGTGTTCACCGGCCACGGGCTCAAGGACCCCGGCCTGCCGGCCAAGTACGCGGACGCGCCGCTGCAACTCCCGGCGGAACTTGCCGCCGTGGAGCGCGAACTGTTCGGATGACAGGGAGATACAGGGTGCAACACGACGCCATCAAAGATGCAACGAGGGCACTGCTCCAGGCCATAGGGGAAGACCCTGACCGCCAGGGGCTCGCCGAGACCCCGCGGCGTGTCGCGGAGATGTACGACGAACTCTTCTCGGGCATCGGCAAGGACCCCCGCGCCGAGCTTTCAGTGAGCTTCGACGAAGGTCATCAGGAGATGATCATCGTCCGCGACATCCCCTTCTACTCCATGTGTGAGCACCACCTGCTGCCCTTCTTCGGAGTCGCGCACGTCGGTTACATCCCGAGCGCGCAGGGCAAGGTCGTCGGCATAAGCAAGCTGGCCAGGGTGGTAGACGTCGTGGCGAAGCGCCCCCAGTTGCAGGAACGGATGACCCGACAGATCGCAGACGCCGTCTATGAGGCGCTCGAACCCGATGGCGCCGCCGTGGTCATCGAGGCGCAGCATCTCTGCATGGTGATGCGCGGCGTCAGGAAACCCGGCAGCAGCGTCGTCACGTCAGCGGTGAGGGGCACATTCCGAAGCAGGGTCGCAACCCGCACCGAGTTCCTGGCACTGATACGCGGCAAGTAGCAGTGACCCCCCAAACGCCGCACGACGCCAGGTCAGCAGTCAAGGCGGCTACGTCGTCAGAGCTTCCCAGAACACATCACCGAACCGGAACACCGGCCCGTCACGGCACACCTTCAAGCGTCCGCGCACGGTCGGGATAGAGCACGCGTAGCAGGCCCCAACCCCACACCCCATGCGCAACTCCAGGGACACCTCGGCGTCGAGTAAACGCTGCGCAGCCTTCGTCGAGAGGCTTGCGCCATCCTCCGGGGCAACGCCGCGCCCTCCCTCCGCGCAACGACGCGCAGCCGAGCACATGGCAACCGGACCGCAGATATAGATACGGTCCGCCCAGTCAAGGTGCGGCAGGGCCGCCTGCACCGCAGAGCCACGCGCGCCCGCCGAGCCGTCGTCGGTCGTCACCAGTCGCCGGACAGAGGAGGGAATCCCTCCGCCCGGAAGATGCCGCCCCACTCCGGAGGCAGATTCATACAGTTCGCCTTCAGTACGTGCTCCCTGGACGAGCAGGACGTCGTGTGAACGAGCGAGCCGCGACGCGAGGAAGTTCAATGGCGCAATCCCCAGTCCACCTGCCAGCAGCAGGACTCGCGACGGCGTCGATGGCGCCCGGTAGCCGACGCCCAGGGGGCCAGTCATGTCGACCATCTCGCCCGGCTCGCGAGACGCCAGCCACGTCGTACCCTGACCCGAAACGCGGAACAGCACGGCGACGCGCCCAGCCCCGGCTGCGTGCACGCTCAGCGGCCGTCTCAGCGGCAGCTTCCCACAGCGCACCATCACGAACTGCCCCGGCTGCGCCTCCGAGGCTGTGCCGGCGGCCTCGAGCACGACGAGCGCGATGTCCGCCCCCGGCCGAGCGGTCACCACAACACGCGCGGTCTCCTGCTGCACTACTTCCTCCGCTTCACGTACGTCTCAAGCCGTTCCACGCTGTAGGACTTGCCCGACGCGCTCACGGCTTCCAGCGCCACCCGCAACGTGTCCAGGGAGGTATAGCATGGCATGCGCCTTTCAACCGCGGCGCGTCTGATGGCGAAACCGTCCTTCAACGCCAGCCTGCCCCCGGTGACGGTGTTGACCACTGCCTGGACCGAACGGTTGCGGATGACGTCGACCACGTTGGGATGACCTTCGCTCAACTTCTTCGTCACCATCTTCACGGGGAGGCCCAGCGCGGCAATCATGCCGGCCGTCCCCTCGGTTGCGTACAGACCATAGCCCAGCTCGTGCGCCTTCTTGACCAGAGGAACCGCCTCCGCCTTGTCACGGTCGGCTATGCTCAGCAGCAGGCTGCCCTGCAGGCTGAGCATCAGGCCGGATGCGATGAGCGCCTTGATAAGCGCGCCCTGGAAGTCGAAGTCGATTCCCATCACCTCCGGTGGACTTCATCTCAGGGCC
>JALNYR010000096.1 GCA_023229725.1 Dehalococcoidia bacterium | reverse complement strand
ATCGGCATCGTGGTCGGCGCCTTCCTGTCGTCAATGGCATCAGGTCAGGCGCACGTCGTCTGGGTGCCTGAGCCGTGGGTGACGGCCTTCGGGAGCGCCCCCGGGCCGCGCCTGGCTGTGGCGTTCATCGGGGGAGCGGTTCTCGGACTCGGCGCTCGTTGGGCGGGAGGCTGCACCAGCGGCCACGGTATCAGCGGCACGATGCAACTGGCGGTTTCGAGCTGGGTCGCCGCAATCTGCTTCTTCGTCGGCGGCATCGCAGTCGCCACATTCCTCTACGCAGTACTGGCGGGATAGGAGAAGAGCGATGTACGAAGGTCTCAGAGGGAACCGGCGTGCTCAACTGGTGCTCGGGTTCGTCTTCGGCATCGTGTTCGGTTTCCTGCTGCAGAAGGCCGGCGTGACGCGCTACGAGGTCATCATCGGGCAACTGCTGCTCACGGACTTCACAGTGCTGAAAGTCATGATGTCGGCCGTCGTTGTAGGCATGTTCGGCGTGCACTTCATGCACCGGAGAGGACTCGTGCATCTCCACGTGCGAGGGGGTTCATTTGGAGGCACCGTCGTCGGGGGGCTCATCTTCGGCGCCGGCTTCGCTCTGCTCGGGTACTGTCCCGGCACGGTGGCAGGCGCCGCGGGTGGGGGCGCGATGGACGCTCTCGTCGGAGGAATCACCGGACTCGTCTTCGGCTCGTGGCTCCTTGCTGTGCTGTACCCTCGATTGCTGCCGTTCATGGCGAAGGGCGCTTTCAAGAGCACTACGCTGCCCGAACTCCTGCACAGGGGCACGTGGCAGACAGTCATCCCGCTTGCAGCGCTCCTGGTGGCACTCATGGCCGGGCTGGAGTGGCTCGGGCTGTGAGGAAGACGGCCCGGGTCGCACGCATTCGCCGCCAGGAACGCGTCCGCTCTTGTCCACTCTTCCGCATGGGTCACGGGTGATGGCCGGCGCGCCCGGGAGGCGGGCGACGCTGACTGGTCGGGCCCGAGGCCGGACCTCGCCCGAGCGGTCACCGTGCGCCTTTTGATGGAAGAGTCGGCTGCGCGAGAGCTGTGTGCACTCCGCCGGGGGCGCACGAACGCTCATGCTATACTTCGCGCGTGGCGCGTAGCTGGCACGCGATGCCCGTGGGCGAAGTGCTCAAGGGCCTCGACTCACAACCATCCGGCCTCAAGGAAAGCGATGCCAGACACCTCCTGGCAGAACACGGGCCCAACAAGCTGCAGGGCAGGAAGCCAACCTCTCCAGCGGTGCTCTTCTTCCGCCAGTTCCTCAGCCCGCTCATCTACGTCCTGTGCGCAGCCGCCGTCATCTCGGTCGTCGTCGAACACTACCTTGACGCGTGCGTCATCCTCGGCGTGCTGCTCTTGAACGCCATCATCGGCTTCGCCCAGGAACTGCAGGCAGGCAGGGCGATGGAGGCGCTGCTGAAGATGGCGGCTCCCAGGGCCCAAGTACGCAGGAATGGGAAGACGCTCTCGATTCCTGCGGAGGACCTCGTCCCCGGCGACATCGTCCTGCTTGAGACCGGCAACCGCGTGCCCGCCGACGCCCGGGTCATCCGGCAGACGAACCTCAAGGTGAATGAGGCGTCGCTTACCGGCGAGTCGGTGCCGGTGGAGAAGGAGACGGAGCCCGTATCGGAGAACGCCACGGTGACCGAGCGCACCAACACGGTGTTCCTCGGCACCATCGTCGCGTACGGCCGCGCCGCGGCGGTGGTGGTTGCCACGGGGATGAACACGGAACTCGGCAAGATCGCCTCCAGCCTGCAGGAGGTCCAGCCGGAGCAAACCCCCGTTCAGAAGAGCATCGCCGCACTCAGTCGCTACCTGATCGTCCTTGTGCTCAGCATCGTTACCGTGCTGCTGGTCGTCGGCCTGCTGCGCGGACTCGACCGCCTTGAGATCTTCCTGCTCGCGATTGCAGCTTCGGTATCAGCGATACCGGAGGGCTTGCCCGCGGTGGTCACCGTGGTCCTTGCCATCGGCATGCGGCAGATGGCGAACCGCAACGCCCTGGTGCGCCGTCTTGTGGCCGTCGAGACCCTCGGGTCGGCCACGGTCATCTGCTCCGACAAGACAGGCACGCTGACCATGAACGAGATGACCGTGCGGCGAATCTATGCTGACGGCCGATTCGTGGACGTCTCGGGCGAGGGATACTCGTTCGACGGAGAGTTCCTCTGCAGCGGGGAGCCACTCGCGATGGAGGCGCATCCCACAATCGGCCTGCTCCTCAAGACCGGCGCATTCTGCAACGACGCGTCGGTAGTCAGGAACGAGGAGGAATACGAGGTCGTCGGCGACCCGACCGAGGCCGCGCTCGTGGTAGCCGCAGCGAAGGCTGAACCCGGACGCAGCCCTCTGCAGCTTCCGGCCGCACGCCAGTGCGAGCTCCCGTTTGAGAGCGAGCAGCAGTACATGGCAGTCGGGTATCCGCACGACGCAGGCGTGCGCGTGTACGTCAAGGGCGCGGCCGAGAGGGTGCTCGCAATGAGCGGCACCGTCATGAGTGATGGGAGAGTAACCCCAATCAGCCCTGAAGATAGAGAGGCCATCGCGACGGCGACGACCTCGCTCGCCGCGGAAGCGATGCGAGTGATTGCGCTCGCGTACGTCGACCTGCCCGAGGCGCCGCGCAAGCTGACCGGCACCGAGCTTCGGGGCTCGTTGACATTCCTGGGGCTTGCCGGCATGGCGGACCCGCCGCGTGACGAGGCCAGGCGGGCTATGGCGCGGTGCATCGAGGCCGGCATACGCGTCATCATGATTACCGGCGACCACAAGGTCACAGCGCAGGCCATCGCACGGGAGCTGGCTCTCCCGGAGGGCAGAGCAATCGACGGCTCCGAGCTTGCGGCCATGAGCGACGAAGAACTCGCGCGGGAAATCGGTCACATTTCCGTGTTCGCCCGCATCGAGCCGCTGCACAAGCTGCGGATAGTCAACGCGCTCAAGCGTGAGGGCCAGGTCGTTGCCATGACGGGCGACGGCGTCAACGATGCTCCGGCCCTGAAGACCGCAAGTATCGGCATCTCAATGGGCAGAACAGGCACGGACGTCGCGAAAGAAGCCTCGGACATGGTGCTTGCCGACGACAACTTCGCCACAGTCGTTGCCGCCATCGAGGAAGGCCGGGCGATATTCACGCGCCTGCGCAACGTCGTCTTCTTTCTCTTGAGCACCAACATGGGCGAACTCCTCGCACTTATCCTGTCAGTGGCCATCGTGGGCAAGGCGCCGCTGCTGGCCGTGCAGATCATCTGGGTGAACCTTGTGACGGAGACGGCATGCGCAATACCTCTAGGACTCGAACCGAAGGTGGGCGATGAGCTCAGGCAGCCACCCCGCGACCCGCGCGTGGGGCTTCTCTACCCCGGGCTCGTCTTCCGAATCACCTTCCTTGCGTGCATGATGGGCATCGGCGTCTTCACGGTGTTCCTCTGGGCGCAGGCGCGCATGCCTCTGGATGAGGCGCGAACCGTCGCGTTCTGCACGCTGGTGACGTTCGGCTGGTTCCGCGCCTTCAATGCCCGGTCGGACGAACACACGCTGTTCTCACTCGGGCTCTTCACCAACAAGGTCCTGCTGGCGAGCATCTCGGTCGCCGTCATGCTGCAGATGGCGGTCGTGTACCTGCCGGCGGGTCAGGCCGCCTTCGGCACCGTTCCCCTCGGCATGGATGATTGGGCGGTCGCCCTCACAGCTGGAGGAGCCCTCTTCATCGCGGAAGAGACCCGGAAGCTGGTGGCTCCGCGGCTCTTCTCGCTGGGCAAGTGGCAACCTGTGCGCAAGGCTCGCTCCGGCATCGACCGCTAGGCCGACGACGACGGGTCGCGAGCACGCATTGTCGCGATTCCGCGCCCGTGTTACCATGCACCGACCGCTGCGCAGCACGATGGATACACCTCGGCGCCCTACCTGGTCGGAACCGTCTCCCTGTCTCTCCGCACACGCAGAGCCACGTGCCGGCGGCCTCTCATCAGGACTTGAAGGAGGACCACATGGATTTCGAGCTGACTGAAGAACAGAAGATGTTCCAGTCGATGATGCGCGACTTTGTCGACCGCGAAATCGCCCCCAACGCGGCCAGGTGGGACGACACGAACGAGTACCCCACCGAGACGCTGGCCAAGATGGCGCAGCTGGGTCTGTTCGGACTGCATCTCCCCGAGGAGTACGGAGGCAGCGGCGACGACATCACCTTCATGCTCGCCTGTGAGGAGCTGGCACGCGGTTCCGGAGGTCTGTCCAGCATCTACATCACGACGGTGAGCCTTGCCATCGGCCCCATCGTCATGTTCGGCAACGAAGAGCAGAAGCGGAAGTACATCCCGCGTGTGGCGAACGAAGGTGCCTCCGTCGCGTTCGGTCTGACCGAGGCAATGGCAGGAAGCGACGTGGCGGCCCTCGACATGAAGTACTCGAGAGAGGGCGACCACTACATCCTGAACGGCACGAAGATATTCATCACCAACGGCGCGGAGGCCGACTTCCTGGTCACGTTTGCTACAAAGGACAAGGCCCTCGGCTACAAGGGCATCAGCGCGTTTATCATCGACAAAGGCACACCGGGGTTCTCCGTCGGAAAGCTCGAGAAGAAGATGGGACTCCACCCCGCCTCGGCAGCGGAGCTTGTGTTTGACAACTGTAAAGTACCCGCGAAGAACCTGCTCGGTGAAGAGGGTCAAGGGTTCAAGATAGCCCTCAGGGCAATCGACTCCTGCCGCGTGACCATCGCCGCGCAGTGCGTCGGCCTGGCGCAGGCGGCATACGATGCGGCGGTCGCATACGCGAAAGAACGGAAGCAGTTCGGCGTCGAGATTGCGCGCCATCAGGGCATCCAGTTCATGATTGCCGACATGGCAGTCGACCTCGATGCCGCCCGGCTGCTCACCTACCGTGCTGCCTGGCAACAGCAGACGACGGGCATCGTGAACGCGAAAGAGCCGGCCATGGCGAAGCTGTTCGCCAGCGAGGCGGCACACCGCATCGCTCACCATGCCATCCAGATACACGGGGGCTACGGCTACACGAAGGAGTTCGCGGTCGAGAGGATCTACCGCGACCAGCGCATCATGGAGCTGTTCGAGGGCACGTCGGAAATGCAGCGGTGGACAATCGCCCGCCAGATAACGGCGTTGAAGTAGCCGGGCAACGATTCGGAGGGGGGTATCGCCATGGATTTCGAACTCAGCGAAGAACAGAAGATGTTCCAGGCCATGGTTCGCGACTTCGTCGACAACGAGATCGCGCCGCACGCGGCGGAGTGGGATGAGTCAGAACGGTTTCCCCACGACGTCGTCAAGAAGATGGCCGAGGTGGGGCTCTACGGCCTCCACATGCCCGAGGAATACGGTGGCAGCGGCGATGACATCTCCTTCGTCCTCGCCGTGGAGCAGATCTCTCGCGGCTGCGGCGGTCTCGGTGCTTCCTACGTAACGACGATGAGCCTGGCGATGAACGCCATCGTCATGCACGGCAGCAAGGAGCAGAAGGAGCGCTACATCCCGTGGGTGGTGCGAGGCGCAAACGTTTCTTTCGGACTCACCGAAGCGATGGCAGGCAGCGATGTCGCGAACCTCGACACGCGCTATGAACGCCGGGGAGACGAGTTCATCCTGAACGGCACGAAGATATTCATCACCAACGGGGCGGAGGCGGACTTCCTCGTCACGTTTGCCACGAAGGACAAGTCACTCGGATACAAGGGCATCAGCGCCTTCATCATCGAGAAGGGCTTCCCCGGTTTCTCGGTCGGCAAGACCGAACGGAAGATGGGCATGCACCCGGCGTCGGCAGCGGAGCTGGTGTTCGACAACTGCAGGGTTCCGGCACGGAACCTCATCGGGCAGGAGGGCCAGGGTTTCTCGTTTGCGCTGCAGGCCATCGACACCTGCCGCGTCTGCGTGGCGGCACAAGCAGTCGGCATTGCACAGGCAGCCTACGACGCCGCCGTGAGCTACGCGAAGGAGCGCAAGCAGTTCGGCGTCGAGATTGCGCGACACCAGGGCATACAGTTCATGATTGCGGACATGGCCGTGGACCTCGATGCCGCCCGGCTGCTCACCTATCGCGCGGCCTGGCAGGTCCAGACAACCGGCAAGGCATCTGCGAAAGAGCCGGCGATGGCCAAGCTGTTCGCCTCCGAGGCGGCCCATCGCATCTGCCACCGGGCCGTGCAGATACACGGCGGCTACGGCTACACGCGTGAGTTCGCCGTCGAGAGACTGTATCGCGACCAGCGAATCGTCGAGATTTACGAGGGAACGTCCGAGATGCAGCGCTGGACCATCGCGAGACAGATAACCGGGCTGAAGTAGCCGGATGACTGAGCGAAGGGAGCGACGTCAGACATGGATTTCGAACTGAGCGAAGAGCACAAGATGTTCCAGGCGATGATACGGGACTTCGTCGTCAACGAGGTCGAGCCCTGCGCAGCCGCATGGGACGAGACCAATGAGTTTCCGTACGACATGGTGAAGAAGATGGCGGAGCTGGGCCTCTACAGCGTCGGCTTCGCGGAGCAGTACGGCGGCACCGGCGACGAGATGACATTCATACTGGCGTCGGAAGAGATATCCCGAGGGTCCGGCGGGCTCGGTATCTCGTACATCGTGACGCTCGGCCTCGCGATGTATCCCATCACGATGCACGGCAACAACGAGCAGAAGGCGAAGTACATCACGCGGGTCACCAACGGCGCCACCGTGGCCTTCGCGCTCACCGAGGCGATGGCAGGCAGCGACGTCGCCAACCTCGACATGCGCTACCAGAAGGACGGCGACTCGTTCATACTCAACGGCAACAAGATATTCATCACGAACGGAGCTGAGGCGGACTTCGTGACCACCTTCGCCACCAGAGACAGGTCGCTCGGCTACAAGGGCATCAGCGCCTTCATCGTGGAGCGCGGGACGCCCGGCTTCTCGGTCGGCAAGGTGGAGCACAAGATGGGCATCCACCCGACCTCCGCCGCCGAACTCGTGTTCGACAACTGCCGGATACCGGCTGAGAACCTGCTGGGCCAGGAAGGGCAGGGATTCCGCATCGCGCTCGAAGCCATCGATGCGAGCAGGGTTACTATCGCCGCCCAGGCTGTGGGCATCGCGCAGGCGGCGTATGACGCGGCGGTCGCGTACGCCAAGGAGCGCAAGCAGTTCGGCGTCGAGATAGCGCGCCACCAGGGCATCCAGTTTATGCTGGCCGACATGGCGGTCGAGCTCGATGCCGCCCGTTTGCTCACGTACCGCGCCGGCTGGCTCACTCAACAGCAAGGGAAGTCACCGATGAAGGAAGCGGCCATGGCCAAGCTCTATGCCAGCGAGGCCGCGCATCGCATCTGCCACAAGGCCGTCCAGGTGTTTGGCGGCTACGGTTACACGCGTGAGTTCCCCGTGGAGCGGTTCTACCGCGACCAGCGCATCACGGAGATATACGAAGGCACGTCCGAGATGCAGCGCTGGACCATTGCACGACAGATAACGGGGACGCGCTAGGCGCGTCCCCGTTATGCAAAGCCGGGCGTGGGACAGGGGTGGCGCTAGGCGCCCTTCTTCATCTTGCTGGCCGCTTCGCGTATCTCCTCGATGGATGCCCCTTCCTCAACGGTGGAGAGGTCGCCGATCTCCTTGCCCGTCAGCAGAGCTTTCATGACGCGGCGCATAATCTTGCCGCTCTTCGTCTTGGGCAGCATATTGACGAACTGGATGTCGCCGATGACAACAATCGGTCCCATCGACTGCCGAACGTGAGTGATGAGTTCCTTCTTCAGCTCGTCGCTCGGCTTGTAGTCCTTGTTGAGCACCACGAAGGCACTTGCGACCTCGCCCCTCAGCTCGTCCGGCACTCCGGAGACGCCGGCTTCGACAACCGCGGGATGTGCAACGAGAGCGCTCTCGATCTCAACCGTCCCAATCCGGTGAGCAGCGATCTTGATGACTTCATCAGCCCGGCCGGCAAACCAGATGTAGCCATCCTCGTCCTTGGAGGCCGAGTCGCCGGCATAGTACATGCCTTTCGTCCCTTCCTTGGTCTCCCAGTAGTCGGTCTTGTACCGCTCCGCGTCGCCCCAGAGGGTCGAGGTGAGTCCCGGGAATGGCTTCTTGATAACGAGCACGCCCTTCTCTCCCGGCACGCAGACATGTCCGTCCTGTACATCGACAACGTCGGCTACAACGCCGGGAACGGCGATTGACGCAGAGCCGGGTTTGATGGGGGAAATGGCGATGCCGTAGGCATTGCCGATGATGGGGCCACCGGTTTCGGTCTGCCACATGTGGTCGATGACGGGCACGGCACCGCCGAAGACCTCTTCCTGCAGCCATTCCCACGCGGCCGGGTTGAGAACCTCGCCGGCACACAGGACGCGCTCCACTGTGCTGAGGTCATGCTTCAGCGCATGCTCGATGCCGAGCCTCCGCAGACCGCGGATACCCGTCGGCGAGAACCACAGGCCGGTGGCCTTGTTCCGCTCGATGAGGTCCCACCACATGTCCGGCCTCGGGTAGTCAGGAGTCCCGGAGAAGAGGATGGAGGTGCAGCCCACAAGCAGCGGCCCGTAGACGTTGTAGCTGTGCCCGACTATCCAGCCGATATCGGAGGTGCAGAACCACACGTCATCCTGGTTGAGATTGTATATCCACTTCGCCATCGAGTAGATGTACACCTGGTAGCCGCCGTGCCGCTGAACGGTAACCTTCGGCTTGGCGGTCGTGCCGGACGTCGGCATGACAAACAAGACGTCGTTCGACTCCATCGGAACGACATCGGGGCTCTGGCCCTCAGCCTTCGCCAGGAACTCGTCCCACGTGATGTCCCGGCCAGCGACCATCTTGACATCGGCGAGGCCCGACTTGAAGACTACGACGGTCTTCACCTGCTTCGGGTTCTCAAGCAACTCGATGGCATCGTCGACCATCACCTTCAATGGCACAGGCTTGCCGCGCCGGGTCCCGGCGTCCTGGGCAAAGACGTACTCCGCGCCGGTGAGCGCCAAACGGTCGGCAACCGCGTTCGGAGAGAATCCCGCGAAGATGGCCATGTGAATCGCGCCGATGCGGGCGCACGCAAGCATGATGACGGCAGCCTCGATGCCCATCGGCATGTAAATGGCGACGCGATCGCCCTTCTTCACACCAAGGCCGCGAAGCGCCGCGGCATGCTTCTTGACCATCTCCAGCAACTGGCTGTACGTCACCGTGCGGATGACGCCGGAGTCCCCGTCCTCCGCTATGAAGGCTGCCTTTGTTCCGAGTCCCTGCTCCACCTTGTAGTCAAGGCAGCTGTAGCAGATGTTGGTTAGTCCTCCGTTGTACCACCTGAACGTCGGGTACTCCCACTCGAGCACCGTGTCCCATTCCTTGAACCAGTAGATATCCTCCATTGCCGCGACGGCGGCATCCTCCCAGAACCCCTCGTAGTCCTCCTCAGCCCGCTTCATGAAGCCCCGTACCTGCGGCGGTATCATCTGCGTCATTGTTCGCATTTCTCCTTTCTCTGTGCGAGAGCACAGCTACAGACTCATAACG
>JALNYR010000095.1 GCA_023229725.1 Dehalococcoidia bacterium | reverse complement strand
GTAGTGGGTCCACTGCCCCTCCGGCGTCACGACGATGAGCACCATGTCGCCGCCGGCCGACTTGAGCAGCGGACCGGCGACCCGCGGCGCAGGAGGGATGCCGTTCGCCTTGAAGTAGCAGTTCGCTACCACGATGTCGCAGTCGCCCACGTACTCCGTTGCGTAGTGGACCTTCGCCGCGGCCACGCCCTGCACGTGCTCCTCGACGACGTCTCCCACGAACAGGGCAGAGACTTCACGCTTGAGGTTGAGCAAAGCGTCTATCTTCACATCGAGCCCCGCCATGCGCGCCGCCTCGTCCATGTCCGCCTTCAGCACGTTGCCTTCGTATCTGCCAATGTCCGTCCTCCCCGGACCGCCGAACTTGTTGTGGTTGACGCCGATGGTCTCGATGGAGGCGACGCCGGGCAGGACTATCTTCGGACCGCCGCTGAAGCCCGTCAGCAGGTGCGGCATGATGGAGCCGATGCCTATCTTGAGGTCGCAGCGCATGACCTCCGTGTTGATGGCGACGGGCGTGCCGCGACTGGTCGTGCCGAGAGGCGTGCACAGCTCGTACGGGTTGTGGTTGTAGACAAGGAACCGTCCCATGACGTCGTCTCCCAGCTTCTTGCGCAGGGAGACCCCATCCATCGCGCCGTGCGCGCCGAGCGCCGCCACGAAGCGGATGTCGCCGTCGGCGATGCCCGCGCGGGACAGCTCCTCGAGGACGTACGGCAGGATGGTGGCCACCGGGGTCGGCCGGCAGGCATCATCGAAGAGGATGGCTACGCGCTTCCTGCCCCTCGCCAGCTCGCGGATAGGGCGCGTCCCGATGGGCTGCGCGAACGCCTTGCGGAAGCCTTCGTCGTCGAGCGCGGGCGCGCCGGCGCCGTTGGACCGGCACACGAGCACGTTCCACGAGGAGGGGAAGTCGATGTCGAGCGCGGAGTCTCCATACCATGCCAGTTGGGGGAGCCGCACAACGTTCGAGTCATTCATGAGCTTCTCTCCTCCTTGTCACGCTTCGTACCTGCAGCGGCGAGGGCGTGCGCGTCGGTCGTCAGCAGCATTATGTGACTGATTCCAGCCGGGAGCAAGAGGCCGCCGCGCGCAACAGCGTGCCGCCGGACGGAAGGGAATCCCCCCTCCCGGGACGCCTGCAAACGCGGGACAGGCTAGAGCGCCGTCTCCGAGCGCGCGGCCGGCTCGCCGGGGAAGTACTGGCTGGTGGCATCCGGGATGACGGCCACCTTCGCCTTCTTCCCGTAGGTCTTCTCGAGCATCGACCTGACCTCTGTCCAGGTGCGGGCACGGTTGACCTTGTCGTACGGCCCGGTCCAGTCGGCGCCCACCTTGTCCGGGTACGGGGACATGATGGTCAGGCGCCGCGTGTTCTGCGGCAGCATCGCCCTCTCGAACCACGTGCGACCGCCCATATTGCGACCGAACGTGCGGCCGAGGTAGTGGGTCATCTGCCCCTCGGGCGTGATGGCGATGAAGACCATGTCGCCGCCGCTCGACTTCAGGAACGGGTGGGAGACGCGGGGTGCAAGCGTCACCTCGTTGGCCTTGAAGTAGCAGTTGGCGATGACGATGTCGCAGTCCGGGACGAAGTCAGCGGCGTAGTGCGTCTTGGCGACCTTGACGGCTTCCCGGTGCTCCTCGACGAAGTCGCCGACGTAGAGCGCGGTCACTTCTCGTTTGAGGTTGAGCAGCGCGTCCACCTTGACGTCGAGCCCGGCCATCCGCGCCGTCTCCTCCATGTCCGCCCGGGCGATGTTGCCCTCGTACTTGCCGACGTCGACTGTCGGCGAGGAGCCGAGCTTGTTGTGGTTGACGCTGATGGTCTCCGCCGAGGCGACGCCCGGCAGGATGATCTTGGCGCCGCCGCCGAAGCCGGCGAGCGGGTGCGGCACGATGGAGCCGATGCCTATCTTGAGGTCGCACCGCATGACTTCACTATTGACAACGACCGGTACGCCCCGGCTGGTGCTGCCGAGCGGCGTGCAGAACTCGTACGGATTGTGGTTGTAGATGAGGAAGCGCTCCATCGCCTCCTCGCCGAGCTTCTTGCGGATGCAGAGGCCGTTCATCGCACCGTGCGCGCCGACCGCCGCGATGAGGCGGATGTGCTCGTCCGTAATGCCGGCCTGCGCCAGCTCCTCGAGCACGTAGGGCAGCATCGCGTGCACCGGCGTCGCCCGGGTGAGGTCGTCGAAGAGGATGACGACCTCCTTCTTGCCGCGCGCCAGCTCGCGGATGGTCTTCGTGCCGATGGGGTTCGCGAATGCCGAGCGGATGCCGGCGTCGTCGAGCGCCGGCGCGCTCTGACCGCCTGCACGGCACACCGTGACGTCCCACGAGTCGGGGAAATCGATGTCGATGGGGGTGTCCCCGTACCATGCCATCTGCGGGAGTTGTACCGTCCGAGAGCTCTTCACGTGGCACTCTCCTTTGCGACAACGATTCCTGTCTCGACGGCCTTGCTGCGGGGAGCGGCATCCTGCCGTTTGACCGACTACTGTACACTGTCTTTCAGTGGTGTGCACATCGCGAGGCGGCGGCACAGGTCGCGCCGCGCGGCAGCCGGATTCGGGCGGGCGCGCCAGGAGGAGCGATGAACGGCAAGCAGCACCCTACCATCGGAGCGTGCGGCATCGACTGCGGGCTCTGTCCTGTGCAGCACGTGAAGGCTGGCAATGGGTGTGGGGGCTGCACGGCGCCCGGGCCGACCGGCGCGGCCGGGCGGTGGTGCGCCATCTCCCGGTGCGCGGTGCGCGACCGCGGCTACGAAACCTGCGCCGAGTGCCCGGAATTCCCGTGCCCGCGCCTCGAAGGCTGGGACAAGGGAGATTCAATCGTCACCCATGCCGCGACGCTCTCCAACCTCCGTGCGATACGTCAGCGCGGCCTCGACGGCTTCGTGGAGCAGCAGCGGAAACGCATCGAGTTGCTGACAGCCATGCTTGGCGAGTTCGACGAGGGGCGCTCCAAGGGCCGCTGCCGCGCCGCGTGCGCGCTGTTGCCGGTGGATGACCTGCGGACGGCGCTTGACGATGCACGGCGCGAGGCAGGGGAGAAGGCAATCCCCGAGGGTGACCGCGAGAGCCGGGCGAAGATCCTGCGAGAACGACTGGAAGCGGCAGCGGAGCGACTGGGCATCAGCCTGAAGCTGCGGAAGGGTTGAGGGAGCCGCGTCGAGTGTTCCGTCCTGCCGGACGGCAGGGGCGTGGCGCGGCGGCAGGCGACTTGACAAGTCGATTGACAAGTGTCTAGCATTACCGCCCATAACTGAATACGACAAAGGCTTCGAACGGGACTAGTAGGTCCCCAGGCGGGTCTCAGAGAGCCGGGTAAGGTGTGAGCCGGCGACTGCGCGGGGAGTGAATGGACCCGGGAGCTGCAGACCGAAAGGCTTCGCCGAGTAGGAACTGACGGAGAGGGCACCGTTAGCAGA
This sequence comes from Dehalococcoidia bacterium, assembly GCA_023229725.1. Taxonomy (GTDB): domain Bacteria; phylum Chloroflexota; class Dehalococcoidia; order GIF9; family AB-539-J10; genus SKVJ01. The sequence continues at coordinate 6,109 of JALNYR010000095.1, read as the reverse complement.
GCCCAGGATATAGCCCGGTTGAGGGGCGGTATCTGACAAGAGATGACCGTGCACGTCGCGTGCGCGGCCAACCAGGGTGGCACCACGAAGGGCTGAAGCCCCTCGTCCCTTAGGGACGAGGGGCTTTTTGTTGTCCCGGAGCAAGAGAAGGAGGAATGCAGATGTACTACCCGGCAATCGAGGACGTGCGACGCTACGCGAGTGGAGGGGCCTGGGTGCCCGTCTGGCGTGAGGTCGTCGCGGACCTCGAGACGCCGGTATCGGCGTTCCTCAAGATTCACCGCGACGGCCCGTGCTTCCTGCTGGAGAGCGTCGAGGGCGGCCAGCGACTGGCCCGCTATAGCTTCATCGGCACCGAGCCGTACCTGGTTCTCGCCGGACAGCGGGACGACGGCATGGAGCCGCTCGCGCGGATTGCGGCGGAGATGGACCGGTTCCGCGTGGCTCACGTGCCCGGCCTGCCGCGCCTCTGCGGCGGAGCGGTCGGCTATCTCGGCTACGAGACGGCGGCCCGCTTCGAACGCCTGCCGGTTCCGGAGCAGGACCGGCTCGGGCTGCCGGAGTCGTACTTCATGTTCGTGCACACGATGCTGGTCTTCGACCACGTGACGCACACCATCAAGGTGCTGAGTCACGTGCAGCCGGGGGGCAGCGTGGAGCGGGCGTACGGCGAAGCCATCGGGCGCATCGAAGACCTGGTGAACCGACTGGGGCAGCCGCTGCAGCCAGAGCTGCGGCCGGAGGCCGGCGCTCAGGCGGAGGGCATGGTCGGCTCGAACCTCTCCCGGGCTGACTTCGAGAGCGCCGTCACCTCCGCGAAGGCGCTCATCGCCGAAGGCGAGGCGATACAGGTTGTCCTCTCGCAGCGGCTCAGCCGCCGGACGTCGGCAGCGCCCTTCGACATCTACCGCGCGCTGCGCACCGTCAATCCGTCGCCGTACATGTTCTACCTCGACTGCGGCGACTTCCAACTCGTCGGCGCCTCCCCGGAGATACTCGTCCGGGTGGAGGATGGCAAGGTGATGACGAGGCCGCTGGCCGGCACGAGGGGCGGCGGCCGGACGCAGGAGGAAGACCGGCAACTGGAGGCGGAACTGCGGAGCGACGAGAAGGAACGCGCCGAGCACATCATGCTCGTCGACCTCGGCCGCAACGACATCGGCCGCGTGAGCGAGCCGGGAACGGTCGAGGTGAGCGACCTCATGGACGTGGAGCGCTATTCGCATGTCATGCACCTGGTGACGCACGTCGAAGGGCGGCTGCGCAAGGACCTGACGGCGCTTGACGCGCTCCGCGCCTGCTTCCCGGCCGGCACGGTGTCGGGCGCCCCGAAGGTTCGCGCGATGGAGATAATCGCGGACCTGGAGCCCGACCGGCGCGGCCCGTACGCGGGAGCGGTCGGCTACCTCTCGTTCTCCGGCGCGATGGACATGGCCATCACCATCCGGACCATCGTGACGTCCAAGGGGATGGCGCACGCGCAGGCCGGGTGCGGCATCGTGTACGACAGCGTGCCGTCGAACGAGTACGAGGAGACGTTGAACAAGGCGGGTGCGCTGCTGAAGGCGATTGCGATTGCCGAAGCCGGACACAGCGCGCGGGAGGCACAGCATGTTGCTGCTCATCGATAACTACGACAGCTTCACGTACAACCTGTATCAGTACCTGAGTGAGCTCGGGCAGGAGGTCGTCGTCGTGCGGAACGACGAGATGACGGTCGACGAGATCGCCGGCCTGGCGCCGGAGCGTATCGTCGTCTCTCCCGGGCCATCGAACCCGGAGCACGCGGGCATCTCGAACGAGGTCATCCGGCGCTTCGGTCCGACGATTCCCATCCTGGGCGTGTGCCTGGGCCACCAGTGCGTCGGCTACAGCTACGGAGGCGTCGTCCACCGCGCACCCGAGGTGCGGCACGGCAAGACGTCCGCCGTGTACCACGACGGGGCCGCGCTCTTTTCGGGCCTGCCGAATCCCTTCTCGGCCATCCGCTACCACTCACTCATCGTGGAGCGCGAGGGCTTGCCGGACTGCCTCGAGGTGACGGCGTGGACGTCCGATGGCCTCATCATGGGGCTGAGGCATAAGGAGTACCGGGTGCAGGGCGTCCAGTTCCACCCGGAGTCGTTTATGACCCAGTCAGGCAAGGAGCTGCTGCGCAATTTCGTGCAAGGAGCAGGAAGATGATTCGCGAAGCAATTGCAGAGATAGTCGCCGGGCGCTCGCTCCAGACGAGCGAGGCCGCCCTGGTGATGGACGAGGTTATGCGGGGCGAGGCCACGCCGGCCCAGATAGCGGGGTTTGCCGTGGCGCTGACGATGAAGGGCGAGACGCCGGACGAGATGGTCGGCCTGGCGAGGACGATGCTGGCCAACGCCGTGCGGATAGACCCGGGGGCGGAGCTTGACACGTGCGGCACGGGCGGCGACGGCTCGCACACGTTCAACATCTCCACGGCCGCCGCGTTCGTGGCGGCGGGGGCGGGGGTGAAGGTGGCGAAGCACGGCAACCGCGCCATGAGCAGCAGGTGCGGCAGCGCTGACGTGCTTGAGGCGCTCGGCGTGCGGCTGGACCTGCAGCCGGCGCAAGTGGAGCGCTGCATCCGCGAGGTGGGCATCGGTTTCCTCTACGCGCCGCTGTTCCACCCGGCGATGAAGTACGCGGGGGCGCCCCGGCGGGAGGTTGGCGTCCGCACCGTGTTCAACGTGCTCGGTCCGCTGTGCAATCCCGCCGGCCCCAGGGCGCAGCTGCTGGGGGTAGCGACGCCCGGGCTGGTGACCAAGATGGCGACCGTGCTCGGTCAGCTCGGCTGCGACAGGGCAATCGTGATTCACGGAGAAGACGGACTCGACGAACTCACGCTGCATGGCAGGACGATGGTGTGTGAGATGGACCACGGAAGGCTTGCGAGCTACTCCGTGACGCCTGAGGATTTCGGCCTGCCGGCCGACAGCTCGGGCACGTATGCGGGGGGCACGTGCGAGGAGAACGCGGCGCTGCTGCGCGACGTGCTCTCCGGCGCACCGGGCCCGTGCCGCGACGTGGTGGTGATGAACGCGGCGGCGGCGCTTCGCGTCGCCGGCGTGGTGGCGGGACTCAGGGAGGGCGCCGGCGTGGCGCGCGAGGTGCTCGATGCCGGGCTCGCCCGCATGAAGCTCGAGCAACTGGTCAGCTTCTGCCGCAGCGCTGCGGGGGCCGCGGCATGACGCGGCTCGGTGAGATAGTCGACCGCACCCGCGCGTCGCTGCAGGAGCGGAAGCGCCGGACCCCTCATGCGATGCTCGAACGGATGGCGCAGGACTGTCCGGCGGCCCTCGACTTTGCCCAGGCGCTCAGCGGCGACGGAGTGGCGCTCATCGCCGAGGTAAAGCGGGCCTCGCCCTCGCGGGGGCTCATCCGCGACGGATTCGACGTTGTCGAGCAGGCACGCACCTACGCAGCGAACGGCGCTGCAGCCATATCCGTGCTGACGGAGGAGACATTCTTCCGTGGCAGCCTGGCGGACCTTGCGGCCATCGCCGACGGGCTCGGGATGGGGAGGCCACCGCTGCTGCGGAAGGACTTCATCGTCGACCCCTACCAGGTGGTGGAATCGCGGGCGTATGGGGCCGACAGCCTGCTGCTGATTGCCGCCGTGCTCACGCTTCAGATGCTGCGGGACCTCCTCGAACTGAGTCACGGCATGGGGATGCGCTGCCTGGTGGAGGTGCACGACGAGGCGGAGCTTGATACGGCCCTCCGCAGCGACGCACTCATCATCGGCGTCAACAACCGCGACCTGCGGACGTTCGAGGTCGACCTTGCTACCTTCGAGCGGCTTCGCCCGCTGATTCCCGCCGGAAGGCTGGTCGTGGCTGAGAGCGGCATCCGGGAGCGGAGCGACGTCGAGCGACTCGCGCGCTGCGGTGTGGATGCGGTGCTCGTGGGCGAGGCGCTGATGAGGTCGCCGGACGCGGGCGCGAAAGTGAGGGAACTGCTGTGCAACGCGTGAGGGTGAAGATATGCGGGCTGCGCGAGGAGAGGGACGTGGTTGCGGCGGCGGTTGCCGGCGCGGACTACCTGGGCTTCGTCATGGCGCCCAGCAGGCGGCGGGTGTCGCTGGACGAAGCGCGGGCACTCGTGCGCGAGGCACGCAGGGTGGGACGCGCCCTGTACGCGGTGGGCGTATTCGTGGGCGCTGCGGCGGACGACGTGAACCGGGCTGCGGACTACTGCGGCTTCGACCTTGTGCAACTGAGCGGCGGTGAGGACGTGGCGTACTGCCGTCTGCTCGAACGGCCGGCGATACGGGTGCTGCATGTCAGTTGCGGCACCCCGGCTGCGCTGCTGGCAGCCGACGTGGAGCGGGCGGAAGCGGAGCTTCCCGGTGGCAGACTGCTGCACCTGCTCGACACGGGCGCCGGAGCGGCGGCCGGAGGAACGGGATGTACGTTCGACTGGGGGATAGCGCGAGACGTGGCCGCGCGTCACGACGTCATCGTGGCCGGCGGGCTCACTCCCGACAACGTCGGTGAGCTTGTACGGATGGTGCAGCCCCACGGAGTCGACGTTTCGACGGGCGTGGAGCGGGAGGGGGCCAAGGACCCTGAATTGATACGGGCCTTCGTCGCAGCAGTGCGGCGGGCCGGGAAGGAGAAGGTACATGCAGGCTGCAGCCTTGCCTGACAGCAGAGGGTACTTCGGGATGTGGGGAGGAAGGTTCGTCCCTGAGACGCTCGTGCCGGCGCTCGACGAGCTGACGGCGGCATTCGAATCGCTTTCGACCGACAGAGCGTTCTGGTCCGAGTTCGCGTCGTACTGCCGGGACTATATCGGCAGACCGACCCCTCTCTACCGCGCGGACACGCTCAGCCGCGCCTGCGGCGGGGCCATCATCTACCTCAAGCGGGAAGACCTGGCGCATACGGGCGCGCACAAGATAAACAACGCGCTCGGGCAGGGGCTGCTCGCCCGCCGCATGGGCAAGCACAGGATAGTGGCAGAGACGGGCGCTGGCCAGCACGGCGTGGCAACGGCCGCCGTGTGCGCGATGCTCGGGCTCGAGTGCGTCGTGTACATGGGAGAAGACGACGTGCGGCGGCAGTCGCTCAACGTCCTCCGCATGAAGCTCATGGGCGCGGAGGTGCGGTCGGTCCCCGACGGCAGCCGGACGCTCAAGGATGCCATCAACGCGGCGATACGCGACTGGATTACGAATGTGTCGACCACACACTACCTGTTGGGTTCGGTGGTCGGGCCGCACCCGTACCCATCCATCGTGCGCGACTTCCAGTCGGTCATCGGCAAGGAGACGCGGGAGCAGATGCTGAGCGCCACGGGGCGGCTGCCCGACTATGTCGTCGCCTGCGTCGGCGGCGGCAGCAACGCTATGGGGATATTCCACGCCTTCCTTGATGACCGGGGCGTCGACCTGATAGGGGTGGAGGCGGGGGGCAAGGGGCTCGCCACGGGCGAACACGCGGCCACGCTCGCTGCCGGGCGTGACGGTGTACTGCACGGGGCGCGGTCCTACCTGCTGCAGGACGAGCACGGGCAGATAGCGGAGACGCACAGCATCTCAGCCGGGCTCGACTACCCAGGCGTCGGACCGGAGCACAGCTACCTGAAGGATTCCCGCAGAGCGGCGTACGTGGCGGTGGACGATGTGCAGGCGCTCGCGGCGTTCAAGCTGCTGTGCCGTACCGAGGGCATCATCCCGGCTCTCGAGTCGGCGCACGCGGTAGCGACGGCGGTGGAGCTTGCGACGAAGCTGGATGCGCGTCGCTGCATCGTCGTCAACGTCAGCGGCCGCGGCGACAAGGACATGGGCATCGTCAGTGAGGCACTGGGGGTGACACTGTGAACAAAGTGGCGACTGCGTTTGAACCCGGCCGCAAGGCGCTCATAGCCTACGTCACGGCCGGCTACCCGAGCATCGAGGCGACTCTGGAGGTCGTGCCGGTGCTCGCACGGAACGGGTGCGACATGGTGGAGATTGGCATCCCGTTCTCCGACCCCCTGGCGGACGGGGCCACGATACAGAACGCGAGCCATCACGCGCTGCAGAGAGGAGTGACGCCGGCGACGTGCATCGAACTCGCCGGCGCGCTGAACGGACGCGTGGGTGTACCGC
>JALNYR010000094.1 GCA_023229725.1 Dehalococcoidia bacterium | reverse complement strand
GGGCGTCCGACGACGGGATGGCGGGCGGCCACGGAGGGCCGCCCCTACAACGGACAACGCGCCGTGGGATGTTGTGCAATGGCGCCCGCGCCGCGCGCCCGACGGGTTGGCGGGCAGGCATGGGCGCCTGCACCTGCAAGGCGATGGGACAACGTACAACGCAGCACCCTGAAGGCGGGCAGTGGCAACGGCAAACGGCGCGAAGCGCGAGTCAGGCCAGGTCGGACGGCGTCACCGGCCGCTCGGTCCACCTTCGCCATCGGAGAATCCGTAGTTGACGGCCGATGGCGTACACTCGCGGCTCAAAGCGCATGGTCACATGGTGAGAGGCAGCATTGTCCATCGCAACTGCGGCCCTCGAGACGGTGAAGCCTGCGCTCAAGAGGTAGTCGAATCGCCGTTGACAGCTGTATGTGAGCAGCCCATGGTTGCGAAAACGGGGCACGGTGAACGCTGCGCCGGTCCAGGACTCTCCCCGATCAAACCGCACCTCGTATCCCAGACGGTCAAGCGCCCGGCGCGCTGCCGGTGACGTGGCCAGCCAGCCGACGTGAGCCACGTCACGCCCCTGGTAGATGCAGAGGGCAACCGCGCCGCAGTCCAGAGCACGCCGCGCCCCGGGCACAGTGTCCCGGAAATCGTTGTGCTCGGCGGCTGCGCTGTCGGCCGCCTCGTTCCCCACGACAAGGCACTCGTCGAACCCTTCCGGTCGGGGCACAAGACCACCGCCGGGCCAGGCACGGTGATGATGCTGGTAGAGGAAGAAGGTCCGGGAATCGATGACGTACCGACGCATGGCCGCCGTCACCAGTGCCGACAGCCCTTCGCTTCGCGCCAGCTCCCGGGCACGGCCGAGGGCACGAATCGGAGAACGCGTCCGTCCAACAGCGGCAGGCCGACGGGAGCCACGATTGGACATAACGAACGTACAATAGCAGCAATCCCGGGCGGACACCATCACACCGGGGGGTGCCGCCTTGCGCCACGTTGCATGCAGGGATAGACTGGACCGGCAGGTAGCAGCCCGGAGAGGGGAGAGCGCACATGTCGGGTCGCATACGTATCGGGACGTGCTCGTGGACCGACCCGAGCCTCATCCGCGCCGGTTCCTTCTACCCTGAATCGGCGCGCACGGCGGAGTCACGGCTGGCGTACTACTCAACCCAGTTCGACCTCGTCGAGGTGGACAGCAGCTACTACTCTCTGCCGTCGCGGCGCAACTCGACCCTGTGGGCCGAGAGGACACCGCCGGATTTCGTCTTCGACGTGAAGGCGTTCCGGCTCTTCACGCAGCACCCGACGCCCCACGAGGCGCTGCCGGCTGACATACGCGGTGCGCTTCCGGCCAACGTTGCCGCCAAGGAACGCCTCTACTGGCGTGACCTACCGGACGAGCTTCTGCAGAACCTGTGGGCACGCTTTGAGGATGCACTCATGCCGCTTGATTCCGCCGGCAAGCTGGGAACGGTGCTGTTCCAGTACCCGCCGTGGTTCCTGCCGGGTGTCGCGCAGATGGACTACATCCTTGCCTGCAAGGCACGCCTGCCGTCGCACGCAATCGCGGTTGAATTTCGCAACAACCGCTGGCTCTCCGAACAGAACAGGGAGTCGACGCTCAGCTTCCTGAGACACAATCGCCTCTCGTTCGTGTGCGTCGACGAGCCCCAGGGCTTCGCATCCAGCATGCCGCCGGTGGCGGACGTGACGGCAGACATCGGAGTCGTGCGCTTCCACGGGCGCAAGACGGAGACATGGGAGAAGAAGAACGCGTCGCCCGCTGACCGGTTCGACTACTACTACAGCGACGGCGAGCTTGCGCCCTGGGCGGGCCGCATCAGGGACTGTGCGCTGGCAGCCTCAGACGTTCACGTGCTCTTCAACACGAACAACGGCGACCAAGGTGTAGTGAATGCCCGGCTGATGGAAACGCTGCTGTGACGCCGGGAAACGTGAGACACCTCGCCGCCGGAACCACGTACTCGCCCTAGCCGGCAGAGTCGGCCGGCGGCGGTCCACCCTCAGGGGAGCCTTCCCGCCGTCCGGGTCTACGATGTCTGGAGCGATGCCTCCGCGGACGATTCGGGTCTCCGTCGTCAGGCCGCGCAGCGGGCGCAACCCCAAGTTCAGATGCCGACGGCGACACCACCCGCTCGGTCCCGGCCTCGGCGACTCGCGGCTGAGGCCGGTCTTCCGCCTCGACGCTGCCGGTATTCACCGGCACCTCAAGCCAGGAGAACTTACGCGACAGTGCCGTCACGTCGAACGGTCCGCCGCGGCTCGCCAGCAACGTCCGAGCGCCAGCGGAGACGACCTTCTGCAGGCTCTGCCGCAGTTCGGAAGGAGCCTCCGCATACCACGACAAAGAAGGAGTCCGCGCGCGCAAGCCTCGCATCATCAGGTCTCCGACGATGCACTGCCCGTCGGGCAACAGGATAGAGATAGACCCGGCGGTGTGACCCGGCGTGAGGATGACTCTGCCACGTCCGGCATAGCGGTTGAGCCTGTCTCCTTCGCGAAGGATGATGTCCGGTTCAACCGGCTCTGATTTAGCGTTAAACGCGAATCGGCAGAGCATCCCCAGTCGCGTCACCGGCTTGAGCGGCGGCACAGTGCCCCAGTGCACGTACTCGGCATCAAGTTCGTGGACCGCAACGGGGGCTTGCGTCCATTCCTTCAGTCGCGCGGCACTGCCGAAGTGGTCAGGGTGACCGTGCGTCAGGACGATGAGGCCGATGTCGCCAAGCGATATCCGGTTTCGAGACAGTTGCTCGAGCAGCTCGCCAGCCATGTCGGGAGGTCCAGGGTCAACAAGGATGTGGCGCTGACCGCGAATCACATACGTATTGAAGGACTTGAGGGGATTCCTGCCACCAAGGTGCAGGGTAATCACGCTGCCGACGGGTTGCGCGACCTGCGGCTCGCTCGTCGCCGGTTCACCAGTCGACGGCTGGGGCTGAGGATTCGGCTCGTCTGACCTGCGAAATCCGTTGTCTCTGCTCATCTCTACATCGATTCCCGGTGATTGGAATATGCTCTTCGCTCACGGTCGGCCTGAGCGCCCGCCACGGAGCGGACACATCGCATCCGACCGTCGCGGCCAGTTCGTCCCATGCCTGCGCGCTCGCGCCCGACAATCACACCCACCGTGCGCACGAATTCACCGAACAGTTGCACCGGTGGGCGGCCAGTGAGCGAGGCGAAGTGCTTTCGACACGCGCTTCGAAGAGACTCTTACGCAGCTTCGTCGTCCGAAGCCGTGTTTCAAAGCATATGTCAGCGCACCTATCGTGTCAAGGCAATTGCGTGTTTCGCCCGTCGGCCGCGCAGGGCCGGGCGAATGCGGCCGGCGTCCTGCGACCATGATTGACGACCCCACGCTGCAATGGTAGCCTGTAGTCATGAGGCGCCGCCTCTCCGTCATGCGCGGAAGTGGCAGGCCGAGCCTTGTCTCACTAGTCCGCCCGCCTTCGAGTTTTCCCATCTCCACCCACCCATCGTTTCTTCAACCCGACCCCGCGATAGTGTCTTTGCCCTGCGGTCGCTCTGAGCGGCGCCCGCACGCAGTAGAGCGCACGAGGAGGTGAGCATGAAACGAGTCCTGCTGCTGCTCTCGGACGGCTTCGAGGCGTACGAGGCCGCCGCCTTCTCCGATGTGCTGGGCTTCGCCAGCACATTCGGAGAGGAGGAGATCGAGGTCATTACCGTGAGCCTTCATCCACAGCTCCAGTGCACATTCGGTTTCAAGGTGATACCCGAGATGCTGCTCGGCGAGGTACAGGACGATGATTTCGACGCGGTGGCGGTCCCGGGTGGTTTCGAGCAAGCCGGGTTCTACAACGATGCCTACTCGGACGCATTTGGCGACGTCCTGCGACGTTTTGCGGCAGCGGGCAAGCCCGTTGCCGCCATCTGCACAGGCGCCCTGCCGGTGGCCCGCAGCGGGGTTCTCCAGGGGCGCCGCGCCACGACCTATCATCTACTCGACGGCAGGAGACGGCGGCAGCTCGCGGAGATGGGTGCGGAGGTAGTTGACGCCCCGCTTGTGCGCGATGGGTGCTTCGTCACGTCCACGTCGCCCGCCACTGCAACCGACGTCGCCTTCACCCTCCTCGAGATGCTCACCTCGACGGAGAACGTCCGCGCCACTCGCCATGCGATGGGATACTCGTAGCACACCATCGCACAATCCTCCCGCAACAACACCCTCCCTCTCGGGCCAGTGCCGGCATCGTCGTTCTCACGGCAATGACGTCACTATGCGTTCGCGGTTGAGAAACCGTGAACCCCAGGCAATCACAGCGAGTACGATTGCCGCCCCCAACGCCACGAGCCCCACGTGGAGCCACGCCACGACAAAGGTGCCGGTGGAGCTGTAGCCCAGCCCGTAGAGGCCCGCGAAGAGGGGGATGAAGAGCGCCAGGCCGATAATCCGGTTCTCCTTCATGCCGAGAAGCAGCTGTGCGAAGCCGAGCGCTCCCACCAGACATGCAATCACGAGCGGGACGACGCACACAAGGTACGCAAGCACTGCGGCGTTCGGCACGGCAACGGTGCCGAGCCGGGCGCTGGTCACCAGAGCCGTCAGGACGCCGGACACCACCGCAAGCGCATGCGAGAAGACCGTGACCGCCAGTGTCTTCCCGAGCCACAGGCCACGCAGGCTGGCGGGGCTGCAGAGCAGCGTCTCGATGACGCCGTCCGTCTTCTCCCGCAGGAACACCTGGCTCGTGAACGAGTATCCCAGAAAGACACCAAGAAGCGTCGTCAGGAAGAAGAGGAGGCTGCCGAGAGATACATCCAGCGTGGTCGCCATCTCGCCGGTGATCCTGAGAGAGTACAAGCCCCCGAACACGACCGCGAAGAGCACGCCGGACGCCACGGAGCTGCGGCTGAACGCAAGCTCCCGGAGTTCCTTTCTGAACACAGTGACAGCTTCACCCATTCGAATCCTCCTGCCGGACGATGTCCAGGTACACGTCCTCGAGTGACCGTTTGCCACGCCGGAGCTCGTCGACGCCGATGCCGTGCTCTTCGAGCAGTGCCAGCAGTGCCGGCGAGACGTGTTCCTGGACCAGGTCTACGTGCACACTCCCGTTCCGAGTCTCGACCTTTCCCACACCATCCCGTCCCCTGAGCAGCGAGGCTGCCTCCTGAAGACGAGAGCCATCAGACAGGACAAACTCGACTCCCGGAACTCGCGATGACGATTGCAGCGCCTTGAGAGTGTCGCAGACGCGTATGCGCCCAGCCTGGATGATGGCGACCCTGCCGCATATCCTCTGGACCTCATCAAGGTCGTGTGAGTTCAGGAACACGGTGATGTTCGCTTCGCTGGACAGCGTCACGATGAGGTCGCGCACCATCTTCTGCGCCTCGGGGTCGAGCCCGGCAGAGGGTTCGTCAAGCAACAGCAGGTCGGGGGAGTGCAACAGCGCTCGAATGAGACCCAACTTGCGCCGCATGCCCCGGGAGAACGTGCCGACCTTGTCATTGCGTCTCTGGGCCAGACCGGCGAACTCGAGCAGTCGCTCGATTCGCGCTTCGAGCCCGGGCACACGGTAGAGCCGGCCGAAGTAGTCCAGGTTATCGTATGCGCTCAGTCTCGGGTAGAGCCCGTCCGCCTCGAGCAGCACGCCGACACGTCGCCTTATGTCCGGTCGGTCCGAAGCCCGCCCGCTCCACAGGAGAGCTTCGCCGCCCGTGGGCTTCAGCAGGCCGAGAATCAGCCTCATGGTCGTCGTCTTTCCGGACCCGTTCGGTCCGAGGTAGCCGAACACCTCCCCCTCGTCCACCTTGAACGACGCGTTGTCGACCGCCACGTGCCGGCCGAACCGCTTGGTAAGTTGCTTCACCTCCAGCATTCGCTTCACCTCCGACAGTGCGCAGCCGCACTCACTCCGACAGGATACACGAGACGCGTGACGTGCGACATCGTCTCGGCGGGGGGTTCCGGTGGTCCGAATGGAATGGGGGACCTCGTCCTAACGGATGACTGGCGGTGCGTCCGGTGGAAGGCGCCCGGCGCGCACCGGATGGAGTATGCTAGACTCATATTGGTGCTATGCGGAGCGAGGCAGCCATGAACGACTTTGAGCACAGGGAATTCGGAGCCAGGGTGCGCCGCTGGCGCCTGGACCTCGAACCGCCCCTGACGCAGCGCGAACTCGCGCGGAAGATAGGCGTGAGCGACGGCTTCCTGGCGCACGTGGAGACCGGCCGGACGCTGCCCGGCGTCCACACACTTTGCACCCTGGCAACGGCGCTTGGCGTGACTGAGATGGAGATGCTTCGCACCGCCGGCTATCTCAACGCAACGCAGACCGCACAGACCGAGGACATCATCACGGACCCCGAGTTGCGTCTCTTCTTCCGGGACGAATGGCCGAATCTCACCGACGTGGAACGGGGCCTGCTCAAGGACTTCGTCCGGATGCTGAAGACTCGAATCCGGCGGCGAAACCAGGGGGACGCCGAGGCCACCACTCCTCCTCGCGCAGACGACTAGACGAGTTCGCTGATGCCAAGGCGCGCAAGCTCGTCGGCGCGCTCATTGAGGTTGATGCCGGAATGCCCCGTCACTTTGTGGAATGTGACGTCGTTCGACCGGACAAGCGCAAGCAATCGCTCCCACAGGTCGCGGTTCTCGACCGGCTTCCGCTGGGCATTCAGCCAGCCGTTCTGCTCCCAGCGGTCGTACCACCTCTGCCGCATGCCGTTCACCATGTACGCGCTGTCGGAGAAGACATCCACCCCAAGGCCTTTTCCCTTCAGCCGCTGCAGCGCCTCGATACAGGCTGTCAGTTCCATGCGCTGGTTTGACGTGTTCTTCTCGCCGCCGTGTACTTCTTTCACGGCGTCCTGGTACGAGAGGACCGCCCCCCACCCTCCCCGGTTGCCTTTGAACTGATTGCCGGAGCACGCTCCGTCGCAGTAGATAGTCACCCTGTCCTGTTCAGACATCTTGCCGTCCTCTAGTCCGCCCCACGTGGGCCATAGCTTCAGAGACAGTATATACGATGTTGCGGGCGGCACCTGAGCAGCAGAGCGGCACGCACCGAGGGTCTGCAATGGCAGACAGGGCGCGGGTCAGACGCAGCGAAGGCTCGAATAGTACAGAGGAGGGGCGACAGGATGGCTCTCTCCACCTCGCTCCTCCGGGATGGCCTTCGGACACAGGAAGGGCACACTCACCTTCGCTTCGTCCCAAGCCTCGCCCGGCTTCCCGCATCGTGAACGCAAGTCACCGGCTCGGGCTGCGGACTTCGCATCGATGGATGTGCCCAATGGATATGCTCGCATGCGACCACCAACCCTGTCAACTCCTTCGGCGCTGCAGCGCCGCCCGGACTGCGACAGAATCCCGGCGCAGGGGGCCATCGATGAAGGCGTGACGCCGGATGCGGAGAAAAGTCCGGGACATGCACCGCCGCAATGCCATCCGTCACGACGGAGCAAGAGCACGCCCCGCGGCACGGCGGCGCCGGACGACCGTGTCCTACGTGGGCAGAGTGAAGAGTGGGTCGATAACGAGACCCAGACCGTTGCGTTCCGCCACCTCGAACACCTTCCATGCCGTCACCACGTCCTGTATCGCCAGCCCGGTGGTATCGAACACCGTGACAGCTTCGTTATCGGTTCGTCCCGGCTTCAGCCCTGCCGCGATCTCCGGCAGCTCCGCGTACACATCTGCGCGCCCGAACAGACCGCGGCTGACCGGAACGTTGATCTCCCCCGCGTGGCTCGCCTGCTCCCAGTCGTCCACCACGACTATCGCGCGCTTCAGTATCGCCGGGTCGATTTCCTGTTTGCCGGCCGCGTACGAGCCAACGCAGTTGAGATGCATGCCCGGATGCACCCACTCGTTCCTGACGATGGGCCGGTCGCTGGGCGTCGCCGTGACCAGCACGTCGCATCCACGAACCACTTCCTCCGCCGTCTCGCAGGCCCGAGCATGGAGGCCAAACCCCATGGCGATGTCCGCCAGCTTGCGAGCCTTCTCCGGGACGAGGTCATTGACGAGCACCGTCTTGACGGGCATGGAATGCCGGACCGCTTCAAGCTGGAACGGTCCCTGGAAGCCGGCACCGATGAGCCCCAGCACGTGAGAGTCCCTCCGGGCGAGCAGCTTCGTGGCCACGCCCGACGCTGCGCCGGTCCTCATGCCGGTGACATACGCGCCATCCATGATGCAGAGCGGCTCGCCCGTGTCCGGGCTAACAAGGACAATCGTCGCGATGAGCGTCGGAAGGCCGTGTCCGGCCGGGTTGCCGGTGTGGACACTGATGAGCTTCACGGCCGCCTCGCTCATCTGCGGCAGGCTGCCCGGCATAATGAGCAGGACGCCCTGCTGGTCGGGGAAGTGAAGGTAGCTCTTGGCCGGCATCTCTGTCCGCCCCCGCCCCCTCTCCGCGAAGGCGCGCTCCACAAGCGCCAACACGTCCGGCATCGCGAGCGTGCCGGCCATGTCGCTCGCTCTCAAGATGCGCACCTTCCTCGCCATGCCTGCTGTCCTCCCTGACGGGCCGAATCCGCAGCCGCGAAGGTATCACGCCTGCCACGCAGGAACAACGGCGCCGTTCGAGCACGTCTCACCCCGCGCACGAGGGGAGTGAGGGAGCCGGGTCGTTTGCCGTACGTGAGGTAACTCTACTTCTGCCGAGGGTTGCGAAAGCGGGGCCCGGAGTACTCTCCGGGCCCCGCACTTGAGCCTTCGACAGCACCGAAGGCGTACCGCCCTACACAGCCGACGTTCCCCGCTCACCGGTGCGGATACGCACCACTTCCTCGATGGGCCAGACGAATATCTTCCCATCGCCCGCCTCCCCGGTCCGCGCCTGCTGCACTATCGCCTGGATGATGGGCTCCACGGAGTCTCCGTTCTCCACCACCAGCTCTATCTTCACCTTCGGCAGGAACTCGATGCGGTACTGGCTGCCGCGCCACTGCTGCACGAGTCCCTTCTGCTTCCCGTGCCCCTTCACCTCCGTCAGTGTCATCCCCGGGTAGCCCAGCTTCTCGAGGGCTTCCTTCACCGCGGTGACACGCTCCGGACGGACGATTGCCTCTATCTTCTTCATGCCTTCGCCTCCAATGACGTCGTTCGCCTCCTACCCGCGGTACGGAATGTCCTCGACCACGGGGAAGTTCGGGTACGCTCTACCGCCATGCTCGCCGATGTCCAGACCCTCGACCTCCTCCTGCGGGTTGACGCGAATGCCGACCAGCATGTCCAGCCCCTTGAACAGAAGGTAACCCATTCCGAACGCCCAGCCCGCCGCTACGACGGCGCCGATGCCCTGCGCGAGCAACTGGCCGAAGCCGCCGCCGTAGAACAGACCCACCACGGTCGGAGCCTCGGTCGTTGCCAGACCGTACGTGCCGTCGGCGAACAATCCTACGGCCAGCAATCCCCAGATGCCGTTCAGACCGTGCACACTCACGGCGCCGACCGGGTCATCCACGCCGATGCGGTCTATGAACAGGACACCAGCCACAACAATCACGCCGGCGACAAGGCCGATGACGACCGCCGCCCACGCTTCGACCCAGGCGCACGGCGCCG
>JALNYR010000093.1 GCA_023229725.1 Dehalococcoidia bacterium | reverse complement strand
CGCTTGTCATTCCCACCGCAGTGCTGATGACCGTCCTTGCGAGACGCGGCAACGAGGTGGGGCTGTTCGGCGTGTCGTGGTTCGCACTGACGTACGTCTCGTGGATTCCGCTCAGCCTCATCACCGACAGGATGAGTTACGTCTTCTACTTCTATCCCAGCGTGGGAGCGGTCTGCCTCGGCCTTGGCTGGGCGGTCTCCGCCTTCATCGACCGCGGCAGGAACCTGGAGGCTGTGAAGCTGCGACGGCTTGCGTTCGCCGCGGCCGTCGGCTACCTGGTACTGCACGCCGCCTTGCTCGTGTTTCTCACTCCTCTGTTTGACTTCTGGGTGTCACTGCAGATGGCGGTTCCGACGGGATAGAGGCGGTCCTCGGCCGTGAGAGGGAACCGCTTGAGATGCGTCTCGCCTCGCGGAGCCTGCACACCGGCCTTCATCTCGCACTGCGGTGCAGGCGCCGAACGCAGCGGACTGCCGACAGGGAAGTCTGTTGTGGTAATAATAGTGGGTTTCGCGACTGCGCGAGAGGAGGGGACAACCATGGAAAGCCAACGCGAGGTCTGGAATGAGTATCTGAAGCTGAGGGACCAGAGTCAGGCCCTGATGCCGGACCTTATCGGCATCAAGAACGCCCTTACCGGTGAGGCGTACAAGGAAGGCGCACTGAGCACGAAGGTGAAGCGCCTGATGGGGCTTGCGGTCGGTCTTCGTGCCGGCTGCAAGTTCTGCATCGTCGGCCAGACCATGCTTGCACTCCAGGCCGGTGCCACCAAAGAGGAGATCTTCGAGACCCTCGCGGTCGCCACTGCCATGGGCGGCACGCCTGGTCTCTCGGAGTCGTTCCGTGTACTCCAGCTCCTGGACGAGCTTGGCAAGCTGTAGTCAGCACGATTGCGCCGAGTAGCTGCGCGCCGGATAGGCGATGCGGTGGAAGCTTCCCCGCCGGAAGTAGACCACGGGCATGTGTTTCGATAGAGTGCCCACGACCTGCGCCGGCAGGATGCTGCAACGACGGGCCACCTCCTCGACGGTGATGGCCTCCCCGGCTTGACGTCCGAGGAGGACGACCTCGTCGCCGACCTCGGCCTCGGGGATGTTCGTGAGGTCCAGGCGGGAATGCTCGTAGTGGACAGGGCCCAGTATCACCGCTCGCCTCCCCCTCACAAGCGCCGGTCCACCGGAGCCGTATTCCCTGTGCAGACCGTCGCCCCAGCCGAGGGGGAGGAGGCCGAAGCGCCTTCCGTTGCCGGCGCTGAACGGGGCCTCGTCGGTGAAGTGCGCTCGCTCCTTCGCCTCCTTGATCTGGACGATTCTCGTCTTCAGGGCCTGCAGCGCGGGCGCAAGTTTGAGTGCCCCATCCGTGCCGTGGCCGACGGAAAGGCCGAAAATGAGGTGGCCGGGGTCGATTGCGTTGAGCCGCATCTCCGGGTGTCCGGCGACGAATGGCGAGCTGGCGGCAAGCCTGACCGGTACCTCGATGCCCGCCTCCTCGAGCCGTCCCAGGAGAGCAGCAAACCTCGCGAACTGCCAGTGCGCATATTCGTCTGAGCCGCTGCCGGAGTGCATGTGCGTGTACACGCCTTCGAGCCTGAGGTGAGGGAGAGCGGCGATGGTGCGGATGACCGGCAGCGCGTCTTCCGCGTAGATGCCCGCTCTCTCGAGTCCCGAGTCAATCTTCACGAATACGCCGTACCCGTCAGGGGCACGACGGCTGAACCCGACAGCGGCGTCGAGATCCGTGATGGTTGGTGTGATCCCGTATCGTACCACCGTCTCCGCAAGATAGGCGGGCGTCCCGGCATACAACAGCATCGGCGCGGTTACTCCCGCCTGACGCAGCTCGACGCACTCGTAGAGGTTGGCCAGGGCCAGTCCATGCGCGCCCGCCTGGAGGACCGTCCGGGCTGTCTCAACGCATCCGTGGCCGTAGCCGTCACCCTTCAGAGCAGCGTAGAGCCGGACCGAAGGGCCAATCAGTCTCGTGATCTGTCGAACATTGTGCGCGATGGCATCGAGATCAACCTCAGCCCACACGGGTCTCAGCAGCACGTCTCGCCAGTCACGCTCAAGCATCATCACCTCCGCCCTGTGCTTGCACCGCAATCCTGTCTGTCCGCGGACCAGCTTAGCAGGAGATACCCGCCGGCGCCAGCGACTCTGTGCATTTCGCGCCACACCGGGCACGTATCCCGAGACGGAGCAATGAGCGGAGGACGTGCGGCGTATTGACAATGGTCGGGCGGGCCATGGTAGCGTTGCACGGTCGACCGCAGGGGACACACACGGCTGTGCCCCGCATATCGGAGCAATTCGTTTCGGGCGTTGATGCGAGGAGTTCACCGGATGGACGACATCATCGAGAGGATCCGCGAAGAGTTGAAGACCAGCGCCGACGAAGACACGAGGAACAGCGGGAAGCGCTACTTCAAGGAGAGCGTCCGCCTTCACGGCGTGAAGACGACGCTGGTGACGGCAATTGAGAAGAAGTACTTCCATGAGGTGAGGGCACTGCCAAAGGCTGAGGTGTTCTCCCTCTGCGAGCGGCTGTGGCAGTCGGGCTACATGGAGGAATCGTTCATCGCCAGTGGCTGGTCGTACGCGTTGCAGGCGAGCTTCGCGCCGGAGGACTTCCCGGTGTTCGAGAACTGGGTCGCACGCTACGTCACCAACTGGGCGTCATGCGACACACTCTGCAACCACACGGTGGGTGCGTTCGTTGAGATGTATCCCCAGCATCTGGAATCGCTGAAGCGGTGGGCGCGCTCTGAGAACCGCTGGATGCGGCGCGCCGCGGCGGTGTCCCTCATCATCCCGGCACGGCACGGGCTGTTCCTCAATGACGTGCTGGCCATCGCAGACATCCTGCTCCTAGACAAGGACGATCTGGTGCAGAAGGGATACGGCTGGATGCTGAAGGCTGCCAGCGAGTCGCACCAGCAGGAAGTGTTCGCCTACGTGATGCGCAACAAGGGAACTATGCCCAGAACAGCCCTGCGCTATGCCATCGAGAAGATGCCACCGGCGACGAGACTGCAGGCAATGGAGAAGTAGTTGCGACGCCGCTCAATCGCCGGTCGCCTGCCGGGCGAAGTGCTGCTCGATGGCATTCGTCAGGAATAAGGGCAGGCCTTCTCCAAATCGCTTGAAGTAGGCGGCGAATCTGGGGTCCTCGCTGTACATGCGGCCCAACCCGACCGCCGCCTCGTCCGAGTATGTCGAGAACTGTTCCAGCCACTTGCGCCACCTCGCGACCTGCTCCTGGACCTGCGGGCTGTCAAATCCCAGGGACATATTGTCCGCTATGCACTGGAAGATGCTCCCGGCCTCAGCCTGAAGAGCGGCGAACCTTGCCTTGCCCATCTGCGCGACGCGATTCTCGCTATCGCGCAGCGTATCGTCGCCCCAGCGCCGTCGCACCTCGTCCCTGTATTCTTGAACCTTCTCATCGCTGAAACCCTGGTAGTAGTCTCTGATTTGCATGCCCGCTCCTTCCTTCAGTTGTCGAACAGTTCTATCCACCGTTACCAGCAGTCCAGCCAGGCGTTCTGCTTTTCGCGTCAGCAGCGTCCGATGTGACTCCAGTGCCTCAAGCACGCTGAATTCCGGCCTCGACAAGATGCCCTTGATTTCGTCGAGGCTGAAGCCCATCTCTCGGAAGAACATGATCTGCTGCAGCGGCACGATTGCCTCCTCGCCGTACTGCCGGTAGCCGCTCGGGCTGCGTCCCGCCGGTTTGAGCAGCCCTATCTGGTCGTAGTAGTGCAGCGTACGAACGCTCACTCCTGCGAGACGGGCGAGTTGCTGCACGGTGTAGCTCATTTCAGCCGCAAGCATAGACTATGACGTAGCGTCATAGTCAAGCGCTTCGACGGAAGACGGTGTGGGTGTCGCTGGACGGCCCGGGGGTTCTGCGGCCCGGCCGACCCGTTGACACGTCCATTGTGGTGACCCACAATCCGACCTTGAGTTTTGAGGTCGGTGCGGTGGTTGTCGGATCTGCACCGGACCGGCGTCAACCCGGCACTATCACGATGCAGAAAGGCGGTATCGACATGCGCAGAGCCTTCAGCGAAGTCACAGACATGAGGCAGATCGAGTTGATCCTGACGTCAGCCAACATCGGGCGAATGGCGTCCGTGGGCGCGGACGGCTATCCGTACATCACCCCGGTGAACTTCGTGTACCACCAGGGGAACATCTACTTCCACTCCGCACCGGCGGGGCAGAAGCTTGACAACATCGCGCGTGACGGGCGCGTCTGCTTCGAGGTCGACATACCCCTGGCATACCTCGACGCCGCCTTCGAGCCCGACCGTCGCGGCTGCAAGGTACACCAGTTCCATCACTGCGTCGTCATACGGGGCGACGCTTCGGTGGTTCCGGATGGCAGTCTCAAGACCGCGGCCCTCAACGCTCTTGTAACGAAGCACGAGGGCGGTGCCAGTCTCGAGCCGGTGACCGATGACCTTCCGGCATACAGGGCCTGCCGGGTCGTCCAGATACGCCCCAGGTCCATCTCGGCCAAGAGCGACCTGGCGCAGAACAAGACCCCTGCGGAGCGCCTCGCCCGGGCCCGCTACCTCAAGCAGCGAAACGCCCCCATGGACCTCGAGACTGTGAGAGCGATGGGGTACGACCCCGATTCCCTATAGGGCCAGGAGGATTCAGGACGCCTGCCAGGCCGGCGGAAGCCGTGAGGTGCCTGGCCCGCGCTACGCCCCTGTCCCGGTCTATGCCCTACGCTGCCGCGCTGCGCGCCAACGACTTCTTTGTCCGGTACAGTGTCCGGCACGCCTCGATGATGTCCTTCAGCTCGTCAGGCGTCACCATCTGCGCACCGTCCACGAGGGCCTCCGCCGGGTTGTAGTGTGACTCAATCATCAGGCCGTCGGCTCCCGCGGCAATTGCCGCACAGCTCATGTCGAAGATGAGGTCGCGACGCCCCGTGCCGTGGCTCGGGTCCACGATAACCGGCAGATACGTTTCCTTGTGGATGACGGGCACGGCGGCGAGGTCGAGCGTATAGCGGGTGTAGCTCTTCCCCTTTCCGACCGGGACGATGCCCCGCTCGCAGAGTATTATGTCCTTGTTACCTTCGGCGGCGATGTATTCGCTGAAGGACAGGAGTTCCTCGATGCTCGCGCCGAAGTGGCGCTTCAGCAGCACCGGCTTCCCCTGCTGGGCAACCTGGACGAGCAAGTCCTGGTCGTACATGTTGCGTGCCCCGATGTGCATCAAATCAACGTGCTTCGCCACCAGTTCGACCATTGACTCGCCTCTCACCTCGGTGACGACAGGGAGGTCGAACGCCTTGCCGGCATCCTTCAGCCAGGTGAGAGCTTCTTCGGCGTCGTGTACGCCGGCTGCGCCGATACCCTGGAATGAATGAACGGAGCTTCTCGGTTTGAACACTCCCCCGCGCAGAACCTGGGCTCCTGCCGCCTTGACCGCCTCCGCCATGCGCATTATCTGCTGCCGACTCTCTACCGCACACGGTCCCGCGATGATGACCGGCTCGCCGTTTCCGACGTGGACGTCCCCGATGGCGACGGTCTTGTGTGCGCCTGGTTCGCCGAAGAATCTCGCGTACTCGCGGCTGATGAGCTTGTACGGAGCTTCGACTCGGGCCGCCTCCTTGACACCTGGCAAAGCCGCCAGCTTGTCGAAGTCCAGCCGGCGTTCATCTCCGACGGGTCCGATGACGGTCTGGTAGTCCCCCCGGATGATAACGGCCCGGAGGCCGCACGCCTCAACTTCGGCAGAGACCCTCCGGACGTCGTCGGGAGTCGCATCCGTCTTCATGATGATCATCCTGTTCTCCTCTCCTGTCGATGACATTCCTGTCACCCCGAAAAAGAAGAAGGACCCTCCGGGGAGGGTCCTTCCTTCGTTCCAGTGGTGACTACGCTGCGTTACGTGGCAAGGCCGCTCCCGGGCATGCGGGTCGCAAAGGTAAAGCACCACGCAAAGACGAACCGTGCCCGGCAGCTATGCATTGTCATGTTCTCGCAGCCAACGCTGAAGCATCGAGTGTAGAGAGAGCAGTTGCGTGTGTCAAGTCAGGCATACGTCGCTGTTGATGGCCAGCGACTTTGTCCTCACGTGACTGTTCTGCCCGGACGAAGTCACGCCCCTCAACGCGCGATGCGCGCAATTGGGGGGCGTGCGACGGCAAGTCCGGTTGTCAGGCTCGCGTGATGGGTATCTGTACCTCCTTCAGCAGGTCGGCCGGCGCCGCCTGCTCCGGGGTGTTCAGGTACACGGTGCGGTCCGGCCCGTCCATCTTGTAGCCGTTTCTCTCCATCCAACCGAGCAGGAAC
The DNA here is from genome assembly GCA_023229725.1 of Dehalococcoidia bacterium. Taxonomy (GTDB): domain Bacteria; phylum Chloroflexota; class Dehalococcoidia; order GIF9; family AB-539-J10; genus SKVJ01. The sequence continues at coordinate 3,550 of JALNYR010000093.1, read as the reverse complement.
TGGTACGCGTGATTGACCGTGTTGAATGGACCCTTGTGGATAACGCTGGCCACCTGTTCGTGTCCCGGAAGCGTGCGGAATCGGATGTCGCCATACTCCTTGACCGGAGACTCGACCGGCACGGCCAGTTCGATGTCTACATCCCTCTCCTTGTACTCGCCATCGTGGCAGAGGGTGAGCGGCGGTCCCACGTAGCGCACCCCTTTCTGCTGCCCGAGATAGCCGCACAGTTCGCCCCAGAGGTCGCCCTCGGACTGGTAGCCTGGCATGACCCGGCGCAGGCACATCGCCTGCAGCGGCACAACCTTCTTGATGACTACCTCATAGCTCGTTGTATCCATTTCTCCTCTTGTTCGGAGATGCTCCAGCCAGGCGTTCAGTCTCGTGAGCCGGCCTTGCTCGTCGGCGATTCCACGGCGGATCTCCTCCGCCTTCCGCTCCAGCAGAGGTCCGAGGCAGGCGTCTTGCTCATCCTCTCCTGTCAGTTGGACAACCTCAGCCAGCGACAGGCCAAGGTCCTTAAGCGCATTGATGCGGTTGAGCCTGGACAGCTGCTGCGCCGAGTAGTAGCGGTACCCGGTGAATCGGTCCACCTCCACCGGTCTCAGCAGACCGATTTCGTCGTAGTACCTGAGTGCCGAGACGGGCGTTGTGCTCAGTCGGGAGAACTCACCTATCCGGAGCATCTTCCTCCTTCGCCTGATGATGTTGAATGATCATTCAGAAAGCAGTATGAACCCTCAAGTCGCTTGAAAGTCAAGAGGGCGACGCCGCGAAACAGCGTGCACTGGAGAGCACAATGAGGTAACGTCATGGTATCAGCGGCGGGCAAGGAGGACAGATGGAACAGGTGGTTGACTACGAGAAGCTTGGCCTCTTCTACCTCGGGCGACCCTACGACCCTGCGGCTAAGAAGCCGCGGGAAGGGCTTATCCTCTACAAGTCCAAGGACCTCGTGACGCATGCCGTCTGCGTGGGCATGACGGGAAGCGGGAAGACCGGACTCTGCGTCGGGCTGCTCGAAGAGGCGGCGATGGATGGCATTCCGGCCATCATCATCGACCCGAAGGGCGACATGACGAACCTCATGCTCACGTTCCCGGAACTGAAGCCCGAGGACTTCCTCCCATGGGTGAACGAGGATGACGCCCGCCGGAAGGGCCTTTCCGCTGGCGATTACGCCCGGGCGCAGGCGGAGCAATGGTCAAAAGGCCTTGCCTCGTGGGGCCAGGACGGGGAACGCATCGCTCGGCTGCGCTCGTCGGCCGAGTGCCTCATCTACACCCCGGGCAGCACAGCGGGGCTTCCCATCTCGATACTCAAGTCGCTGGACGCTCCCTCCGCCGCGGTGCTGGACGACCCCGAGCTGCTGGGTGACCGCGTCAACACGACGGTTACCAGCCTGCTGGGACTGATGGGCATTGAGGCCGACCCCGTCAAGAGCCGGGAACACGTCCTGCTGAGCCACCTGCTGACATCCGCATGGCAGAACGGGCAGAACCTGGACATGGGTTCGCTCATCCACCAGATCCAGACTCCTCCGATGGAACGGGTCGGTGTCATGACCGTGGACTCGTTCTTCCCGGCAAAGGACCGTTTCTCGCTGGCTCTGGCTCTGAACAACGTGCTTGCGGCTCCCGGTTTCAGCCAGTGGCTCGAGGGCGAACCTCTCGACATTGGTTCGATGCTGTACTCTCCCTCCGGCAAACCCCGTCTCTCCATCGTGTCGGTTGCACACTTGAGCGAGGAGCAACGCATGTTCTTCGTCTCACTGCTGCTGAATGAAGTGGTCGGCTGGGTGCGCTCGCAGCCCGGCACCACGAGCCTGCGTGCCATCCTGTACATGGACGAGATATTCGGCTTCTTCCCGCCGGTCGCCAATCCGCCATCGAAGAAGCCGCTTCTCACGTTGCTCAAGCAGGCGAGGGCCTACGGGCTGGGTGTCGTTCTCACGACGCAGAATCCTGTGGACCTGGACTACAAGGGATTGGCAAACACCGGCACGTGGTTCATCGGCAGGATGCAGACCGAGCGCGACAAGGCAAGAGTCATCGAGGGTCTGGAAGGTGTGTCGGCGGCAACCGGGTCGGCGTTCAATCGTGCCGAGACGGAGCGACTCATAGCCGGGCTCGGTAACCGCATCTTCCTGCTCAACAACGTTCACGAGAACGCACCCGAGGTGTTTGAGACACGCTGGGCGATGTCGTACCTGTGTGGACCGCTGACGAGAACGCAGATCAAGCAGTTGATGGGCGGACGGAAGCCCGAGCCTTCTGCGCGGCAGGCCGCTCCGTCGGCGCAGCCAACCGAGAGACTACGTCCCGCGCCGGCGAGTACAGCATCATCCCGACCGGTCTTGCCCCCCGATGTTCCTCAGTACTTCGTGCCTGCCCGGGGCATGCCTCCCGTCGGTTACCGGCTGCTCTATGAGCCGGGCCTGCTCAGCGCGTCCCAGGTCGGGTTCGTCGACAAGAAGACCGGGGCCCGGTTGGACCGGAACTTCGTGACAATCACCGAGTTGACCGAAGAGGCACTCGCGGTTGACTGGTCGCAGGCGCAGGAAATCACGGTGCCTCTCGAAGACCTCGAGAGGGCTGCCCCGGCAGGCGCCGCGTTCTCCCCGTTGCCCGCGGCTGCAGGGAGGGCCGCCAGCTACACCGCCTGGAAGCGTGACCTTGCCACCTGGCTCTATGGCACTCAGACCATCGAACTGTTCAGTTTCTCAGGTCTGAAGATGACCTCTCTGCCGGGGGAGTCAGAACAGGACTTCCGATTCCGTGTTGTGCAGGCGGCTCGCGAGCGACGTGACGAAGAGACCGAGAAGCTGAGACAGAAGTACGAGGCCAAGGTTTCCAATCTGCGGAACCAGATACTCAAGGCGGAACAGGCGGTCGACCGCGAAGAGGAGCAGATGAAGCAGCAGAAGACCCAGACCGCCATCTCCCTGGGCGCCACGGTGCTGGGCGCCTTCCTCGGCGGAGGCCGCGGCATTGCTTCCTCCATCGGCCGGATGACGACGACCGCCCGGGGCGCGGGACGCACGATGAAAGAGGGCAAGGATATCGGTCGCGCAGAGGAATCCCTCGATGCACTCAAGAAGCGGATGGCACAGCTGGAAGAGGACTTCCGGGCAGACGCGGACCGCATCGGCGCCGATGCTGACCCGACGAAGGCCCCGCTCGAGCGCTTGACACTGCGCCCCAGCAAGACGAACGTCGTCGTGAGGGTGATTGCCCTCGGCTGGCTCCCCTACTGGCAACGCGAAGGAGGAGGCGAGGTCCGTCCCGCCTTCTGACGTCGGGAAGCGGCCATGGTACGAGCGCGCGCAGGGCTGCCATGGAGCACTCGTGCGCCGATTCGAATGCCCGCTGGGCTGGTGCAGCCCGACACGAAATCGCTCCGCAGGGTTATGTCCTCATGTGTGGGGGGGGCCTCTGGGCGGCCCGGCGGCGGTTCACGCTCGAACGAAGACCCGGAGTTGAGCCTTTCCGGAGTGGCGCCGATTCCTCGAATAGCGTAAGGTTATCGTAATCTTATCGACGGAGGTTGA
>JALNYR010000092.1 GCA_023229725.1 Dehalococcoidia bacterium | reverse complement strand
AACAGCCAGAGCGCGGCGCACGTGAGCGTGCCGGTCGCTGCCACGAGAGGGGAGAGGCCCCTGAAGCGCTTGCCGTAGATGCCCGCGACGGCGTGAGCGAGCGACGCCGTTAGGCCGGCTATCTGGCCCAGGCCGCGCATAGAGACGCCGTCTCCGAGGTCCGGCGACATCAGTACGTACGCGCCGAGGAAACCGACCAGCACGCCGACCGCCTTCCGGACGCTCACCTTCTCGTCTTTCGTCAGGAAGTGCGCCAGCACCACCACGAAGCACGGCGTCATCGCATTCAGGACGGACGCGATGCCGCCCTCCACTTGCGTCTGCTCCCAGGTGATGAGGCTGAACGGTATGGCGTTGGTGATGAGGCCGCTGACGACGAACTCTCCCCACAGTCTGCGGTCGCGCGGCATGCGCGTTCGGGTGGCCATGATGAGCAGCCAGAAGCCCACAGCGGCCAGCGCGAGGCGCAGGAAGACGAGCGTGAACTCCGGGATGCTGCGTACCGCCAGCGTCACGAACAGGAACACGCTCCCCCACACGGCGGAGAGCGCGATGAGCCGGAGCCAGTCGGCGTTCTTCATGCCTGCAATCACCGAGGGTACACCACTCAAATCGACCTGACGGCCGAGTAATGACATGGCCGCGAGGCCGTCTATTCCCGTTTCCGGTCGTCATGTCCGGGAAGGGTGCATGAGCCGCATTCTGCTAGTATTATCGCCGGAGGCACTATGAACCGCGTCTGGGTAACGGCACTCGTACTCATTGTCGGTGCGCTGGTGTTCCGCCGCGCCGGGCAAGACTACGCCCGCTACGGGAAACTGACGAAGGCGACGAGCACCCTCCAGGTGCTCGTCTTCGTGCTGCACGGCGCATCATCGCTCCTGCTCCTCGACTCACGCTTCAGCACCATCGACACGGGCAGCCCCGTGTTCGGCCTCGCGGCCCTGCTCATCATCGGCGGACTGGTGCTTCTGGCAACCACCCTGAAGAGCGTCGGCGTCAACAAGGCGGTCGGGCAGGAAAGCTCGGAACTGACGTGCTCGGGCATGTACCGCCGCAGCCGCAACCCCCAGGTCCTGTTCTACGGGATTGCCGTCATCGGCTACACACTGCTCTGGCCGTCGTGGAGCGGCATCGTCTGGGTCGTCCTCTACGCCATCCTCGCCCAGGTGATGGTGAAGACCGAGGAGACGCACCTGAAGAGGGCCTACGGCGCCGGCTACGTCGAGTACTGCGAGCACACGCCCCGCTACATCGACCTGCCCGGCATGAAGTAGCAGTCGGCCGGTTGCGGTTGCGGATGGTCCACCCGCTTGTACGCGGTCGCTTCGACGGTCACCCCGTGACGCGCAGCCTACGAAGCAGCGGCGGCGGGTTCCTTCGACTCCTCAGGCGCCGGATGCGCTGCCAGGAACTCGGCAAGCAGCCGGTCGACCTCGTCGAACCCCACGCTGGTCTGCACATACGCCTCCGCCGCCTCATCGGAGAGCGTTGTCGTCCCGGCAGCCAGCATATCGCGCAGCGCCGTCGTGAATGCCGCGGCATGCTCGAGCGCGCTCGTTGAGGCAGCCTGAAACGGTTGGAGACGTTCCGTGGGTTCGAGTTGCGCCATGCTCGCATTCGCAAGCTCGATGCGGTTGAGCAGCACCGTCACGCTGGCCTTCCAGTGCTCATCTTCCGTGTCCGGGTTGCTGAACAGGAACTCCAGCGTGGCGAGGTCCTCGGCAACCGTCTCCAGGTGGTTGAGGGCGAACTCCAGGTACGCCTTCTCGACCCCGGTCATGGGCGTGGTGTCGGTTGTTGGGGGGACCGCCCCATCAGTGGGCGTAGCCGGAGCAGCGCCGTCCCGGCAGCCGGTGACGGTATTCAGACTGAGCACGACGAGCAGGATGGGGATGAGCCCTCGGGCTGTCTTCACGATGCGGTCCTCCGGAGCTTCGCGCTGTGGAACAAGGGCATGTCCGTCCACTGTAGCGCCCGTACGGGCGTGACGTCAACTCGCATACGGCGACGCCCATGCGACCCTACGCTGCCAAGACTCGACTTGCACCCCGCGGTTTCATTACACTGTAGACGGTAGGGAATCCTCCCGCAGCCATGCGGCGGGGAAGGGGGTTGATTCTGGAGCAGTCATTCTCGCTCGTGCGGCACATTGCGACTGCCGGCTCTACAAGCCGACAGCCTGTTGATGGCGCGAAGCCCTGAATGCGCCTGTCGTGCCCTGCCGTGTGATGGCCGTCCGTCGCCCTTTCCGTGCCTTCCGCGGCACAGCGCATTCTCAGGACCGGCGAGCGAGACAGAGGATTAGTCCTTCCCTCGGTTCAGCGTTCAGCGCCCGCTCCGTCGGGAGACCTGCCACAGGTCCGGGTGCCCATCCCCCTTCCCACGGGTCCCGGGTACGAAGGTTTCTGCTGCTGATGCCGGGTCGAGAGGGAATAGATGCCGAACATGAGCCCGGACAACTGCGACGATCGGGGACCGCGACAATGCACGCGCGGCTCTGTGGTGCACGAAGGAGGCGACGCGAATGGGTATTGAATGGTACCGGGACTTGAGCGTTACGATTTTGGGTTTCGGGTCCACCGCTGTACTCTTAGTCCTGTCAATCGTGGTCCTGCGCCTGCAGCGCACCGCGGGTCAGGCACTGAAGGAAATCAAGGCGGCGTCCATACTGGCTCGTGAATCCGCCGAAATAGTACGTGACGGCGTGGAGCCGGTAGCCTCCATACTGGGGATAGTCAAGGCCGTGAGCCACGGGTCCGAACGAGGCAGCGGGCGCAGCGAGAAGCGCAGGAGGTGAGGAGAAGACGAGCATGGAACACAGTTGGACCACCGTATACAAGAATGCGCTGTGCGCGGGGGCATTCGTCGGCGGCACGCTTGGCTTGCTCTTCGCACCCAGGCCTGGCGTAGAGACGCGAAGGCTGCTGCAGGGAAAAGCGGAATTGGCGCGCAAGATGAGTGCGCGTTTGCCGGCGCTGCGAGCCGGCGGAATTGATGATGAGGAGCGGCGTGCGCGCAAGCTCGCATCGCTGCATTTCACGACAAGGAAGGAGGTTAGCATGCAGAACAAGATACTGACCATGGGATTCGTAACCGGGGCCATCATCGGTGGAGTCGTCGGCCTCCTCTACGCTCCGAGGGCCGGCAGGGACACGCGCGACTATCTGAAGAGCAAGGCGGAGTACACGGCGGAAGAGGCGAAGGTCTTTGCCGGGCACGCCAAGGAGCTCGCTCTGGAGAAGGCACGGCAGGCACGGGCCGCGGCCGCTGCCGCAACGCGCGCGGCTGAGAGGCACGAGGCCGAGGCGCAGGCCGCCGAGGAATCCCAGGGCTAGAAACCGCCTCGTACCCATTACCGGTTTTCAGGCATCCCGGCCTCACCCTTCGCCTCTCACGCTGGAGGGTGAGGCTGTCTCTTTGCACGCGCCGGGAAGGTGACGCAGACATTGGATTCATTCAGCGCGTACATCAGGCGGCACTACAGGCTCATCGCCCTGACGCTCGTTCTCGTCGTGTTCGCCGTCCTGCTCTGGGCGCTGCGCGGTATACTCCTGCCCTTCGTGCTCGGCTTCCTGGTCGCCTGGTTCCTCCAACCCGCCATCGACAGGCTTCAGAGCCGTCTCCCTCATTCCGGAAGACACGTTCGGCTGAAGCGGGTCTCCATTATCGCAGCCATCTACGTCGTGTCGGCCGGTCTCATCGCCCTCGCCGTCTACTACGTCATCACCGTCCCGGGCAAGTCCCTGGCATACCTGCTGTTGCAGGCTCCGGAGTTAATCCCGGAAGCGATGGCCACACTGGATGAGCGGCTTCATTCCTTCATGATGGCGCTACCTCCCTCGGCGCAACAGCAGCTTGGCGACTTCCTCTCGCAGGTGGGAACGAAAGGAGGGGAGGCGGTCGGCGCTTTCGTCGCCGAGGAACTCGCACGCATCCGAAGCTCCTCCGACATGATTCTCGGCTTCGTGGCGCTGCCGGTCTTCCTGTTCTATCTCCTGAGGGACTGGGAGTTGCTGCGGCACAGGTTCTATCACATGCTGCCGGCGTGGGCGCTCGTGCCGGTGCGTCGCACGGCCTCGGTTGTGCGGAACGTGACAGGCCGCTACCTGCAAGGGCAGGCGGTGCTCGGGCTCGCGGTCGGAAGCGCCGTGTTCCTTGTCCTCGCCATCGCCGGCGTCACCTACGCCGTGCCGCTGGCGGTGCTGGCCGGGATGGGGGAGTTCGTGCCCATCGTCGGTCCGTGGCTCGCAGGCACGCTCGGCGTCATCGTGGTTCTGGCGACGTCTCCAGGCAAGGCAATCTGGGTGGCGCTGGGCTACATCGTCATCCAGTTGCTGCAGAACAACCTGCTCTCCCCGAGAGTCCAGGGGCAGCAGATGGGCATCCACCCGGCCATCGTCATCGTGCTGACTATGTCTGCCGGCTACGCGGTCGGCGTGCTGGGATTCCTCATCATCCTGCCCGTCACGATGACCGTAGTCGAGCTGATCAAGCAGGCGAAGTCGCGCAGGGAAGCTGATGCCTCTCGTCAGGACTCCATCCCCTTCTGACGGCCTCGAGGCGCCCGGGAGTCGCGAGATGAACGGGCAGCCGCGACGCGCTACAGCAGCCGGGTGGTGCTGGTGGGGCGGGGAACCTTCACGACCAGGAACCGCAGCGGAGCTCCGCTCCCGTTGTACCAGCAGTGAACAATGTTCGCCGGGCTGTCGATGAGCATGTCCGGCCCGACCGTCTTCTTCTCCTCGCCTATCTCCACCACGCCCGTGCCTTCAAGCACGTAGAAGAAGACGTCGACCGGCGTGATGTGGCGCTTCAGCGATTCTCCCGGCTCGAGCGTGATATGGATGACCTGCGCATGCTCGGTATCGTAGAGTTTGCGCGTGGCAACGTGATGGGGATTCTCGGTTACGGGGGCGGCCATTGCGTCGACTATCTTCACCGTGCGTACCTCCGCAGGGCGCACTGCCGCCGTCACCGGCGGCACTACGCCCCGTGCGAATTCTCCAACAGGTAGCTGCTACTTCCCTGCCATCATCGCCGCGACGTCAGCCTCGACCGTGGTCGTGGGCTTTATGTCGAACTTCTCCACCAGCACCTTCGCCACGTTGGGCGAGAGAAACGCCGGCAGCGTCGGCCCGAGGCGTATGCCCTTCACTCCCAGGGAGAGCAGCGCCAGCAGCCCCGCCACCGCCTTCTGCACGTACCAGCCGATGTCGAACGACAGCGGCAACTGGTTGATGTCCGAGAGGCCGAACGCCTCCTTCAGCTTCAGCGCGACGACCGCCAGCGAGTAGGAGTCATTGCACTGCCCGGCGTCGAGCACGCGCGGGATGCCTCCGATGTCGCCCAGAGCCAGCTTGTTGTAGCGGTACTTGGCGCACCCGGCCGTTAGTATGACGGTGTCCTTCGGCAGGCTCTGAGCCACCTGCGTGAAATACTCCCTCGACGGGAACCGCCCATCGCACCCGGCCATGACCACAAACCGCTTGATGGCGCCTGACTTCACCGCCGCCACTACCTTGTCCGCCAGCGCCAGCACCTGGTTGTGGGCAAAGCCGCCGACGATGGCGCCGCTCTCCAGTTGCGCCGGAGGCGGGCACGTCTTCGCCAGCTTCACCAGCGCGGAAAAGTCCTTCATCCCGCCCTTCGGCCGGTCGGCGATGTGCGTCGCCCCGGGGTAGCCCGCCATGCCCGTCGTGAAGAGACGCTTGAGGTACGTGTTCTCCTTCTTCAGCGGCACAAGGCAGTTGGTCGTCAGCAGGACGGGGCCGTTGAAGGACTCGAACTCCTGGTTCTGGCGCCACCACGAGCCACCGTAGTTGCCGGCCAGGTGCTTGAACTTCTTGAACGCCGGGTAGTAGTTGGCCGGCAGCATCTCGCCGTGGGTGTAGACATCCACGCCCGTACCCTCGGTCTGCTCCAGCAGCTCCTGCACGTCCTTCAGGTCGTGGCCGCTGATGAGGATGCCGGGGTTGCTTCGCACGCCGACGCTGACCTTCGTCATCTCCGGGTTGCCGTAGGTCGACGTGTTAGCCTTGTCCAGCAACGCCATGGTCGCCACGGCCTTCTCGCCGGCCTTCATCACAAGCGCAACCATCTGGTCAACCGAGAGGTCCTTCGTGGTGGAAGCGAGCGCCTCCATCATGAAGTCGTAGATGCCGTCCTCTTCGTAGCCGAGCACGGCGGCGTGCTCGGCGTAGGCAGCGATGCCCTTGAGGCCGATGATGAGCAGCTCCCTGAGTGAGCGGACGTCCTCATTCGCGGTTGAGAGAACGCCGACGGCTTTCGCCTTCTCCGCGAAGGCGGCGGGGTCGTCCGACGTCCACGTCGCCGCTTCCGGCAGCGCTCCGTCGAACGCCTTCCCGTTGCTCTTCCTGTACGCGGCCAGGAACTGCTTCCGCAGTGCGGCCCGGCGCGCGAGCGCCTCGCGAATGAGAGCGACGAATCGCTCGTTGTCCCAGTTGGCGTTCGTGATTGTCGCGAAGAGCGCCTTCGCGGTGAAGAAGCCGCTATCGCGGTCGCGGATTCCGAGCACCGCGAGCTTCTCCGCATAGACGGCGATGCCCTTCAGCACGAAGATGAGCAGGTCCTGCAGGTTCGCTGTATCTTCAGCCTTGCCGCAGACGCCCTTCACGGTGCATCCGCTGTTCTTCGCGGTTTCCTGGCACTGGTAGCAGTACATGGTGCTCTCCTCCCTTCCGTTCGCCCCGTAGAGGGGTCCGGCCCTGGCCGGCTGTGTGGGGAACGCTCGTCGGCATCCGGAGCCCTGCCGGATGGGGCGATACGCCACTCCCCGCCGCGGCTAGGATAGCGAATAAGGGTTCGCGCGGCAAAACTGAATTGTGGTGACACCATGCCTGTTTCCCACGCCGACCCGTATCCACGATTGAACTCCCCGCCGCACCGCGAGACCTCGTTCGTGGCTCTGCCGCTCCACCGAAAGAAGTATGGTGTCCCCACATTTCCGCTTGACCGGCTGGTCGCATAGGACTATGTTCAGTAGCATAGCCGTTGCCGGGGGCTGTCCCATCAACGGAGCGCCAACAATCCGTGACTGACTGCCCGCTGTGGGAAGGACGCGGACGATGCGTTGTGACGAAGACAGCTACCGCACGCTGGTTGACCACCTGCCGGACGGGTTCGCCCGCCTCAAGGTAGTTGTGGGCGCGGACGGCAAACCGGTCGACTGCGTCTTCCTTGAGACCAACCCGGCGTTCGAGACGCTGACCGGCCTTCGCAGAGAGCAGATCCTGGAGCGGCGCGTCACGGAGGCCGTTCCGGGCATCGAACGCTCCGCCTTCGACTGGATAGGCACCTGCGGGCGGGTTGCGCTCGATGGGGGCGGCGTGTGCTGCGAGCAGTACGCCGAACCTCTCGGCCGGTGGTACGAGGCTACCGCATTCAGCGACCGGCCCGGCGAGTTCGCCGTCGTGTTCCACGATATCACCGAGAGAAGGCGACAGCGGAGCGAACTGGACCGGGAACTCGCCCGGCGCAGGCTGCTGCAGGACCAGTCACGCGACGGCATCGTCGTTCTCGACGGGAACGGCAGCGCCGTGGAGACGAACCTCGCGTTCGCCCGGATGCTCGGCTACTCTCCGGAGGAAGTGCTGCAGCTCCACGTGTGGGACTGGGACGTACCGACGCCGCGCGAGAAGCTGGAGGAGATGATTCGCGACGTCGACGAATCGGGCGCCTTCTTCGAGACACAGCACCGGCGCAAGGACGGCTCCATCTACGACGTCGAAGTCAGCACGAATGCGGCCGTATTCGCGGGGCAGAAGCGCATCTTCTGCGTCTGCCGGGACATCACCGAGCGCAAGCGGTCCGATTCGGCCCTGCGCGTGAGCGAAGAGCGCCTGGCTCAGCTTGCGAGGCACAGCCGCGCCGTCGCCTGGGAGGTCGACCTCGACGGCCTCTTCACCTACGTCAGCCCCGTCGTCGAAGAGGTCCTCGGACTGCGACCCGATGACCTGGTGGGCAGGAGGTACTTCTACGAGACGCCGCCGGAAGAAGCACGAGAGGAGGTCAAGGAGCGTGCGCTCCGGGCCATGCAAGCCGGGGCGGACATAACTGATTTCGAGACCCCGATGGTGAGTAGAGACGGTCGTATCCTCTGGGTGGCCATCAGCGGGATACCGTTGAAGGATACCGATGGGAGACTCGTGGGCTACCGCGGCTGGGTCGTCGATATCACCGCCAGGAAGACCGCGGAGCTGACCCTGCGCGCCAGCGAGGAGCGCTTCCGCTCCCTCTTCGAGAACTCCCTCGACGCTATCTTCATCGGCAAGCCCGACGGCACGGTCATCGATGTGAACCAGGCGTGGCTGGACCTGTTCGGCTACACACGTGAAGACCTTGCCACGCTGAAGGCAGTCGACGTATACGCCGAACCCGGCGCACGTGACGACTTCCTCAAACGCATCGCTGAGGCGGGCTACGTCAGGGATGCACTCCGGCTCAAGAAGAAGGACGGCACATTGTTCGATTGTGAGCGCTCCGTCATGGCCCTCCAGGACCAATCGGGCACACTGGTGGCCTATCAGGGTGTCCAGCGCGACGTCACGGAGCGGGAGCGCGCCAGACGGGAACTGCTGGAAAGCGCCTCCAAGTACCGGGCGCTGTTCGAACACTCAATGGACGCGATATCGCTGGTAAGTCCGGGGGGACTCCTCCTGGAGGCAAACGAGGCCTATCTCGACCTCTTCGGCTACACGCGGGAGGACATCGGCAGGCTCAACGTTGAGGACCAGTACGTGGACCACGAAGCACGGACAGCATTGCTGGAATGGATGGCGACTCACGACTCGGCCTCAGACCAGGAGGTACGACTCCGAAGGCGAGACGGCACGGTGATGGACTGCCTGCGGAACGCGGTGGTTCGTCGCGACAGCGACGGCAACGTCATCGGGGAGCAGAGCGTCATCCGCGATGTCACGGAGCACAAGAAAGTGGAGGACGCGCTGCGGCGCAGCGAAGCCTACAACAGGTCGATAGTAGAGGTTATCCCGGACCTCATCATCAGGGTCAACACGGAGGGAGAGCTGCTGGATATCGTCGCTTCTGCCGATGCCGAGCTCGCCGTGCCGAGAGATGAAGCAGCGGGCAAGAGGATTGCGGACATACTGTCGCAAGATGACGCAGTTCGTGCACAGAAAGCCATCGAGGAAGCTCTGAGAACCGATTCTCTGCAGACGATGGAGTATCAGCTGCAATTGCCCTCAGGGAAGCGCTGGTTCGAAGCACGCTACTTGCCTTCAGGACGGACGGAGGTAGTCGCCCTCATCCGCGATATCACTGAACGGAGACAGGCCGAGCAGGAACTGCGCGCAAGCGAGCAGCGGTTCCGCACGCTGTTCGAGCAGTCGATGGACGCAATTTACGTGGTCGACTACGACGGTTCAAACATCAGGGCAAACCCCGCATGGCTCAGACTGTTCGGCTACACCCTCGACGAGCTGCCGCAGCACAACATCATCGAGCTGTACGTCAATCCGGACGACCGCAGGAATCTGCTCGTTGCCGTAGCGCACGCGGGAGCTGTTGAAGACGAAGTCCGATTCAAGAAGAAGGACGGTACGGAGTTCCAATGCGCGCGGAGCGTGACGGCGCAACGTGACGAGGAAGGCAGCATCGTGGCCTTTCAGGGCATCATGCGTGACGTCACCGAGCAGAAGCGTGCCCGCGCCGAGCTGGAGCGCCTTGCGCGGATCGACACGGTCACCGGCCTCCTGAACCGGCGTATCATGCTGGAGAAGCTGATGGAATGGCTGCGCCACGTGCGGCGCTACAATGGACACCTCAGCGTGGTCATGCTCGACCTCGACCACTTCAAGCAGGTCAACGACCTCTACGGCCATCAGGTCGGCGACCAC
>JALNYR010000091.1 GCA_023229725.1 Dehalococcoidia bacterium | reverse complement strand
GCATCGTCGGCTTCATCGCAGTATCGATGCTGTCGGCGATGTACTCCATCTTCGGTCAGGCTTTCTAACGGGAGAACAGGTGATGCTCTGCACGGGGCGGAGGCCGGTGTGGTGGTCCGAGTGGCGCAGCCACTCGCGCGGAGCGCTGCTCATCGAGGTTCTCATTGCGCTGGCCATCCTCGGGCTCATCTCGACGGTATTCATCGGCGGCATGTACACGTCGTTGCAGGCGGCGCGAGTCACCGACGAGCGCTCGACCGCAATCACGCTCGCCAGAAGCCAGATTGAGTTCGTGAAAGGACAGCGCGGCTATTCGGAGACCGACTGGGACTACACGGTGACCACGGCCGGTTGGACGGCGACGACGCCGCCTACGTGGCTGGCGGACAAGCCATCCACCTACGTGCAGATACCGGCGGAATACGGCGGCTACGCCGTCACGGTGACCGGCGACAGCGACCCGCCCGCGCCCTACAAGATCTGGGAAGAGGGCGAATCGATGCGCCTGCTGACAGCGACGGTTCTGCACGAGGGCGAGACCGTCTACACACTGAACAACTATCAACTCGACCGCTATTTCGAGGGATGACCATGCGGTTCATCGCACAGCGTACGAGCAGCGAGCGGGGCTATCTCTCCCCGGTCGCTTTCCTGCGTCGCAAGGCGGGGGGCGCTTCCGGCGCTCAGCCGGGCTTCGCGCTCATTGAGCTCATCATCGCGCTGGCCATCATAGGCATCGTTGCGGCCGGAGTTGTCGGGTCGGTCTACCAGCTCCTGACCGCAAGCAGACAGGCCAACGACCAGCAGTACGTGGTCACGCAGCTCCGCAACGCCGAGCTGTGGATGAGCCGGGATGCGATGATGGCTGTGCGCCTCACTCAAACCGGCTTCCCGTTGACGTTCGCGTGGGACATCGTGGATGGCACTCCCGAGGTGGTGGTGACCTACTACCTGGATGCAACGGCCTCGGGTTCGCGATTGCGGCGCGAGGTCAACAGAGTCGGTGACCTGGAGACGGTCATCGTTGCCGAGGGAATCAATGCGGATGAGTCATCGTACCTGTACACTCCGTACGAGTTGACGGTAACGCTCTCCGCCACCTCGGGCAGCCACACCGACACATGCACCTTCGTAGTGCAGCCTCGCACAACCGCCGTGGAGATAATGACCTGATAGCCGGGCCCCGGGCGCTCCTGCGACTTCGGACGCCGCAACGAGAGGGATGCGAGCGCGCGGGAGAGTCAAGAAGATGTACTTTTGTACTGGTTGCGCCCCGGTGCTACCATGGATGAAGGTGGGAGAAGGAGACGCGAGATGAAACCGGGTCGTACGCCGGCAGTAGTAGTTCGGGACCAGCGGGGCATGATTCTGCCCCTGGTTCTGGCGTTCCTCGCCATCGGGCTGCTCCTCATCACTCCCACACTGGGGCACGGCTACTCCGCGATTGCCGACACCAGGGTGGCTGAGAACCGGGTTGAGCAAGTCAACGCGGCCGATTCCGGCCTGGAGGAGGGCATCCGCTGGCTGCTGGCCGGGAAGATAGTGGGAGGGGCCTGGAGCGAGAGCGCAGGCGAATGGCTGCGCGAGCCCTACACGATGAACGGCTCTTCGGTCACGGTCGCCGTGGTGCCCACCGCGATTGAGAATACCTACGTGATTTCGTCGGAAGTGATGATGAGCAGCGGCATCCCGCTGATACTGTTCTCCCGGGTGAAGGTCCTTCCCGGGGGAGTGGTCGAGGTTGATGACATCACCAGGAAGTTCTACGGAGACGTGCTGATACCGGAGGGCGGTTTCCTGGGGAACGGCTACCACATCGTCGGCAATGTGTTCGCGGCCGGCAGCGTGACGCTTGACAGCGGCTCCCGCGTCACGGGAGGTGTGTCCGCCTCCGGAGACACGACGCTGGCGTCAGGCTCCAAGGTCAACGGAACGCTGTGCGCCGGCGCCGATGAGGACGGCATCTTCACCATCGCCGTCGAACAGGGCTCCAAGCCCGACACGGGTGAGACGCTCACCGTCTATCTTCTCGTGAACGATGGCGAGGAGGGGACGCTGAATCTCGGGACGACCGGCAGCGGCAGCGCCGCCAAGATAACGACAGTGTACATACAGGCCAACGATACGGCCACCGTCAACGTGAATGTCGAAAACGGGACGATTGACAACCTGTATGTCGTCTCCGGCGGTTTCGCCACAGTCACGATATCCGTGGACGACAGCAGCGACATCGGACACGTGTATGCCACCACGCCGGGCGACGTCTCATACGCCTACACGGTGATAACGTGGGACGGCGTGTCGCCGCCGACACCGGAATGCCCCACGTTCCCCAAACCCGTGGCGGACATTGAAACGTACGAATTTGACTAATCCGCGGCTTCGCGGAGTGGTGCGACCGGCTCCGGCCGGAGCGCTCCCGTCGAGTGGCATGGGTGGCCACTCGACAACCTGAGACGGGTGAATCCGCGCCTCTGGCCAGTGTGGGCAGAGGACGCGTGAGGTGGGCGGAACAGGCGCTTGCGCATGCGGCGCGTGTTCCGGTGCACTCCGTGGCGAGTGGTGGGCCGCGATGGAGAAGCACAACGTGTTGCGCAGCGGACATCGTTTTGTGGGCTGGATGAAGCAGCCTGGCCGTGCTGACGGCCAGGTACTCATCGAGGTTCTCATCGGGCTGCTCATCTTCGGCCTCATCTCTACTGCCTTCATGAGCGGCATCTACACGTCTCGCACCACGTCGGAGGTCGTCAGCGAACAGGTCGCGGCCGAGAGCCTCCTGCGGGTCGAGATGGAGTACGTCAAGGAAACCCCCTACTGGGGCCTCGGCTTCAACTACGAGGTGCCGGGCACCCCTCCCCCATGGGACAGCGGGCGCACCGACCTCGGCACAGCCTACGCCGGATACTCGGTCAGCGTCATTGGCACGCCCGTCGACGCATCCAGCCATGACCCGCTGCCCTCCGGGCTCGACCAGGGCATGCAGCTGATTGAAGTGCAGGTGTCCCGTGGCGGCGAACCCCTGCTGACGACAGCTACGCTGAAGGTCAACCGATGAGACGGCTACTGACAAACGAGAGGGGCATGACGCTCGTGGAGGTCCTGGTGGCCCTGCCCATCGCGGCCCTGATCGTTGCGGGGACGGCGGGAATCTACTACCAGGTGGCAATCACCAGGGTGGAGGTGGAGAACAGCCTGGCCGCCAATGCGGAATTGCAGCGCGCCGGCGCGTGGTTCAGCCTCGACGCGGTCCAGGCGCATCTGGTGGTCGACAACAACTACGACGACGACGATACAGTGCAGATAGCGGTCGACCAAATCGGAGGCATCGCCGGAACAGAGGTGTTCTCGCTGCAGTGGACAGACTGGAACAACGACGTGGTGCAGGTCTTCTATTCACTCGTGACCGTCCCCGGTTCCTCACTGAAGGAGCTGCACCGGACCGTGATGGTCAATGCGGTCGTGTCGACGTCGCACCTTGCCGGCGAGCATCTCGACGACTCTCTTGACCCGGCGACAACGCTCGACAGGACGAGATTCGAGTGGACCGGCGAGGACAAGGAGGCCGTCAGGTTCGTGGCCACTGCCACGTCCGGCGAGGAATCGGTGACGAGGACGTACGAGGTACGCCCCCGCTCGACGGTGTAGCGAGGACACATGAAGAGACTCTCGACGCCGAGCATCCGCGCAGGCGCCGTTGTACGGCGAACCCGGGCGTTCGCTGAGGAACAGCGCGGCTTCGCGCTGGTGGCGGTGCTGGTGCTGATGGCCGTCGGCGGGCTTCTCATCCCTCCGCTGCTCAGCCTCGTGGCTACTTCGCTGATGCTGGAAGAGGTGCATGAGACGTCCACGGAGGAGTTCTACGCCGCGGACGCGGGTGTCGAAGACGCCCTCTGGCAGATAAAGGCCGACGAGCTGCTTAGCCTGTTCCCGGACTACGAGCGGTACGACTACTCGACGTCCTACGCGTACTCAGACTACCCCGACACGGCAAGCGCGCCGGCTCTGAATGGCAAGGACGTGGACATCGCCATCGAGAACGTCTGGATCCCGCAGGGGATAGATGCGCCCTCGCCCTCGGAGGCGCAGCAGATAATCGATGATGGCCTGCTCATCGTCACCGGCAGTGCGACTGACGAGAACACGTACCGCATACGCATCACCTACAACTACCAGGAGGTCACCGACCCGGACTGGGAAGACCTCGAACTGGACGAGATAGGCATCTGGCTTCCGCCCGGGTTCTCCTACGTTGAGGACTCGAGCAACCTCGAAGAGGACGAGTTCGACGCGTACTACTGCGTTCCGGAAACGGAGGCCTACAAGAGCGGCCAGTCAGTCGTCTGGTCGTTCAACCCCGGAGTCGCGTTCATCGACATGCCGGAGGTCGACGAGTACGGCTATCCGCTGGTGGCATCCATCACGTTCGACTTCGCGTCAGCCGGCGGCGGCGCGCCGGACGCCGCGCTCTCCTGGGTGACAACCACGGGAGTCTCGGATGTCGACTACGCCTGGGACGCCGACGTGAGGGTGTTCCGGCTGCAGTCGACCGCCGCGGACCCGTCCTCCGGCACAAGCACGGTCGTGGAGGCGTACACGGCCAGGGGAGAGATACGGCACATCACCGCCGCCATCCCGGGCGACTACTACGCGACGGGCAACAGCATCCTGGAGCCGACCGGCGACGCCAACTACCGCAACCGGCTCTACAAGGAGACCTCGGCGACCGTCCCGACGGACGACTCAGGCGATGACGGCATCCCGACGCAGGGAATCCCGGAAGCTGCCTACCTCTACTGGACGGGCTGGATAGACTGGCACAACTTCGACCCGGTGCCCTTCTTCTACGACAACTGCTCCGACATGAGCGACTGGATTCCGGTGACTCGCTGGACGCTCTGGTCAGGCAGGTTCCAGGGTCGAGGGTCCTCCACGGGCACCGCCACCAGGACGCTCGAGAAGAACCCCAGCCTCAATCTGGGTTCCCACGCCACCGAGACAGTCACGATTTCCTGGGACCAGTCCGAGAGCGCCCAGAACCTGTCGTCCACCGAGGGTCTCTTCTATGCGTTCTCGGCCGACGGCGGCGATACGTGGAGCAGCAACTACACGGCATTTTTGAACGACAACCCCGCCTCCCACTTTTCCACGACCATCCCCGACGGCTACCTGACGGAGGACTTCCGGGTGCGGTTCTACTTCAACTTCAATTCAACGTCGGAGTACGTGTACATCGACAACATCACCATCTCGGGCGAGGCATCGAGCCTGAAGTACCCCGATGCCCCCACGCCGGAGAACCTGGCGGCCCTCATCGAGGACGCGGCGCGCACCAATGTCGTCCTGCTGGACGCGGGCACTTCGGACCCGGTAGAAATCACCGCGGACAGCTGGGAGATTGAGCCGACCACCGGCGACGACTGGGAAGACACCTGGTCCTACTGCTGCTACGCCGACGTGACCGGTGTCGTCCGGGAGTGGATTGAGGACGGCGACCTGGACAACAACGCCGGCGGGACCTACACGCTCGGGCACAAGATCGCAGCGAACGCAGCCGACCCGGACTTCTCGTTCTCCCTCTACGACCCGACCGGCCCGGACCCGGCGACGGGGTATCCGCTCGGCACGCCCGCCCTGAGTCAGAGCACACGCTACCAGTACAGCCACGCCGGCTGGTCCCTGGTCGTCATCTACACGAGCCCCGAGACGCAGGGACACCAGCTCTACCTCTTCGACATACAGGACCCGGACTTCGATTTCACCGAGGCCTGGGCAACGTCTGGCAATCCCAATCCCGACTTCGACGGAGACGGCGAGGACGGCGGGCGCATCGCCGGCTTCCTCGTGCCGGACCCGATAGAGGACGAGACCATCGCGGCGAAGATGACGGTGTTCGTGGGCGAGGGCGACAACTCCATCACCGGGGACAGAGCGCAGTTGAATGGCCACAGCCTCTCCAACTCCGCCAGCCCCGCGAACAATGTGTGGAACTCAGCATCGCCGGACATGACGGTGGCCGGCGTCGACATCGACACGTTCGTCGTTGAGTGGGACGACGGCATCCTCGAAACGGGAGACACGTCGGCGGACGTCGACCTGCCGACGGTGAGCGATGGATTCAACCTCGTCTACATCATCCTGTCATTCCGCAGTGACGTGACGTCCGGCGGAACCATCAGCTTCCTGGTATCGGGGTGATGTCCGTTCGGGCACGGCACCGTGTCGCGTGCTCTCTCTTGACTTGCCCCGCACTCGCGTCTACACTGAATCCGTACGAAGGAACGTGGACTAAGAGATGGCACGATTGCCGACACCCGGTCTGAAGGCCCGCTGGATACTGACCGTGGTCGTTGTTGTGGCGCTGCTCGGCGCCGGCTTCACATACTACAACCGCCAGAAGGCTGAACAGGCCGAACTCCTCACCGCCATCGCCCAGTCGGACAAGACCATCGCGGCGTTCCGCGCCGTCGACCTCTCCAAGCTCGACGCCGAGATAGCCGCCCTGAAAGACAAGAACGAGAGCGCCCAGCTCACTGCCGCGTCGCTCACGTCGAAGTACCGCTCGTACGCGCACTCCATCGAGATAGGTGAGCGCCTTTACCAGGCGGCAGACGAGTCGAACGTCACCATCACGTCAATGGCGGTGGCCGGGCCGACAAACGAAGCGGTGGGCACTCTCGCGATGGAGAGCTACGCCGTCAGCGTGGAAGCCGAGGCGGCGGTTCCGCCGCAGTTGCTGAACTTCGTCCAGAAGGTCAGCAGCGCCTTCCAGGCCGGCGCCATAGAGTCGCTGAGCCTGGACATCCCCCGCCCGCCGGAGGAAGGCACCAGCGATGCCGTTACGAAACTGTCCTTCCGGTACCGCGTCTACTACGTGCCGCAGGGAGCGGCCTGATACATGGCCAGAGACGCAGTCGCCATCTACATCGATGACTCCGCCATCCGCGTCTTGAGCGTGGGCGGCAGGCGGCCACGCCAGTGGGTGCTGGAACCGCTGGAAGAGGGGCTCGTGCGGGACGGCCTCATCCTGGATGAGGCGCAGGTAGCCACGCGGATCCGCGAACTCTGGGCGTCGAAGGCCCCCGGCTCGCGCCGGGTTATCGCAGGCATCAGCGGCATCAACTGCATGTACCGCTTTCTGACGCTGCCGGAGCTGCCGGCCGAGATTCTGCCGGAGGCGGTGGCGCGTGAAGCAAGCCGTGCCTTCGGCGTGCCGCTCGACCGGCTCTACACGTCGTGGCAGGCCCTCCCCGGCAAGCCGGGCGAGACGCTGGTGTACGTGGCAGCCGCCGCGCGACTCACCGTCGACGCCCTTATCAGGACATTGCGGCAGGCCAACCTCGATCCATACCTGATGGACATCGCTCCCCTCGCCCTGGCGCGCGCCACGGCCGAGGGCAACGCGCTGGTCGCCGACCTGCAGTCGAGCAGCCTGGACATCGTCGTCAAGATGGATGGCGTGCCGGAGGTCATCCGCAGCGTGCCGGTGTCACGGAAGGGCAGCTGGACAGAGAAGCTGAACACCGTGCGGCAGGAGCTGCAGCGTGCGGTCACGTTCTACAACTCAAGCCACGCGGACCACCTCATTTCCGACGAGATACCGATACTCCTGTCGGGCGAGCTGGGAGACCATCCCGAATCGTGGAAGGACCTGCTCGGCCGAGCGGAGCGCCGCATCGAGATTATCCCGATGCCGCTCGAAAGCCCCGAGGGCTTCTCCGCCCACCTGTACTCAACCCTGGTCGGCCTCGCGCTGAAGGAGACCGCGGGCAAGGCGGCGACGGCCTACCTGCGCATCAACTTCAACGCTCTTCCGCAGTCGCTCCGCCCCAAGCCGACGCCCATCGGCAAGCTTCTGTACTTCCCGTTCCTCATCGCCGCCATCATTGCGCTGCTGGCCGCGGGTTACATGGTTATGTCAACTCGCGGCTTCACAGCCGCGCTTCGCGACACGTCCACGGCAAAGAGCGAACTTGCCGTGCGCCTCGGCGCGGAGATATCCGGGAAACGCCAAGCCGCCGAGAAGGAACGTGACAGTCTCACGGCGCAAGTCACGGCGAGCGAGGCGCAGGCCAAGGTGCTCGACCTGCACCTGCGCAGCCACCAGACCGGCAACGACGAGATAAACGGCGACCTCGGCGAGGTGCACAAGACGCCGGCGGGAATCGACCTCGACAGCATAGACCACTCAGGTTCAGTTGTTGACGTGACCGGTTGGGGCAGCACCGAGAAAGCCGTGTTCGACTACGCGCGGCAGCTCCGGTCGAGCGGCAGGTTCACCGAGGTGGTCGTCATCGGCACCTGGGTGGACGACGTCCAGACCGGCTTCTCCTTCACACTCTACAAGTAACGTGGGGTGCGTCCCCGCCGGCCGCCGTCAGCGTTTGCGTCCGCGTCCGCTTCAGCCTACTATACGCGTGCCGTGCTTGACATCTTCGAGTTGCTGCGCACCGCCAAGGCGCGCGACGCGTCCGACCTGCACATGGTCGTCGGCTCACCGCCGATGGCGCGTATCGACGGCTCCCTGCAGGTGCTGGACGGCGCCCACCCGTTGACTTCGGAAGACGTCCAGGATGCGTTCCAGCGCATGACCTCCTCGCAGCAACAGACGGAGTTCGCCTCAAACCTCGAGCTGGACTTCGGCATGGCGCTGCCGGACGTAGGCAGGCTGCGCTGCAACGCGGCGCGTCAGAGAGGCGACATCAGCTTCGCCATCCGGCTCCTTCCCGTGGAGATACCGACGGTCGACAGCCTCCAGCTGCCCGAGGTCTACAAGGAGCTGGCCGAGAAGCAGCACGGCCTGGTCATCGCGTCGGGCCCCACGGGCAGCGGCAAGACCACGTCGCTGGCCACGATGATAAACCACATCAACCACCACCGCACCTGCCATGTCGTGACCATCGAAGACCCGATTGAGTACACACACGCGAACAT
The DNA here is from genome assembly GCA_023229725.1 of Dehalococcoidia bacterium. GTDB lineage: Bacteria > Chloroflexota > Dehalococcoidia > GIF9 > AB-539-J10 > SKVJ01. The sequence continues at coordinate 1,018 of JALNYR010000091.1, read as the reverse complement.
CAAGTCGGCCATCACCCAGCGGGAACTCGGGACCGATACGCTTTCGTTTGCCGCGGCGCTGAAGCACGTGCTCAGACAGGACCCGGACGTCATCCTTGTGGGAGAGATGCGGGATGTCGAGACCGCCGCGGCCGCCATCACGGTGGCTGAGACCGGCCACCTGGTGCTCACCACCGGTCACGCGACCGGCGCGCCTGAAGCCATCGACCGCGTGGTCGGACTCTTCCCGCCGGAACAGCGCTACCTGGCGCAGATTCGACTGGCCGCGACGCTCATCGCGGTGCTGGGCCAGACGCTGGTGCCCCGCGCCGGCGGCAAGGGTCGCATCGCTGCCGTGGAGATAATGCTTGGCACGCCCGCGGTGAAGAACTTGGTGCGTGAAGGGAAGATACACCAGCTGCACAACGTCATCCGCACGAGCACGAAGCTGGGGATGATGACCATGGACCAGTCGCTGGCGAAGCTCTACGTCACCGGCGTCATCGACGCCGACACGCTGCTCGAGTTCTGCCAGAACAAGGATGAGGTCGAGGAGATAACAGGGGCGCGACTGGGCCACCTGCGACAGTAGCGGAAGGAGCGCCTCCTCCTCATTCCGCTTCGATTGGCACGTGCCGTCCGGTCGTCAGTCGCCGTCAGGCCGGCGAGTCACACGTCACGCTCCCCACGTGAAAGGTGTAGTAGCCGGGATAGTCGGCATGTGCCGACAGCACGACCACCACCGTGACCTCATCCGGAATCTCCCAGCCTGCCTCCTGCCAGTACTTCGCCACATCGATGGAGTGCTCCGACCAGCGGTACAGCGGTGCCGGCTGCATGACGGCCACTTGACCACACTCACTGCACACGGCCGCTTGCTCCTCTTCGATTGCATCTGAGAACCCGAGCATGACGGAGTGCCCCTCGCCGTCGAGGAAGTGGATGGCGGGACCGAGCGGCGTGGCGCCGAGCGACTCGGTGTTCACGATTGGTTGGACGCGGGCAACCACCGGAACGCGCGGAAACGTGATGGTCTGGA
>JALNYR010000090.1 GCA_023229725.1 Dehalococcoidia bacterium | reverse complement strand
GCGCGCTCGAAGGAGATTGACTGCATCTACCTGCTGGCGCCTACGAGCACGGACGAGCGCGTCCGACTCGTGGCCGGGCGGTCTTCCGGGTTCATCTACCTCGTCTCCGTGGCGGGCGTGACGGGGGCGCGGACAACGTTGCCGGAGGGACTGGAGGCGTTCGTGCGCCGCGTCCGGTCGGTTGCCCGGCTGCCGCTGTGCGTCGGATTCGGCGTCTCCACCGCGGCACAGGCAGGCCAGGTAGCGCGGTTCGCGGACGGCGTCATCGTCGGCAGCAGCATCGTGAAGCGGATGGAGTCGGAATCGTCGCCGGCCGTCGTGGGGCGCTTCGTGTCCGGGCTGCGAGAGGCCCTTGACCGGGCAGGCGGAGGGAGCTGAGCGAAGGCCGTGCCGGCGGGTCAGTTGTCCTGAGAAGCAGGCTTGCCCCGGCGCAGCTCGAGCGCGTAGCCGCCGCGCGCGGTGATGACGGCGTAGAGGATGAAGAGCGCGGCGGTGAGAGCGAGGCTCAGGTTCGGAACGAACGGCGCCAGGACGGCGATGAGAAGCAGGAGGACTGCGCCGGCGCGCAACACCAGGCGCATGCGCTCAACGGTGCGCGAGGGTATGTCGCTGCCGAACAGCAGGCCGGCGCCCGCCGCGTGGCGCCAGATGAAGACGAGCAGGAGCACCATCGCCAGAACGTCGACTTCGTAGAGCAGCACGGCCGCGCCGTCCGAGGCGAAGCCGTTCAGCAGCGAGGTAGTGACGGGCGTGACCGCAACGCAGAGTAGCAGCAGCGCGTTCAGCCACGCGAGTGCGCCGCTGTCGCGGGTCAGGTAGTGGAACTCGTAGTGGTGCAGGATCAAGAGGACGAAGAGGATGAAGACGGACAGCACGTGCAGCAGAAGGGTCGGGTACATCTGAAGCAGCGACTGCCAGGAGAGGGGGCTGTCAGCGGCATTCAGAAGGTGTGGGATGGCCGGCAGGATGACGATGACCATCACGGTCGCCGAGAAGACACAGTCGGTCAGGCGCTCAAGGCGCAGCACGGCGCGGCGCTGCCGCTCGGTCGTGCTCCTGGACGCCGGCTCCAACTCCTCCCACGGCAACCGCACGGGAGGCAACGATAGCACTGGTCGTGCGGCTTCGCAAGAGAAACAACCGCACAGGGAGACAGCCGCCGGCGGGCACACGGAGGGTGGCGGGGGGCGCACTATGTCCGGGTCGGGTTCTGCTCCGTTCGAGCCTGGCGGACCGAATCGACGAGACCCAGCACCTCTCTGATGACGAGGTCCGGCTGGTCCAGGTGTATGTAGTGGCCGCTTTCCGTCGCCACAATCCACTGGCCGTGCGGCGACAACTTCAGGTAGGCGCGGACGAGCTGTTGCCAGGTGTCTTCCACCTCTTCTGCGTCCTCCCTCTGGAGACCGTTCAACATGGTCATCTCGCGTACCATGCGCCGAGGAGAGTGGTAGAGGACTCTGACAGGCACATGCGGAAAGTCACCGGCCGCGCGTACGTCGGAGCTGTTGGCGGGGGTCGTGTTCTGCTCGCACTCGCTCAACATCGCCTTGTGCGCCTTGCTCAGGGCGTAGTGCTGCCAGATGACCTCGCGAATCGTCGGCGACAGCCGCCACTGGTGGAAGAGCAGCTTCCTCTGGATGAGGGTCCGCAACGGGCGGATGAGGCCCAGGCGGTGCAGCGTGCTGTATGAGTTGAGTGCCGCAGCTTTGTCGACTCCGCTCAGGAGGTAGGCGTCCGGCTTGAGTTCCGCCTTGAACCGCTGGTTGTCCGGAGACACGGGGTCCAGGAACAGCGCGCCGGCGACCTCGTCAGGATGCAGCCTGCCGAAGAGCTGCGCGTAGAGCCCACCCTGCGCGTGTCCGACAACAACGTAGGGGCCGCGCAGTTCCGCGTGTTCGAGCATGGAGTGAAGCTCAGACACGATCCGGAAGCTGGAACGAGGGAAGGCGCCGGGCCGGCTCCAGCCGTAGCCAGCCCGGTCGTAGGTGACGACGGTGGTTGTTTTCGCCAGCTCGTCCTGGATGGGCCACCACTCGGCGGAGGGACTGCCGAGCGCCGTCTCGATGACGACCACCGGTTCTCCCTGGCCTTCCACGCGCACGAAGAGGCGGTTTCCATCCGCCTGTATGAGGCGGCCCCGGGGAAACGGCGTGTTCGCCCAACTCAGGGCGGTCACGCGGTCGTATACGCCTGCCGCGAGAAGCCCGAAGACAACAGCCCCCGCGGCCACAAGACCACCGGTCGCAAGCGCACCCATGGATGCCATGCTCTTTCCCCCCAACCGCACCTATGGTACCACCGCGAGACACACCCGTCGCCGGCCGCATATCGGCGCGCGTCCGTTCAGAGGCGCTTCGCCATGAATGCGGCGGACACCGGGCAGGTCGAGGTGAACTCGCTCGTGGACTGGATGGCTGCCGGAGCAAGCTTCCGGTCGAGGCGCGCAAAGCCCCGGCGGGAGAAGAACGCTTCGGCGGTCGTGGTGAACAGGTAGACTTCCCGGACGCCTTCGGAGCGGCAGCGGCTCTCCGCCTCGCGAAACAGGGTGCTGCCGACACCGCTGTTGCGAAGGTCGGCGGCAACCGCGAAGGAGCGCAGAAGCGCGTGCGGGCCGTGGACCTCGCGTCCGATGCAGCCGACGACAGCACCGTCCATCTCGGCCACAAGGAAGCGGAGCGTGCCGGAGCTGTCCACGTCGCTGACGGGCAGCCCGCCTGACGAGAGGAGGGCCAGGATGTCGGCCCGGTCGCGTCCGGCGCTGTCTCGTATGGTCACTGCCATCGTGTCACCGGTGGCGGGGCCACCGATGTCCTCGCCAGGCAAAGGCTGACACGGACGGGCTGGAAACGCAAGCGCTCACACGGCTGGTCCAGCCCGTGTGATATACTAACGATATGATAACTCGATACTTACAGAATGAAGCGCCGGTCGTTCGGCTGAGCGCGTACCGCGACAGTCTCGCAGGAGGCCGGCAGTGAGGAAGTCCCTGCACGAACTCATCGGGGCCGGCGAGTACGAACTCGCGGCGCACCGGCTCGTCTACGGTGCGGTGAAGGCGCGGCTCGGCGCGGACGCCCGGTCGGGACGTCGTGGGGCATCGTCGGCACGGCGCACCGGGACGGCCGGTGCGCGTGAGCAAAGGGAGGACCCGGACCGTGGCCACTCGACGAAGTAAGAAGACCTCGCCGGAACTGAATGCCGGCTTCTACTCCCGCGCGCTCGGCGAGGCGGAGAAGCTCCACCTCCAGGAGGCCTCGGAAGTGGAGGGAGTGGACGATGAGATAGCGCTCCTCCGCCTCCGCCTGCGCGAGATGGCGGAGAAGTCACCCGAGCGCATCGATTTGCAGATGGACCTTGCGGCAGCCATCGCCCGGCTCGTCAAGACCCGCTACCAGATATCGAGCGTGCAGAAGAAATCACTCAAGGCAGCAGTGACGAAGGTGCTCGAAGAGGTTGCGGTTCCTCTCGGCATCGGCATCGGCGTGGGCGTCGGCGGCACGCTGCGAGACTAGTCCCCGACTCAGGCGAGGGCGATGGCCTCTATCTCGATGAGCGCGTTCTTCGCCAGGCGCGCGACCTCGACGGTGGAGCGAGCCGGCGGAGTCTGGGGGAAGAAGCCCGCGTACACCTCGTTCATCTTCGCGAAGTCGTCCATGTTCTTGATGAAGACGGTGCACTTGACCACGTTGCCGAGCCCCGTACCCGCTGCCTCAAGGACGGCTTTCACGTTCTCCAGGCTCTGACGAGTCTGTGCCACTATGCCTTCCGGCATGGAACCGCCGGCGAGCGGCAGCTGGCCCGAGACGAACACGAATCCCGCCGCCTTGATGGCCGGGGAGAATGGTCCGACCGGCTTCGCGGCGCCGGGGATGTTGACAGCTTCTCGTTTCACGTGGTCCTCCTTGTGTGAGTCGTATGTGAGCAGCGCCACTCTATCACGACCGCGAGGGCGCGACAACGTCGCAGGCGGCATCAAACGATCGTGTGTGCCTGGTGATATAAGGGTTGCCGGGCCGCTGCGGTGTACGCCCGCGACAGCCCGGCTTCGAAACAGAGACAGTTGAGTAGCAGGGTCTGGTGCCGGTATCGGGTCCACCGGCGGGGATGCCGGAGGCGACACCAGAGCCCTCCTGCCGGCAACGTAACAGCGCACAGTGCCTCTGTCAACACGGTGCTGAGAGCGCGCGGCATGCAACTTCGGCAGGAATCGCGTTGGGACGCATGGCGGCCTCCGTGCGTTGTGATGGGACGCACTGGCGTGGCCCGTCGGCGCGTCCACCGGCATCGCCGCAGTCACGAAGCCCCGGGCGGGTCGGGCACGCCCGGCGTGACGTCAGTGACGAGGCCGGTGTGCCACAGGTAGCGGCGGCGCACGACGAAGATGAGCACGACCGCCGTTGTGAGTGCGATGACCGTGTCGATGTACGAGATGGCTGTGTCCAGCTCCCAGGCTCGCGGCAGGTTGCTGAGCCACTGGAAGAGGATGACGAGCGGCACGCTGCCGCGGCCACCGTTGAAGAGGACGGTTGTCGTGATGCTGAGCGCGATGCTGCCGGCGAAGAAGCGGACGAAGGATGGGATGCTGTCGCCCGCCGGCGACCACGTCATGACGGCTCCGGGGAGGAGCCACGGGACGTACCAGAGCGACCAGACCGCGCCAAGGAAGACAGATGCGAGGAGACCGTTCACGTGACGCTGCAGCAGCGGCAGCGCGAAACCCCGCCAGCCGAACTCGCTGACGGGTACCTCGAGCGCGGAGAGTGCGGTAGCGGTGAGCAGAACGTCAGCCGGAAGTGCCGTCACCAGTGTCCACGACTGGTCGGTGTCCTGCGCGATGGCGAAGGCCAGTAGCTTGAGGAGCGGCACGCCGATGAGGACGGAGGCCCACCACCGCCACGCGAATCGTATCTCAGTAAGGCGGTGCAGATAGGCCACGAGTCCCCTCCGGCCCTGCGTGAAGAGGACGACGGACCCGGCGGAGAGGGCCGGTCCCCAGAAGAAGAGGCAGGAAAGCGGCGAGAGCCGTCCCAGCGATACCTCGAACGCGCCGGTCACGATGGACAGAAGCAGCGCGAACCCGGGGATGCCCCAGGAGAGACCAAACGTGATGAGGAAGAAGGCTATGAGCCGGTGCCGTCTCACGCCGCGATAGTAGCGTGGACGCACGCAGTGCGCAAGGACCGGGACCGTTCACGTCATACGAGTCGGTGGCGCTGTCTGCGTGGAGAGTTATCAACAGGTTCATCATCACGTGAGGGCAGCTTCCACGTAGCGCGCAAGCCGTGGTTATCAACAGGAGTATCAACAGCCCGCATGGGCTTCAATCTGCCCGGGACCATCTGTGCGCGACGATGCGCAGACGCCGGCGGCGATGTCCGCCGAGGGGACATTGCCTCACGAAACACGGTCGACCCGAAGTGCCTGCTGAGGGCCGTACGACGGCGAACCTCACTCTCCGGGCGGAGGCAGTGATAGAGGGTCGACCTGCCTCGACAGTGAAGTGACCGCAGCCAGGACGTTGACGATGCCGCTTCCGGTGCCTTCCAGGTCCATCGGGATGGCCGTGGACTCCATGGCGAATCGGACCTCATCGTTCACCATTCCGTTGCCGTTCCTGTCCTCAGCCAGTCCGCACAGGAGTGCAGCGAGGCCGGAAACGTGCGCCGCAGCGGTGGAGGTGCCTGTCAGGTACCCGTGTCCACCACCGGGCGTGGCCGAAAACGTGCAGACGCCCGGGGCAGCGACATCCACCCACGGAGCGCGATTTGACACCGGCGCGAGGTCGCCGCTCTCGCTGACGCCTGTCACAGCGATGACACTCTCGTAGAAGGCAGGGTAGACCGGCGGACTCAACGCGGGTCGGCACGGACTGTCGGGGACGGGTGAGGTCTCGCCGGCATGCCGGACTGCAGATCCCGTCGAACGTGGCATGCCGGCGGCGGCGACCACCACCGCCCCTCTCTCCCACGCGTATGCCACGGCGGCCTCGAGTTCCGGCGAGGGGTCGACCTCCAGGCTGAGGTTGATGACGACCGCCCCCCTGTTCGCTGCCAGGAGGATGCCCTCAGCTACGCATCTGGACTCGCAGAAACCGTGGTCATCCGCCACCTTCACATTGAGGAGTCTGCTGTTGGGCGCGATGGCGGCAATCGTGCCGGCGACATGCGTGCCGTGGCCAAGCACGTCCCCGATTCCCGAGGCGTGCACCAGCGACACGCTGTCCTCAATCCGGGCAGCAAGGCCTGTCCCATCGGTGTCTATGCCTGTGTCGAGCACGGCGACGAGGACGGTGTCCGGAGAATGCGTGACGTGCCATGCTTCCGTCACCTGCATCAGGGATGCGCCCCAGCAGCCGCGTACTATCTCACGGTCGGCATCGCAGACCGCAAGTGTGTCGTGAGACGTACCAGGAGAGACCGGGGAGCCGACCTGACCGGCAGGCAGCGGAGGAGCGCCGGCGGTCCCGTCGAACACAGGCGGCGTGAAGAATCCCTGGGTGACCGGCGAGCCAGTCGGCACGGATGCCTGCCCCGCGGAATGGAAGGCGGCAAGGACACACGTTGCCCAGACCATGATGGCGAAACCCCGGCCTGTCTGGCAGTGCGACCAGATGCTGCGAAGTGCGATGCCTGCCGGCAGCAGGATACGCTTCGCCTGTGCCAGCAGAGCGGCCAACTGTCCCATGCGCAACACCCCGGCTGCCACCTGAAGACGAAGCGAAGACTTCCGTCCTGCGCTTGAGTGATAGTGCCGCCGGGGGGAGCAACAGCGGTCGCACCGACGCGTGGCAGCCACCATGATGCGCGGGCCGGATGAGGCCCGTCAAGAGGGGTGACGCTTCTGCGGGAGCCCCAGGGGGAGTCTAGACGGCCAGTGCCTGGACTGCGGCGAGGGCATCGACCAGGCCGGAACCCGTGCCCGAGGCGCCGAGGGGCATCGCGGAGGTCTCGAGGGCAAGGCGGACCTCGTCGTTGGTGAGGCCGTCGCCCGAGCCATCCTCGGCGAGGCTGCAGAGCAGAGCGGCGACGCCGGAGACGTGGGCGGCGGCGGGAGAGGTGCCGGTCTCGTAGCCGAGCTCTCCGCCCGGGAACTCGCCCTGGATCTTCTGTCCGGGTGCGGCGATGTCAACCCAGTCACCGTGATTCGACAGGACCGCGAGACCGTTGTCCTGGTTGGTGCCGGCGACTGCGATGGTCTCGGTGTAGGCGGCAGGGTAGGCGGCGAGCGTCGTACCGCTGTTGCCGGCGGCGGCGACGATGACCGCGCCCATCCGCCAGGCGTAGCTGATTGCGTTCTGAAGGTCGGTCGAGGCGGCGACCTCGAGGCTGAGGTTGATGACCTGCGCGCCGTTGTCGGCGGCCCAGCGGATGGCCGTGGCGACGGTGTCGGTGTCGCAGCGACCGCGCTCGTCGGCGGCCTTCACGTTGAGGAAGGTGACGTTGGGGGCGATGGCGGCGATGGTGCCGGCCATGTGCGTCCCGTGGCCGTTCTCGTCAGCGGTGGTGCCGCTGCCGGTGAAGTCGATGCTGTCGATGACCTTGCCCTGAAGGGCAGCGTGAGACCCGTCGATGCCGGTGTCGATGACCGCCACCAGCACCGTGGAGAGAGTGCCGGCAACCTGGATGGCCTCGGCGGCGTTGACCCTGTCGACTCCCCACCGACCGCTGGTCGTCTGCGGGACTACCGCGGAGTCAGTGGAGGCGGGCTCGACGGCGGAGGCGACCGGTTCCCGGGCCATGTCCGCGGTCGAGACGACCGTGGCGCTGTTGTCAGATGCGATGACGCGTGCGCTGCTTGAGGAGAGAAGGCCCGTTCCCGCGGCGAAGCCCGCAAGGGCTGCCACCACCAGGAGCGTCAACATCATCTTTCTTAGCACGAGCCAACTCTACGTTCGGGCACCTGTCCGCACATGACACTGCGGTCCCTATTCACGGCGCATAGTCGTCGCCGTACGGGTGGCCCAGTACCTTCGGTGGACGCAGTGCGGTAGCCACGAACGGATGGGTGTGTGGAGAGCAGCTTCAGGGGGCGTCGGATACCCGCTGGCGCGACCAGAGTCCTGTGGCCGGTCAGACGCGGACGGGCATCACGAGCGCCCAAGGAGCATAGTCCTGGGACTGACGAGTAGAGTCGGGTGTATGCAAGTCATGGCGGCACGGGTATGGCGCCGCCCGGCGTAAGGCAGCCCGGACGGCGAGTCATCGCACGGCGCCGACGGGAGGGCCGGCGACACGCCACTATCCCCTGCGCCTCCGCGAGGGTGTATCATCAAGCTGCAGGGGGTGGATTCCCGCCTCGCTGCTCGACCTGTGCGTGGAGGCAGGATGCAGATAGACCAAGGAGTATTCTTCGCCGCATTCGGGGGCGGCGCAGCCGCAGGCGTCGTCATCCTCGGCATCGAGCTCATCCGACGGTACTGGGAGCGACCGCTCGTCAAGGTGACGGTGGGCGTGGGCCTGTCTGTCGCTGAGGACCGCGACGCGAAGGATGCCGAGCTGGTGCTGGAGGCATCGAACGTGCACGGTCAGCCGGTGACCCTTGTGAGCTGCGGTCTCGTGTTGAGCACGGGACACCGGGTGCTGCTGCCTCGTTCACAGGTGGCCGACCTGCCCATGGAGCTTGGCCTGCAGAGACCGGTTGTCAAGACCGTGTCGGTTGAGCAGTTGCTGAGCAGGCTCGAGGTGTGGGGCTGTGTGCCGGACGATGTGCAGTACGCCTACTTCACCTCGTCCACCGGCCGGGTGTTTCGCACCAGGCTGGGAAAGGACATCATCGCTGCACTCTCGCGCGGGTGGGAGCGCACCGGGGCAGGAGACAGCGCAGCTGCTGAAGGTGAGACTCTTCGGGCGGGAGGTCCGCCCGCGCTGGTGCAGGACAGCCGCGCTGCCAGACAGCCGCTCCCGCTGCCGGGAATCAAGCGGCTGATGCGCCGCTGAGAACGGGTTCGGAGCCTGTCGACCGTAGCTATCGTGGATTGCTGTTCGCCAGGTATTGCCTCTGTCCGCGGGCGGGTGTACGGTATGCGCATGGAGGACTGCCGTGTACCCTGTACCCCCTTGCACGCTGCACTTCGTGGCGCAGGGTGGGGAGGGCGCCGGGTTCGAGGCCTCCATCAGCATTGACAGTGCGGTGTCCGGCCGCAGCAGTGGCGGGTTGAGTCTCGTTGGAAGCTGCGACGGCGCTTTTCTCGAGCGCGCGGCTCGTTCAAGGACCCTCTCGCACGGCCTGCTGGGCATGGCTCTGGGCGGCGCGGCCGCGTTCATCAAGGCTCCTCCACGCGCAACGCCATCTCAAGCGCGACAGCTGCTTGGCGCATTCGGGCAGGCAGCCGGCCCGGTGCTGTCCGGCGGGCGCTTTGGCCCCACGGCCGAGATCGGGCTCGAGGACGGAGACATCCGCTGGCTGCTGTCGACGCAGGGAGTGAGCGTGCCGCGCCGTGCGTTGCGGGATGAATCAGGGGCATTCGCCGGTCTCACGGTCGCGCTCTCGGCGGTTTCGGCATTGCATGCGGCGGGCATACGTCCCTCGAAAGCCACCGCCGCCATCGAGGGTTTCGGCAAGGTGGGTGGCGCAGCCGCCCTCGAGCTGCACGAGCGGGGCGTGAAAGTCGTGGCCGTGTCGACCAATGAAGGAGCGCTGTTCGATGCGGACGGCCTCGACGTGCCGGCGCTGTTGCCGCTGTCGCACGACCTTGGTGTCTCTTTCGTACGCAAGTACACTGAGGCGGACCGCATCGCCGCGGCCGAGGCCAGGTCGCTGTCTGTGGACCTGTTCTGTCCCTGCGCGCTCCCGGGGGGCATCGACCTCGCAACGGCGGCGCGCCTGCGTTGCCGGGTGCTGATACCGGGCGCCCGCGTCCCCCTGAAGCCGGGCGGCGAAGGCATGCTTACGGGACGAGGAGTGCTCTACGTGCCGGATTTCGTGGCGACGTGCGGAGGGATACTCGGCCCGGCGCTCAC
>JALNYR010000089.1 GCA_023229725.1 Dehalococcoidia bacterium | reverse complement strand
TGCTCTCGTTGGTGCGGTTGCGCTCGCTGCCGGAGGCTGTGCGCCCGGTGGAGGCAATCAGTCTCCCGACGCACTGCTCGGTCCTGAGGAGGCTTTCGACGTTGCGCTTTCCTGGCTGCGGGATACGTACCCGAGCGATGCGCCGGCAACCGGGTTGAAATGGGCCGCCGAGGATGTGGATGTGGTTGGCCCCGGGGGAGAGCCGCTGGTTGGCGCCGCGGAGAAGCGTATCTACTCGGGCGACTGGGACGCCCTGGTATCGTGGGCTGTTGTTGCCCCGGAGTACCTGCAATACGCCATAACGTTGAAGAACGGGACGCTGGGGTGGTACTGGGAAGGGTACGTGGCAGGGAAAGGCGGCCGTGTGGAGGAAGAAACCCCGTACCAGAAGATGAGCGAAGGCCTGGCGCTCGAGCTTGCCGCGGGGTACGTAGTGGCGTCGCCGACGTACCGGTTCGATGGCATCGACGGCTCACTGAGACAGGCTGGTTCGCGAAAGGACGAGTGTGCCTACTGCTGGTCCTTCCTGTTCGAGTTTGTCAGCGCACACGCCGGCTACGGTGACCGAACGGGGCAGATGCTCGCCGAAGTCATCACACCGCACTTCGCGGTCGTCTCCGTTCAGAATATGCAGGTGACAAGCGCAGTGATGGACGAACAGTGGGACATGATGACGCAAGCCCAGATCATCACTGAGACAAGCGCACGGTTCATCGCGGAAGGATTCGTGCGCAGTTGCCCGACGTTCGTCTTCGATGGTATCCCGGAGACAGTCGAGCTTGCGGAGACGCTCCGCCCGGGGGCAGCGAACGCCTGGGTTCTGGTCTTCCGCTTCGATAGCCGGCAGGCGGGCTACGGCGACCGTACCGGCCAGGTGCTGGCTCAGGTCATCACGCCGCACGAGGCGCACATAACGGTCCAGAACAACGTGGTGGTGAGGGCGGTCATGGACGAGAAGTGGGACATGCTGGCGCAGAAGATGCTCCCGTAGCGCGGTTGGCGTTGAAGTCGTCTACCTGTCTTCGAGACCGTCGCGCCGTCGAGCCGTCGAGCTGCTAGAGCAACATCGTGCTGTTCTCGACGACGACCTCTCGAGCGCCGGCATCGAGGTAGAGGCGGCGGGTTGAGTCGTGGCAGGTCATGACGATGACCTGCCGGCTCTTCGCGAACGCGGCGAGCGCCTTAACGGCGAGGGGGCCGCGCGCATCGTCGAAGTTGACGAGGATGTCGTCCATGATGACGGGCAGCGGCTCAGCGTTCTGCTCGTACTGGGCGATGAGCCCGAGGCGCATGGCGAGGTAGAGCTGTTCGCGGGTGCCGCGACTGAGCTCATCGGTCTCGCATTTCTCGGTCCCGGCGGCGTCACGGACGTGAAGGTTGCTGCTGCCGAGGGGGTTGAGCAGCGTCGTGTACCTCCCGCCCGTCATGAGGGCGAATGCCGACTGCGCCTCCCGTACGACGGCGGGCTGGCGAGTGGTCTCGTACTTCGAGACGGCCAGCTCGACGGCTCGCAGACCGAGCCGGGAACGAAGCCATTCTCGGTGAGCGTCCCGGAGCTGCTGCTTCAGCTTCTCTGCGTCGGCTTCCCAGTCGAGGAGCTCTTCGCTCGAAACGAGGTTGTTCAGTTCCACGTTCAGGCCGCCGATGCGCTGGTTCGTCGAAGTCAGCGTGGACTCAACATCGGCAAGCTCTTTGTCGACAACGTCGAGGCGCGCCGCGATATCCTCGGGACTGGTCGCTCCCAGGGTGGCCACGAAGGCGTCATACGCCGCACCAACGCCGGCCGCCGACTGGATGGCGAGCCGGCTCTCCGCAATCCCGGCTCGCAACGTGCGAGCCCTGGCGGAGCGCTTGTGGAGAGCAGTGAACTCCTCGAAGGTGCTCACGCCGAAGCCGGACAGAAGAGCGCCGAAGTCCGACCGTGCCTTCGCCAGGTCGGCGGCAAGCAGCGTGGCGTTCTCGTCCAGCTGCGTCAACTCACCGCGGAGAGTGTCCTTCCTGGCGCCAAGCTCCTGAGCGTTGTCCAGTCGCGCATCCATGGCCTCGATGCCGGCGGCGACGTCGGTCGCCGGCACGGGCTCCGCAAGGGCGGCCGCGACCTGTGCGAACAGGGCATCGGTCGCCTTCACGGTCGCCTTCATGCCCTCGATGCGGGCTTCTCTCTCGTCGACTGTCCTCAGGCTCGACTGCAAGGCCCGCAGGGATTGAAGCTGTTCACCGACCGCCGCGGAGGTGAGCGACGGCGCAAACCCCAGCGACTTCAGGAAGGCAGCCCAGGCAGTGCGCTCCTCGTCAAGCAGTCCTGCGGCCTCCTGCCGCTCCCTCTCAAGCTCCTCGACGGCCCTGTCCCGCAGCGGTCCGGACGACGAGCCGAGGGAAAGGGCGACAACGAGACCCAGCGCAGCGACGACACCGGAGACGACTGCCGGCAGCACATACCCGTTGAGGGCCGAGTACACACAGCCTGCGACGCCGAGCCCGAGGATGGCGAGACCGACGATGCGGTAGACGGTTGGAAGGGCCGGCCTGGCACGCGATGCGCGGGCCTGAGCCCGGTAGTCATCCAGCCTGTCTGCCGCCTTCTCCGCGGCCTTTTCGCGGGCTTGCAGGCTATCCTGGCGCCCGCGGAGGGTGACGCTCTGTTCCGTGGTGAGGGCGAACGACCTCACCCGCTCTGTATTCCACCCTTCGCCAAGTTCCCTGATGCCCCGGTGGAGCTGCTCCAGCGCCAGCTCCTGTTCCCGGTTGCGGAGGGGCAGGTCCCGCCGGGCGTCGCGGTACTGCGTGAGGCTGCGCGAGAGGTCCTTGATGTGCTTTGCGTGCTCCAGCAGCGCGGGGTCGAAGTTGAGCTTCGCGTACTCAGTCCGTCTCGCCGAGAGCCTTGTCTGCGTCTCACGCAGTCTCTCCTCCAGCGAAGCGATGGACTGTCGCCGATCGGCCATCTCACCCATAGTCTCGTCCGGGACATCCGGCACGCCCGCGAGAGCCGCCAGCTCTTCCTCCGCCGCGCGCAGTCCGGCGAACGTCGCGTAGAGGCTCTTCTGATTCCCCAGGGAGCGCTGCGCGGCTTGCAGAGTGCGCTGTTGCTCCCGCAGTTGCCCGCTCTCGGCTGCGAGGCGGTCGCGTTCTCTCGTCTTCTCGTCATACCGGCCAAGCTGCCCCACCCTGTCGCGTATCTGTCGCTCCAGCAGGTTGAGGCTGCCCGCGATGGCGTTCATCCGCTGCGTGCTGCCGCGGGGCTTGAACAGCTTCTCCGCGGCTCCGGAGAAGGACTCCTTGAGCTGCGTGATGGAGACCTCCCCCATGCCGAGTCCCGCGCCGTAGACGCGGTCCCTGACCTCCGGGAGGCTGATGACGTTGACCCTGTACAGTTCGTCAAGGCCGACCGAGAACACGTTGTGGTAGAGGTCGGGCGAAGCGTTGCCGAGCGCGGCGTAGAAGCTGTCCGAATTGACCGCTGCTCCGCGTTCATCCTCGACCGAGAGCGCGCCGCCACTCTTGCCGCTGGTCCTCGAGACGGTCAGTGTTCGCCCGTCGCGCATCTCACACAGTAGCTGTCCGCCGTACTGGCCGCCGCGAAGGCTCGGATACTGGTTCGTATCGCCGCGCTTCGCGGGAAAGCCGAAGAGCACACGTCGAACGAACTCAAGCAACGTAGTCTTGCCGAACTCGTTCGGTCCGTGAAGGACGTTCAGCCCGGGCGCGAGTCCGCGTACGCGCGTGTCAGCGAACGTACCGAAGCCCGAAACCCGCATCTCCCTGAGCTGCATGTCAGTCTTCTTCGACGACGCGGTCCAGCGTCTGCCGCATGACTTGTTCCGCTAGTTCCCCGACCACGTCTGGCGACAGCGGCTCCAAGTAGCGCCTGCCTCCCCACGACGAGAGGTCGGACTCGATTTCCTCCTGAAGGCGCTCAAGCTCGTCGGAGCCGCCGGCCAGCAGCCTGTCATACACGGAGATGAGATCGCCCACGAAGTCCTGGCGCTGTCTCTGAACGCTGATGTCATAGGCACCGCGTGTGTCGGGCGACAGCCGCTCCAGCCAGACCCACTGGTCGAGGGCCAGAAGCTCCTCGCGGAGGTCCTCCGCCAGCTGCGGGAAGTCAGCAGCGTGTGTCAGTTGCCGGTGCAGAGTGGTGCGGCCGGACAGCGAGAGCCGGACGACGAGCGGTCGCTTCTCCGACGCCCCGGCGGCGGTGCGGCACTCCTCGATTATTGCCTGCCGGACCGAGTCGATGGAGGCGCAGCCGGAGACATCGACTGTTCCGCCGTGGTAGCGGACGGCGTCGGTGGCGACGAAGCGAATGTCAGGCGCCCTGCCGTCGGCCAGGGTCACCAGGCAGCAGCCCTTCGGGCCGGTCTCATTCGGCTGCCGGCTCTGCGAGCAGCCGGGGTAGACGATGGCCGGTCCGTCGGCTCTGAGTATGCGGTGGGCGTGCACATGGCCGAGCGCCCAGTAGGTGAATCCTTTTGACGACAGCTCCTCGACCGTTGTCGGGGCGTAGGGGAGGTGCGCGGTGTCTCCTCCGACGTTCGCATGAAGGACCGCAATCGACGGAACCGAGGCATCCGGCCTTTCGAAGCGCAGGGACAGGTTGTCCGTGACCGCTTCCTTCGGGTAGCTGATGCCGTGGATGGTGGCAAGGGTCGTCCCGCCGCGAGCGACTGGACAATTGTCAACCGCTGCCGAGCCGAACGTGTGGGCCAACTCCGGCCAGTCGAGCGTGTTGCTCCAGCCGCTCAGCGGGTCGTGGTTGCCGAAGGCGACGAATGAGGGAATGCCATGGTCAGAGAGCCGCTTGAGGCCATCGCGGAATCGGAACTGCGCCCGGAGGCTCCTGTCCGAGCTGTCGTAGACGTCGCCTGCGATGACGACGAAGTCGACGGCCTCACGGACGGCGACGTCGACGATGTTCGTCCACGACTGGAACGTCGCCTCGTTCAGCGCCCTGCCCACGTCGGGAGCGACGTCCGAGAGGCCCCTGAACGGGGTGTCGAGGTGCAGATCAGCGCAGTGAACGAACTTGACCGTGCTCATGAGACGCGACCGCCGCCGGGGGAGCTAAGGCGATTATACCCTGTGCTGCGAGCACATGGACAGGGCCGTGAGCCGGTTGAGGAGAGGTTCAGCAGGGACTCAGGAAGCCGGCTGAGAAGCATCGAGTTGAGCCAGCGCCGTCCTTGCCGGCTCGCTCGAAGGGTCGAGCTGCAGCGCACGTTCGAACGCGGCTCTCGCGCCGGCGGTGTCGTTCAGTTGCAGCAGGAGGATGCCGCGCTGGAGGGCAGCTTCCGAAGTCTCATGCTGAGGAAGCTCGGCGGCCAGCCGGTCGGAGTACTTGAGTGCTCGTGGCAGCTCTCCGAGGGCGGCATAGAAGACTGCACGGTCTCCCCATGCCCGGGCAAGCTCGTCCGGCTGCAACTCCAGCTCGTCGAGTTCCCGGCTCTCCGACTCAACATCGCGCAGTGTTTCGCCGACGTGTGCCCGGGGAGCCGCGTCGTCCTCTCCGATGAGATGCAGGGCCTTGCTCCGGCACAGGCTGGCCAGTGCCGTGTCGCTCAGTTCGCCGAAGATTGAACCGGCCTCGAGCCAGGACGGGGCGTTGAGCGTGTCGAGCACCACGGCGTGTTCCGCGGCGAGCCGCGCGCGCTTCCCTCGTCCGGCCGCCTTGAGCCGCCATGCCTCCAGGAGCCACGTGTCGGGCCGCTCGGTCGCCGTCACGGTCAACTTCCTGATGACGGGTGTCGCCGCAGCGGTGTCCCCGGCGCGAAGCAACAGCCGTGCCTTGCCGGTGAGCCCATCTGCGTTCTCAGGCTCGATGGTGAGAAGACGGTTGAGAGTCTCAAGGGCAGCCGCATCCTGGCCGGCGAGCGACTGAGCGGCAGCGAAGTCGCTCAGCACTCCCGTATCGTCGGGCTTCAGGGCCAGCGCCCTCTCCAGGTGCTCCCTCGAGTCCGCGGGGCGTTGCAGCGCGAGCAGCGCCCGACCCGCGTAGAGATGGGCGTCGAGCGTCTCCGCTTCCGAAAGCGATTGCAGAAACAGCTCCACTCCCTTCTCGAACCTGCCCCGGCGGCAGTGCGCCCTGCCTACGTCCACGAGAAAAGCCGCGTGGTCCGGAATCTGTCCGAGCGCGTCGCTCCAGGCCCGGGCGTCTTCGTTGTCGGGGGACTCGGTCAGAGCGAGCTGTGCGTAGTCCCGTGCCTTTTCCAGATCAAGTCGGAAGTAGGCCGCGCGAGCGAGATTGACGTAGTTCTCCGCGGGGTTGACTCCCAGGCGCTGCAACCGGGAAAAGGCCCGCGCCGCGAGTTCTCCATTCCCTGCCGCCAGCGCAGCGGCGCCCAGGAGTACCCAGGCGGCAGCCAGGTCCGGTCGGATGGTCGTCGCGAGCTCCAGGAAGCGAACGGCCTGCTCGTCGTTGTCGAGCGTCATCAGGGCGCGTCCCTTCCCCACCAGCGCGTCAGCGTTGCGCGGTTCGAGCGCCAGCGCGTCATTGAAGACCTGCAGCGCCCCATCCGGGTCGCGGTCGGCCAGCAGCGATTCGCCTATCTCCAGCAGGAGCTGCATGTCCGAATCGGCCGAAGCTGACTTCGTTGCCACGTCTTCTCCCTAGAACTTGCGCGTGTAGCCTGCCATGGTGGCACTACCGCCTGACTCGCGTCCGTAGCTGACAAAGACATTGCGCCACCCGGCGCGGTAGGTTTCGTTGTCGCCGGCCCTGGAGAACCCGACCGTCCAGTCCCTGTTCCGGACATCCGCTGAGAACGTCCTGCTGACATCATCCTTCCCGTAGGTCAGCGTGAGCCCGCGGTCCTTCTGCTGTATGTCCACGCCGCCCCTGAAGCCTCGCTGTCCCGCGTCAGGCAACCGGTACTGTTCCGCGGACACCTTGAACGTAGTCGGGGTTCCGTCGATGGAGCCCTTCACCTTGCCGTCCACGAGCCAACTGCCCTCGCGACCTGCTCCGACCTTCAATTCTCCCTTCTGCCCCCAGACCTTCACCGAGCCCGTGCCGGCGCGCTCGTTGTATGTGAGCTGCACCTTGTCCTTGGTGAAGACGGTGACGGAGTTCTCCCGCTGCAGGACGTAGTGGCCGTCGGATATCTTGACGTTGCCGGTGGCGCGGTCAAAGGTGATGACCTTGTTGTCTTTGGTCAGCGTGTAGGACTTGTCCGTATGCTCGGCGGTGAAGCGACCATCCGAGACGACGAAGTCGCCCGACGCGCGGTCGTACGCCACGACCTTGTTGTCCTTCGTTATGCCGAAGGCGCTTCCGTCTCGCGCCACCGTGAAGTGGCCGTCTGAGACCTCGAATCCGCCCTTGCCATCGCTGGACAGGAGCTTGTTGCCGCTGGTCAGGGTATAGGACTTGCCTTCCTTCTCAAGCGTGAAGACGCCGTCGGTGACCGTGGCATTGCGCGTGCGCTCGTTGTAGAGGACGACCTTGCCATCCTGAGTGAGCCAGTAGCCATTCTCGTCCTTGCCGCCGATGAACCGACCTCCGCCGATGGCGACCTTGCCGGTCGCGGGATCGACGAGGACCGTCACGTCGCCGACTGAGGTCACAGGCACGTACTTCTCCGCCGGGGCCTTGACCTTCTTCTTTTCTTCGGGCTTCTCCTGCTTCTTCTTGTCCTTGCCCCTGTCGGGTTTCTCCACTTCCACCGACGGAGTCTCCTGGTCCTTCTCCTCTTCCTTGCCCTTGTCGGTAGTCTCTTCGCTGTCGGAGGTTGTCTCCTCCTGTTCTTCGACGGGCTCGGTCGATGGCTCCTCTTCCTGCTTCGCCGGCTTCGTCCCGTCCTTATCTTTGACGGGCCCGGCGGGCTTCTCGGGTTCCTTCTTCTTCGACTTCGTCTCTTCTTCCGGTTCCTCGAGGGGCTCCGTGAGCTCCTCCGGCTCCTGCATCTTCAGCCGTACCTTCTTACCTTTCGCCAGCTCCTCAAGCTCGGCGTCCATTTCGGCTTCGTCCTCGGGCTTTTCCCAGGGCCACGGTTCCGAGGGGTTGTCCTGCTTCTTCTGGACGTAAGCCGCCGCCGCTCCCGCCACGGCCGCGCCCGCACCGGCCGCCGCGGCATTCCGTTCGCATACGGCGTGGTCGCCGCACTCGTCACCTGACAGGATGTCTTTGAGGACCGACTGACAGCCGGTTGCCATCAGGGCGAGTCCCAGAAGCGCGCCGAGCAGCAGGAGGCGGAGGACCCTGCGCCTCGTAGTCACGCCGCAGCTCCTGGCGCCGCACGACGCTCTGCGCCCGGTCATGTGGCGCGGCCTCCTTCGGCGATGGACGAGAGCAGGAGTTGGCGGCGAAAGAGCAGACTGCCGTTCATTCCGAGCGCGGTCCCCATCGAAAGACACATCATCGCCAGGCCGCCCGCCGTCGCACCGTCGGTGCCAAACAGGGCCATGAGCTGCGTTACCGCGAAGCTTCCCGCCCAGAGCCACAGATACCACACCGAACGCGTGCCGACAACGTCGCGGTCCCGGACGGACAGCGCGGTGCTCAGACCCCAGAATCCGCCGATGCCGAGTCCAATCATGACCATAGGCGCGGCCCACTTGAAGGCGACGGAGACACCCAGGAGCAGCGTGTAGAGGATGAGGAACGCGGGACTGGTGGCAATCTGGATGAGGAGGCTCCTCTGCGTGATGCGACGGGCTCGGCCGATGCTGCGCACCATCACGACGACGGAGACAATCATGAGCGGGATAGAAAGGAGGCCGACCACTTTGAGGAACAGCGTCACAACGACCATGAAGTGCCTCTCTCCCAGCGGGAACTCGCACCGGAATCCGACATTGTTATGGTACGCAACACAGTTGCATTGTCAAGGGGTGGAGCACCGACGCGGGTGCTGACACAGGGAAGCTGTTGCATTCCACGGGGCATCTTAGTATTGTGAGTTGGGCGGCAGGCCCGTGTGCGCGGAATGCGGGGACTCTGTCGTCGTGTGAAGTTCGATGGCATCTTCTCAGAATCTCTCAGGCGAGCTGGCACAGGCGCTGCGTGCGCGAGACGAGGCGCGAAGGCTGCTTGCCTCCGCGGAGCAACTCAGCACGGATGAGTCCGTGTCTGAGGAGCATCGCGAGGCCCTCGCGCAGGAGTACGGGGAGCGCGTCTCGGCCGGCGACGCCGAGGTCGAGCGGATAAAGTCGCTCATCCGCGACGAGCGGGCCGGAATGGTTGACGAGCTAGCCGGCCTCCGCAAGGAAGAGAGCGCGCTCGATGTCAGGCAGAAGGTCGGCGAGTACACGCCGGCGCAGTTCAAGGATGCCATTGCTGACCTGCGCAGGCGCATGGACTCGCTTGCCAGGTTGGATACGTCGTTCGCCGCACTGCTTGAGGCGGAGACCGAGTCGGACGTCAAGCCCGCGTCGCGGCGAGCCGGTGTGGGTTCACCTGCCGTCGCCCGCGCGAAGGTAAGCCTGCCCGTTGAAAGGTCAAGCGAACCCGAGGCGGCCGGTGGAGGCCTGCGGAGCGGGTTCGCCACGGCATCGGCGGTCACGCCACGGTGGTTGCTGCTCGGCAGCCTCGGCCTCGTCATCGTGGGCGGGCTGGCGGTCGCGGTCCTGTTCTTCAACGCTGCCATCGGCGGCGGCTCGGGCCTTCCGGGCCTGCCGAGTCTGCCAAGCCTGTCGGGTTTGCTCCCGGGCGGTGAGGAGACTCCGACCACGCCGACAACGCCGCTGATGCCAACGCGGGAGCCCACGACGCCGGCCGCAACGACGCCTGCTACGTCAACTCCTGCCGCGACGGCCGAGACCACGATGTCCATCGACCTGCGCGCGGCGCCGAATGTGGGGAGCCTGCTCATCGACGTGGCATACGACCCCGCGGCCCTCGAGCTGGTCCGGGTCCAGGGGGCGGGGCTTCCGTCGAGTGCACTGTTCGAGTATGGAGTGAGCCAGGGGCATGTGGTTCTCGGCGTGGTGACGACGAGCGGCCTGAATGGCGACTGGTCGGTTGGATACCTGGTCTTCAAGAGGGCGGCCGGTGCGGCGACCTCGGGCCAGTCGGCGGTTGCCGTCAGCAGCGTGCAGGCACACCGTGCGGACAACCTGGCGTCGATAGCTGCGACTGCAGTGCCAGGTCGCGTGAACCTGGCCGACCTTTCGGCTG
>JALNYR010000088.1:4587-10157 GCA_023229725.1 Dehalococcoidia bacterium | reverse complement strand
CTACGAGACCGAGCCGGTCGGCTCGCCCGACCAGTCACCCTTCCTGAACCTCGTCTGCCGGGCATCGACCAGCCTCTCCCCGGATGAGCTTCACGAACTCACGCTGGGCACGGAGAAGCTGCTCGGGCGCGTGCCCACGTTCAGGAACGGCCCCCGGGCAATCGACATCGACATCCTTTTCTACGGAAGCCGCTGCATCACCAGCGAGCGTCTCAGCATCCCACACCCGCGCATTCCGGAGAGGGCGTTCGTGCTCATACCTCTCGCGGAGATTGCACCGGACTTCCTGCACCCTGGTCTGCACAAGACCGTCCACGAGCTGCTCGCGGAGGTCACGGACTCGCACTGGGTGCGTCCGATGAATGGAGGCGACCATGTACCAGCTGTTCGTTGAGGACCATTTCGATGCCGCGCACTACCTTCCCGACTACCGGGGCAAGTGCGAGCGGATGCACGGCCACCGCTTCAAGGTCGTCGTGCGCGCCTCGGCCGCCTCGCTGGGTAACGACGGGATGGCATACGACTTCGCCGAGATGAAGCGGTTGCTGCGCGAGGCCATGGCCGAGCTCGACCACAACTGCCTGAACGACCTGCCTGCCTTCACGTCGATGGCGCCGTCGAGCGAGAACATCGCCGCGTGGCTGTACGCACGGCTGCAGCCGCAGTTCGAGGGCACTCCGGTGAAGCTGGACGTGGTCGAAGTGTGGGAATCGCCGACCGCGGGCGTGGTCTACAGTCGCTAGGACTGCATCTCAGGGGGGAGCAGGTTGGGGATGGTCTCCGTGATGGGGTAGGTGAAGTTGCACGCCTTGCAGAACAGCGACCCGGTCACTATCTCGCGCTCGTCGCGCTCGGTGACGGTCAGCTCAAGCGTGCCTTTGCACACCGGGCAGACGAGAATCTCCATCAGGTCGTCTCTCATGGGCGTCCCGGATAGTATACCAGCACCGGAGGCGTCCGGAGCGAGTCAAGGGCGGTGATATAATGCTCGAGGGGGTGGCGCGTATGGCTGCACGAGTGAAGAAGACGTACCGTGGACTCAATCCCGAGATGGTGTACGACGAAGTGCGGGACCTCCTCGCGCGTCACGGGCTGGATGCGACGGCCGCGCAACTGCAGACCTATTCCATCCAGAGCGGCGCCACGCAGTCGCGCGTGACGGTCTCCATCCGCACGGCGGACGGCGCCGAATGCGGCAGCCTCCACGTCCTCGGGTCGGCGGGCGGCGACGTGCAACTGTCGCTCGACCTCCGTGAGGAACTGGTCGGAGCCGATGCCATCGCCGCACTGCAGGACGACATCGACTTCATGCTCGGCCCCTACGAAGTGAAGTAGTAGCCTGCGGCGCCTCAGTGCGTCACGGCCCCACCTCAATCGCCAGACCATGAACTCCGGCGCGTCGTAGTGTCCCTTCGGCGTGATGCCGGCCGCGCGGCCTGCGCTCATCGGTCTCCACAGCCGGTGACAGCCGGTCCGGGAAGAGACTTCAATCGCGGCGGCCGCGCATCAGCACAATCGCGCACACGCCTGCCACGAGCAACAGCACCAGTGCGCTCACCTGGAATGCAGTCGTGAATCCGTGGTGGTCGATGAGGTATCCCACGACGGGTGCAAGCACCCCTCCGCCTTCGATGCCGCCGAAGTAGTAGATGCCGAGCACGCTCGAACGTCTGCTGGCGGGGATGCGTTCCACGAGGTATGCCTCGGCAGCGGGAGCGCGCACGTACATGGCGGCTCCCAGCACGAACAGGAGCACAAACACCGCTGCGCCCGACCCGACGAAGCTCAGGACAGCCAGCACGGGGGCAGTCAGCAGCGCGAACCCAACTACGACCTTCACACTACCCACGCGGTCCGAGAGGTAGCCACCCGCGACCGCCGCCCACAGCCCGGTGGAGTAGTAGACGGCTATCGAGAGGGCCGCGTTGTGCTCGGCGTAGGCGAACTCATCGACGAGGTACAGCGGCATGAACGAGAGGACCGACAGGACGACAGCCGCCGAGACGCTGGTCAGCACCAGGAAGGCCGTCGTGCGGCTCCAGTCCACACGCGCATCCTCGACCGCGGCCCCCCGCGCGGGCATCGCCGGCCGGGACGCCGCCACCCTCTCCATCTTCCCCATGACGGCGTAGAACGCAAGGCCGTACACGATGGACGGAATGGCGAGAGCAACAAACGTCATGCGCCAGCCCCAGACACCGGCCAGCGCGGCGGCGGCCAGCGGCGCCAGGAAGTAGCTCGCGCTGCCGCCAATCATGTGCACGCCGAGCGCGCGGCCGCGCCGCGAGGGCTCGGTCACTGCAGCGATGAGGGGAGGGGCGGAAGGATGGTAGCCGCCGCCGAGCGCACCCATGACAGCCAGCGCCACGAGGAGGGCGACGTAGTGAGTGGAGAGGCCGACGGCGAGTCCGGCCAGGGATACGCCGCTGATGCCGAGCAGTACTAGTCGCCGCGCTCCGAACCGGTCCGCGAGCCAGCCAGCCGGCAACTGGGCGAAGCCGTACGGAATCGAGAAGGCGGAGATGACGAGCGCGGCGCGTGTGTAGTCGAGCCCGAACTCATCACGTATGAACGGCAGCACCGGAACCGGCAGGGCCGTCACGAGGTGGTGGGAAAGATGGGCAAGCGCGAAGAGGACCACGATTCCGGGGAAGACCTCTTTCAGTCGCGCCTTCCGACCGGAGGCGCCAGAGGAAAGACTCACTGTCGCACCTTCTCCATGACCCAGTCGCCTGCATCCTGCATCACGTCGCTCGACGCGCTGAGGAAATGGCAGCGTCCCGGATACTCCCGGTAGTCGGCGCCGTACTTTGCGGCGATGCGCCGCGCCACGGAGGGAGGGGTGGCGTGGTCCTCCGACCCGACGAGCACGAGCACCGGGCAGCGGACCTTCCGTTCGTCCACTCTGACCGCTCCCACCAGTATCTCCCAGAGCACCTTGCCGGACTCGTGCAGGAAGGACTGCTGGATGACGGACTGCTCGCGGGCCGAGAGCGTGTTGAGCAGCCCGTACCGGGCGTTGCGCGGCGGGATGATGAACGGGCGCTTCAGCAGCGCGTCCACCAGGTTGCCGCCGGCGCAGCCGACCACGGACGGGGTGATGCAGCGTACGCCCCCCGGCGCACAGGGACTGATGAGAACCAGCGCCCGGAGCCGTTCAAGCTCCGCGAGCTTCTGCGCCACGAGCCCGCCCATGCTGTGGCCGATGACGATGGGCGGCCGGGGAAGCCTGGCAACGTGCGCGCGCACCTGGTTGACGTAGTCCATGAGGCCCATCTGAGCAAGGCCGGCCAGATTCTGCGGCACGCTGTGATAGCGAAGCGTCACGGCGAATGCGTCAAACCCGGTGTCTCCGTAGAAGCGCCGGTAGCGGTTCCAGTGCGCCCGGTCGGCCCACATGCCATGGATCAGAACTACGCTTGGAGTGCTCACGCTGCGCCCGGTTGGAGGGCGCCGCGCCGGTACTCGCCGACATGCGCGCCACAAGTGACCTAGTATAGACCCTCGCAGTCGCGCAGCCAAAGGCACGCCGGTTGACTTGCATCCCTGCCCATGGTAGCGTGGCGGGCGCGTGTCGGGGGCGCCCGCGCCCTTCGACGCGACGCCGGTGGAGGGAGGGGAACATGGTACTGGACAGGGTTGAGAACGCAGCTCTCTACGCAGCTCTCGGCAAGCGATTCGCCCAGTCATTCGACCTGCTCAAGACGGGCAATCTCGGGTCGAAGGAAGCCGGGACATACGAGGTCGACGGCAAGAAGCTCTACTACATGGTGCAGCGCTACACGACCAAGCCGACCGCGGAGCGCCGTTTCGAAGCGCACCGCAAGTACGCCGACATCCAGGTCGTGCTCTCCGGCCGGGAGGTCATGGGCTACCGGCAGGTCCGCGGCCTCGAGATGACCACTCCGTACGACGAAGCGAAGGACATCATGTTCTTCAGCACGCCGTCCGAATACACCGAGTTGAAGATGGGAGCGGGCGAATTCGTCGTGCTCTTCCCGGACGATGCCCACATGCCGCAGGTGCAGTGGACCGGCCCGGCTCAGGTCGTCAAAATAGTGTTCAAGGTCCTGCTGGAGGGCTGAGCCACGGGCTGTGCACACGAGCCGGAACCGGGTGAGCCGGCCTAACCGGCTGGCGCGTGCGGGCCGGCGGGCCGTCTCACCAGCAGCACCATCGGCACGGCGGCGGCACAGAGGGCGGCGCAGATGATGAACGCCGCCCGGTAGCTGCCAAGCGCATCGAACATGAGCCCGGCCACAAGCGGACCGGCCGCCGTTCCGATGTTGAGCATCAGGCTTATCAACCCGTAGATGGAGCCGTAGTGCCGCAGTCCGAAGCTGCTGCTCGTCAGCATGGAGACGATGGGCAGCCAGCTTCCGGCTCCGAGGCCCAGCAGCAGCGAATACGTCCATATCGCGATGTCCGGAGAACGCGACGTCACGGTCAGCAGCACCACGACGCCGGCGGACTGCAGCACCATGCCGATGGCGCCGGCCGCCTTCAGGGACATCCGGTCGCAAAGCCACCCGAAGATGAACTTCCCTACGCCGCTCCCGAAGCCGATGATGCTGAGCCCCAGTGCGGCCGTCGCCGCGGGAAAACCGAGGTCGATGAGGTTCGGGCCCTGCGACTGCAGCGCCCCCATCCGGCCGAAGGCGCTGAGCACGAAGGACATGGCGATGAGCCAGAAGGCGGCGGTAACGACCGCGGCCCGCAGAGGCATGCCTTCGTTCGAAGAGCCTCTCACACCGGATGCGGCCGCGGGAGGTTGTGCGACGCCGTCGGGACAGAGGCCAAGGTCGGAGGGCTTCGTGCGAATCACGAGGAGCACCAGAGGTATCACCGACACCCAGACGATGACGGCGAGCGCGAAGTAGGCGCCGCGCCAGCCGGACGTCCCGAGGAAGTGCTCGACCACCGGCGGCATTATCACGCCACCCGCCCCGATGCCGGAAGACATGAGCCCGATGGCCGTCCCGCGGCTCTTCTTGAACCAGTTGGACACGACAGCGCTGCACGGCACTGAGGCGAATCCCGCGGCGCCGATGCCGACGAGCACGTACCCCAGGTAGAGCACGTACAGTTCCTGCATCACGCTCACGAGCGCGAAGCCGAGACCCATGATGAGTGCGCCCAGCGGCATGACCCGGCGCGCGCCCTGCCTGTCCACGATGCGCCCCACGAGCGGCGACACCAGGCCCATGGTTACGAAGAATACGGTGTACCCGGCCATAATCTGGCCGCGACTCCACGACATGGACTCCTGCAGCGGCTGCACGAACAGGCTATACACAAATGAGCCGCAGCCCATGGCGACCGTCAGGCACAGGAACGTGACGGCCACTATCCAGTGACCGTAGAAAACGCGCCGCAGCGAAGAGAACAGGCTCAATCAGCCTCCCCAGCACGAAGGGATTAGCCCGCCATTGTAACAGACCGTCGTTCATTCCCGCGCGCCGGGGCAAGCAGTCGACCTCGGGCGGGGTGCGGGTGGACGCGGCCAACGCAGGGCCCGCAGTCCCACGCGCGAACTGCCGAGCAGACCAGCGCGGCGCAGCAGCCTCCAG
>JALNYR010000088.1:0-4577 GCA_023229725.1 Dehalococcoidia bacterium | reverse complement strand
GGGCCGTCGCACGAGCGCAACCGATGGCAACGCCACGGCGTACAGTGCGGCGAAGAGGATGAATGCCCAGCGGTACGTGCCCGTGGCATCGAAGACCATACCTCCGGCCAGGGGGCCGGTTGCAGTGCCGATATTCAGGAGCAGGTTGATGACGCCGAAGACGGAGCCGTAGTGCTTCAACCCGAAGTTGCCACTGGTCAGCAGGGACACCGTCGGCAGCCAGCTTCCCGAACCGAAACCCATGAGCAGCGCGTAGCACCATATCGTCGCCATCGAGGAGTCACGTGTCACGCCGAGCACGACAAGCACACCGCACACCTGGATGGACAGGCCGATGACGCAGGCCCACTTCGGAGGCATCCGGTCGCAGAGCCAGCCGAAGATGAACTTCCCGACGCCGCTGCCGAATCCGATGAGGCTGAGCGCCAGCGCGGCAGTCGAGGCGGGGAAGCCGAGGTCGATGAGGTTCGGTCCCTGCGACTGGAGCCCTCCCATGCTGCTGAAGTTGCTCGCGAAGAAGGACACCGATATGAGCCAGAAGGCGGCGGTGCCGATGGCCACCTTGAGGGGAATGCCTGCGCCGACTCCTCCCCTGTCGCCGCCCAGCTCCGCCGGAGGCTCGGCGGTGCCGTCGGGGTAGAGTCCCATGTCCGCGGGCCGGGTACGCACCACGAGAAGGGCAAGCGGGATGATGGCGACCCACACGATGACGGCCAGAGCGAGGTACGTGCCCCGCCAGCCGACCGCGTCAAGAAGGTAACCGGCCACGGGCGCCATCACGACGCCGCCGGCGCCGATGCCTGACGACATCAGCCCAATCGCCAGACCGCGCTTCTTCTTGAACCAGTTCGAGACGAGAGCGCTGCACGGAACGACGCCGATGCCGGCGGCGCCGGACCCGACCAGCATGTACCCCACGTAGAAGAGTGGCAGATGGTCCACCGCACTGAGCAGCACGAATCCCAATCCCATCACCAGTGCCCCCAGTGGAACGACACGCCGCGCCCCAAACGCGTCCACCATGCGACCAACGAACGGGGATGCGACGCCCATCAGCAGGAAGAAGATGGTGAAGCCGACCATTATCTGTCCCCGGCTCCAGTCCATGGCCTCCTGCAGCGGTTTCACGAAGAGGCTGTAGACAAACGAGCCGCAACCGATGCAGATGGTGAGGCACAGGAAGGTGAAGGCGACTATCCAGTAGCCGTAGAAGACTCGTCGCACGGAGGGGCGCGAGGCCGGATGCGTGTCCATAGGCGAGCGAAACCGCGAAGCTGCTATCATACCAGACAGGAACCGCCGGTACGAACCGACTCACATGACCACATCAGACACGACGGGAGAATCGAGAGACACCCAGGGCTCCGGCGGCATGCCGCCCGGGCGCAGGCGGTTCTTCTTCGTGGTGAACCAGCGCTCCGGCAACTACTACAAGTGGGTCGTCCAGCTTCGCCTCGGTGAGTTCCTCACGACGGAGGGCGTCAGCGGCGAAGTTCACTACTCGAGCGACACGGAGACGCTGAAGCGGCGGCTGGAGCAGGCGCACGACGAGGGATACCGCGACTTCGTGGTGGTCGGGGGCGATGGCACCGTGTCCCTGGTGGCGGGACTGCTGCGCGGTCGCGACTGCCGCCTCGGCATCGTCCCGGTCGGGACCACGAACATGCTGGCCCAGCTACTGGGGATACCGCTGCGTACCGGGCGCGCTCTGGACGTGCTGCTGACGTCGCAGACGAGCCGCTGCATAGACGCGCTGGCTGTCGGCAACCGCCTCTTCTTCCTCAACGCATCCGCAGGGCTTTCATCGTTCTCCATCACGGACCTCCGCACGGTCGAGAAGTCGTACTTCAAGCTGCTCGCCTACGTCTTCGCCGTCGTGCGCAGCATGCGGAAGGCTCGGACGAGGCGCTTCCAGGTGACCATCGACGGCAGCCCGCTGTGCATCGAGGCATCCGAGCTGTTCGTCGACAACGCCGGAGCCCTGTGGACCCCGCGCTACCGCACATCGGCTGCCCGACTGGACGACGGTCAGGCCGAGATATGTTATGTCAGCAAAGCGACGCCGCGCGAGCTGGGCAACGCGCTGCTCGACGTGCTCCTCGTGAGGAAGCGGAGGGTCGCCCTGCGGCGCGTGGCGAGCGCACGGACCGTGACGATTGAGTGCGAAGAGAGCATCCCGGTGCAGGCCGACGGCGACGCCGTGGCATTCACGCCGGTGGACGTCAGCGTCGTTCCCGGAGCCTTCCGGTTCATAGTGCCCGAACGGCGCTGAAGAAGCCACGGGAGCCCTTCCCACCGGTGGTTGACAATACCTGTTCAACCGCAACCCTCCATGGTAGACTCGAATCATCCCCGGTTGCTGAGAAGGAGGGTTGTGCATGTCGCAGTCATTCCTTGACCGGTTCTTCGGCGTCTCCAGACAGGGTTCCACAGTCCGCACCGAGATACTCGCCGGGTTGACCACCTTCGTGACGATGGCCTACATCATCGTCGTCAACCCCGCCATACTCGAGGCGGCAGGCATCCCCTTCGGTCCGTCCATGGTGGCGACCATCCTGTCCGCGGCGTTCGGCACCCTCGTGATGGGCTTCTACGCGAAGCGGCCGTTCGCCATCGCGCCCTACATGGGTGAGAACGCCTTCGTGGCCTACACCGTGGTCGGCGTCCTCGGCTACTCCTGGCAAACCGCGCTGGGCGCGGTGTTCATAGGCGGCGTGCTCTTCGTCATCCTGACGCTGAGCGGCGCCCGCGCCATGATGAGCCGCGCGATACCGATGAACCTCAAGGCGAGCTTCGCCGCGGGCATCGGCCTGTTCATCACCTTCATCGGCCTCGTGGACGCGAACATCGTCGTCCTCGGCGCCCCCGGCGCGCCCGTGCACGTCGGCAACATGAGCGACAAGGCGGTCCTGCTCGCCGTGTTCGGCACGCTGCTCATCGCCTTCTTCCTCATCCGGCGCGTGAAGGGCTCGCTGCTGCTCGGCATCGTCATCACGGCGCTCATCGGCTTCATCATCGGCGTCGGGAAGTTCCCGGCACAGATAGTGTCCGCACCGCCGAGCCTTGCGCCCATCTTCCTGCAGCTCGACATCTTCGGAGCGCTCACATGGGGCTTCTTCGCGGTCATCCTCACCATGTTCACGATGGACTTCCTGGACACGGTCGGGACGCTCATCGGCGTGTCGGCGCGGGCGAACCTCCTCGACAAGGACGGCAACCTGCCGGAGGTCGAGAAGCCGATGCTGGCTGACGCACTTGCGACAGTGGCGGGCGCCCTGCTGGGCACGACCACGACCGGTACGTTCATCGAGTCGGCCGCCGGCGTCGAAGAGGGCGGCAAGACCGGCCTGACCGCGGTCGTGGTCGGGCTGCTGTTCCTGCTCGGCCTGTTCTTCGCCCCGTTCTTCTCGGCCATACCGATGGCCGCCACCGCACCGGCGCTCATCATCGTGGGCTTCCTCATGGTGAGCCCTATCGCGAAGATAGACTACTCGGACTACTCCGAGGTCATCCCGGCCTTCGGCGTCATTGCTCTCATGAGCTTCACGTACAACATCGGAGTCGGCCTCTGCGGCGGCTTCGTGCTGTACCCGCTGTGCAAGATATTCGCAGGCAAGGCGAAGGCCATCCACCCGGCCGCCTGGGTGCTGTTCGGGCTGTGCCTCCTCTTCTTCATCTTCTACCCGTACTAGAGGCATCGCCCCTCGACAAACGGAGAGGGGACGCCATCCAGCGTCCCCTCTCTCGATTCACGTTTCGATGGGCCTTCCGCCGACACCGGTCAGGCGTTCTTGCTCTTCTGCTGCTGCTCCTTCTCTTTCTGTTTCCGCTCGGCGACGCAGTACATGCCCTCGCCGGAGCGGGCCGGGCCGAAGCACAGGTTGCAGTGGATACAGGTCGCCGTCGCGGTGTCGCCCTTCCGCCAGCGCTTCACAAGCTGCGGCTCGCGGATGAGAGGACGGCTCAGTGCGATGAAGTCGGCGATGCCCTTCTCCACCAGGTCGCGCGCCACAGCGTAGGTGCGGATGCCGCCGACCAGCACCAGGGGCATGGACACCGCGTCCTTGTACATCTTCGCGGCGTCGAGGTAGTAGACCTCCTCCTCAGGAGGCTGGATACCGGGACGGGAGAAGTTCCGGTTCGGCGGGCTGAAGGGCGTGCCGCCGCTCGTCTCCATCGCGGTGAGTCCTTCCTTCTCAAGCATGCGGGCGACCTCGACCATCTCCTTGCGCGTGAAGCCGTTGTCGATGAAATCG
Organism: Dehalococcoidia bacterium; assembly: GCA_023229725.1. Classification (GTDB taxonomy): domain Bacteria; phylum Chloroflexota; class Dehalococcoidia; order GIF9; family AB-539-J10; genus SKVJ01. The sequence goes on along the minus strand of JALNYR010000088.1, from coordinate 321 downwards.
TCCGAGTTGATCTTCATGAGCACGGGAACGCCGTCGCCGACCTCTTTACGAACGGCCTGCAGCACCTCGCGGTGGATGCGGGCGCGGTTCACGAGCTTGCCGCCGTACTCGTCCGTGCGATGGTTGAAGTACGGCGAGAGGAACTGGTCCAGCAGGTAGGCGTGAGCCGAGTGGACCTGCACGCCTTCGAACCCGGCGTCCATGGCGCGCCGCGCGCCCCGGCGGAACGCCTCGACGATGTCGCGTATCTCCACCTTCGTCAGTTCGCGACAGGACCGTCCGTCCGGCAGCGTCATCGCGGATGGGCCGACCCACTCGCCG
>JALNYR010000087.1 GCA_023229725.1 Dehalococcoidia bacterium | reverse complement strand
CCTGGGGAATGGGGAGGACGAGGTGACACATGGTGCGGGAGTCTCCCGCTGGAATCCCAATCAGGCCCGTCGCGCTCCCGAAGAAGGTGGGTGGGACGACTGGTCCGTCGTCACCTGGGCCTTGCGTGGAGACACGGCGGAACGCAGGATCGGGGTCCATCAGCGAGTCGGCGAAGTACTGCACCGAACCCGCGTCGAGATGGTATCGAAAGGGTGGGGCCTGCAGCCCCCGGCAGCGGCGCAGGGCCGCGAGTTCGTCAGACATGGCTCCCTCAATCCGTCCGTTCACGCTGTTGTCGCACTCGCGCCGGGGACGCTCGATAATCGGCCGGCCCCCCGCTTCCGACGCGGTAATCCCCGTCGCCGCGGGCGTCGCACCGGTGTCTGGTGGGGAAGGGGGGACTCGAACCCCCATGCCTTGCGGCACATGATCCTAAGTCATGCTCGTCTGCCAGTTCCGACACTTCCCCGCTGTGGCAGAGTGGCGCGCGCTGTTTGCCGGCGGTCCCGAACACATGACCGTCCGCGAGCGAATTCTAGCAGATGAACGGATTCGTCTGGACTCTGCGCGGGAGCGGACCCCAAACAGGCTCCGGCGACCATGCTATCATGGTGCCTCGCGATTGCACGCGGCCCGGGCGGAAGCCCGGTTCGCCGAAGGGAGACGTGACCCGTGACACAGGACTTCAAGCGCGCAAGCCCGGATGAGCAGCGGCAGACTATCATCACCTACAAGAACGTGCCGCTGGTGGAGCTCGCCAGAGGTGCGAACAGCCACATCGTCGCTGGCCGCAACATGACGCTCAGCTTCGCTCATCTTGAGGCGAAGTCGTATTTCCCCGTGCACGTACACGCGACCATCGAACAGCTCATGCTCGTGCTCAGCGGCGAGCTGGACGCTATTCTCGACGGCAAGATGTACCGAATGAAGCCGGGCGACATCATCTTCTTCCCCGCGGGCCGGGAGCACGGCTCGCAGGCGCTGGATGTCGACTGTGACATCGTGGACATCTTCAGCCCGGCGCGGGCTGAGTACGAGGACAAGCTCAAGGCGGTTCTCGCTCGGAAGGCTTAGCCGCCTCAGCGGTGCGCCCGCAGGTGGAGGTCCCGCCCACTCACGGTGCAGTGGCGTGTTCTGGGCATCGTCCGGGTGGGCCGCGCAGGAGCGGGGCCAGCTCTCAGGCAGCCGAGATGAGTCGCGCCGCCGACACCATGACGGTGAGCTTCGCCTTCGCGGCCTCGCGAGGAAGGACCCGCAAGCCGCAGTCGGGATGGATGGCGAGCCGTTCCGCGGGAATGAGCGCCCGCGCCCTCTTGATCAGTGCCGCGACATCCTGCACGGATTCAACTGCGGGAGACTTCGTGTCTATGCATCCCAGGCCAAGCATCTTCTTCGTGTCTTTCAGCTCGCTCGATGCGAGTACATCGTCGTTCTTGTCGCCCATGAACGCGTGAGAGAGGAGTGTCAGCCCCTCCCACTGCACTATCTGCGGGAAGATGGCTCCGACCTTGCCGCACACGTGCATCGCCACAGGGACCTTCAAGCCCGAGGCAAGGAGCTCGACCGCCTTGCGCGCGATGGCCATGGGGGCGCCGACCGAAAGGTACGGCTCGTCGATCTGAATCCATTCGGCTCCCTCAGCCTCCAGAGCGCGTGCGATGTCGAGCAGGGCCCGGGCAGTGTCGAGGTAGACGTTCTCGTCCCTATAGCCGGCGTAGGCTGTCTTGATGCGGGATGAGAAGACCAGCGTGACCGGTCCGGTGATGAGGCCCTTGACGCGAGGCGCAAGGCTCTTCGCAAGCCTGAAGTCAGCCACGAACTCATCCGGCCGGCCGCGGCCTATCTTGCCGGTGATGGTGCTCTTGCCGTCGTAAACATAGCCGTCGATGGCACGGGCGAAGTACTCGATCATGTCGTAGCGGGTCTGGCCATCGGTGACGAGGTCGACGCCCGCTGCCAGCTGGTCGCCCACTGCCTGTCGAATGGCATCGACTCCCAACTCTGCATACTTCAGTGGGTAGCTTCCAATGACCGTTGTGAACATTATCTTCCTCCCGTTGTGTCGCATCTGCCGGTGCCCGTCGCCGGGCGGCCGGCGCAGATTCGCATGGCGCTACTGCGGATGGTCCTTCACGGCGCTCTCGCCGCTGTCGGTGGCACGGCGCGACTTCTTCACCGGGGCTGAGCCGTTCCGCAGCTCAGTGAACCGTCCTATCGGCGCGGAATACACGCCGCCGTCGCCGCGTCCAAAGAGTATCTTCGGCAGCCCGTCTTTGTCGACGAAGATGTCGAGTACTTCGACCTCCTCCTGGTCGGTGGAGTTCGGGTGATACTGTGCCTTCATCGCTCAGATGCCGCAGCCGCCGTTGTGCCGTCCTCGCCCGCGCGCTTCTTCCTCGAGGCTGGAGCATAGAGCGAGGCAAAGTCCAGCCCTGGGGTGGCCCCGGCGGCGTACTTCCGCCCGATTGCACTCATCGCATGCTCAAGCTCCGGCGAGGAAATGCCGTTCTCCCCAGCCAGGTAGGCTTCCATAAACGCCGCGAGATCGTCGACGACCTTCACGAGTTCGCCGTCCCTCGGGTTGTAGACATCGCGGTTGAAACGCCCGTCCATGTCCGCCGCGTCGGCAAACACCGGCGCGCTGTCGACGAAAGCCACGTTCCGGAACTCGTCTTCGGTGAATAGTCTCAGGTCGGGATGCCAGGCGGCGGGCACGAGAGGATAGACCTTCTCTTCCATCTCGTCACGCTCGTACCTCTTGATGAGGGCGCTGAGGCCCTTCACGGAGTGCTTGACGGGAGAGATGATGTCGCGGGTCAGCGCCTCCGGCAGGTCGTGGAACAGACCGGTGAAGTAGTTGTTGATGCTCCTCCGGGGACAACACCCTCTTTCAAGTGAAAGAAGGTATGACACCATGGCGACGATCAGCATGTGGCCGAGGACGGAGGTCCTCGGAATCCGGTGCACATGACTCCAGCGGACCTGGAATCTGAGCAAGCCGCAGAGGTCGACGAAGCTGCGCAGGTCGGAGCGCAGCAGCAACTCGCGCAAGCCCGGAAGGTCGAGGTACAACTCCTGCTGTGACTCGAGCCTCGCGCCAATCCGGTCAATCTCGTGTCCTTCAGGGTTGGCGCGGCGTATGATGTCGAATTCCCACCGTGTGGCGAAGAAGTGCGCTGCGTGCAGCACACGCTGGTAGGGGAGCTCGTCTCCCCCGGCGAAGTACCGGCGGAACCGCTCGCAGAAGGCGGCACCCAGAGGAGCAATGACGCCCTCCAGTTCGGAGTAGACCCAGTCGTTGAGCTCCTGGTAGCGGGCGGGATCTTCCTTGATCTTGTAGAACACCTGCGGTTTCAGGTCCGTCAGCACCAGCCGCTGCAAGTACTCGAAGATGCCTCCCTCGATAAGAGAGGGCCAGTCAAAGGCCCCCGCCTGGTCCTCGAACTTGCCGAGAACGTAAGCGACGACCATCTTGTGCGCCTGTTTGTCCAGCTCGGTCAGTTCGACCGGCCGAATCTGGTCGTTCCAGCGCTGCATGTAGGCCGCGTTGAACAACCTTGTGAGGAACTCCCGTGTTACCATCTAACTGCGCACACGTACCGTGTCTCCTTCGGCATTATACACCGCCCCTCGCGTCGAATAGCTGTCCGGGGGCGCCGCGATTCCATGGCCTCGCACGTGGTAGAATTCCGAACCCTTGTGCCGCCGGAAGCACCGCAGGAGGAACTGACATGTGGCTGAAGGAACCTTGTACCCTCAATAGCACCATCACGTTCGTCGGCACGCACGAGCTGTGTTCATACGTCGTGCGCGGCGAGGACGTTCTCATCGTCGGAGGCGGGATGAGCCACGGCACGCCCGCGCTGGAGCATCAGTTGGACGGGATGGCGCTCGACCCTGCGCGCGTGAAGTACGCAGTCGTGACGCACTCACACTTCGACCATTGCGGGGCCATCCCGTTCCTGCGGAAGCGGTTCCCGCGGCTGCAGGTGCTGGGGACCCCGGCTTGCGCCGAGGCGCTCGCCAAGCCGAAAGTGGCCGCGTACAACGCCAGGATGAATGACGTCGCCGCCGAGCAGGCACAGGTACTCGACCGTTGCCTGCATCTGTGCGATTGCCCCTCCGCCCTCGCGATAGACCGCACGGTGTCGGAAGGGGAGACGCTGGACCTTGGCCGCGGCGTCGTCGTCGAGTTCCATGAAGTCCCCGGCCACAGCAAGTGCTGCGTGGCGACCTACGTTCCGTCGTGCAGGGCTCTGTTCCCGACGGATACGAGCCCTCAACCGGTTGCCAGCCATCGCGACCTCTCCTTCCCATCGGCGCAGTACGACTTCGCTCTGTACGTCGCCTCGCTTCGCCGGCTCATCGAGTTCGATGTGGATATCCTCGGGATGGACCACTACGGCGTGCTGCTCCACGAGCAGGCGCGCGAGTACCTCCGGCTTGGGCTTGAGAAGACCCTCTCCTTCGGCGAAGAGGTCCGGAGGCGCTATGCGCAGAACCCGGACCTCGATGAGGTGTCACGCCAGTTCGCGCGGGAAGGTCAGGAGAAGGTGAAGCTCCCGTTCATCACCGAAGAGCTCATGTTCATCATCACGCGCGCGATGATCAAGTCGATTGTTTCGACCAACTGACACGACGCTGAAAGGCGAAAAGAAGACGGGGCCCCGATGAGGGGCCCCGTTCGTGTCAGACGTTAACTGACTGTGTACTACCTGCTGCGGAGCCGTCCGAAGCAGTCGCTGCAGTACACCGGGCGACCATCGCGCGGCTCGAACGGAACTTCGCAATCCTTGCCGCACTGAGCACAGGTCGCGCTGTACATCTGCCTGCCCTGGAATCCGTCTCCGCCATCGGTCCTCTGCGACCTGCGGTTTCGGCGGCAGGTGAGGCAGCGCTTGGGCTCGTTGGTGTAGCCCTTCGACGCAAAGAATTCCTGTTCCTCAGCGGTGAACACGAAATCCGCGCCACAATCTGCACACTGAAGCGTCTTGTCTGTGAAACTCACCGGATGACCTCCTTTCCTCGGGATTTGGTCCTAGTTTCGGTCATCCAGTGCACCCAGGGGATCGCGGTGTGGAATCGGAAGACTCGATAACCTACGCTGGCCAGCAACGAGCGCAAGTATAGAGAATGAATCATGCGTTTTCAACAGACCAGGGAGAAAGAAGCGGATTCTCATGTAGGTGTTGTCCGACGGCGCGTTGGGCTATTCCTGGCGCGTCCACGCAGAATCCTATACGTGAAACTCCACCACGTCGGCGTCCTGCAGCACGTGCGACTTGCTCACGGTCTGCCCCTGGAATCGGCCGGAGCCCCACACAACGGCGTACTTCAACTCTCGCTTGAAGTCCTTGTGGATGGCCTCCGCCGCCTCTCCGAGGGTTGCATTGCGCCGCAGTATGACCGGCTCGACCATGTCCGCCTTGTGGCCGGGAGCCTTGGTGTAGACGCGGATGATTTCCAGCGCGTCGTACAGCGCGGACGCCAGCTCTGTGAGCCCCTCTCCCTCGAGCGCCGAGACGGCGGAGACAGGGAACGATGCGCCGTACCGTTCACGAAGCTGCCGGAGATGGCTAAAGGCGCCCGGCAAATCGCTCTTGTTGCCGATGATGGCCATGCGACGTATGTACGTGCCGTCCGCCGTCACCTCGGGCGTCGCACCGCTCGGCGGAACGATGTGACTTTCTGCGAGCTCGGTCAGTGTGTACTCTACCTGGTAGACGGGGTCCTGGCCGAGATCCACGACGATGGCGATGAGGTCAGCAACGCGCAAGACGCTGGAGAGCAGTATGCGCACGCTGCGATGCCCAAGCGGAGGCGTGTCCACCAGCTGGATTTGAATGTCCTTGTACGCCATCATGCCCGGCATGGGCGTCTGCGTGGTATACGGGTACATCGCTATGTCCGGCCTCGCGTCGGTGAGCGCCGCGAGCAGTTGTGACTTTCCCGTGTTGGCGGGTCCTGCGAATACGATCTGGCCGGCGCCTTCGCGGCGGATGTAGAAACCGGCGCGACGGTAGGTAGCAAGCGTACGTTCCGATTCCTGACTGAGTCTGGCTATCTTGGCGCGCAGACTGGCTTGCAGCTTGTCCGTGCCCTTGTGATGGGGCATGATGCCAAGCATTTCCTGGATCGCCGCGATCTTCTCGTCGGGGTCCTTGGCGTTGCGGAAACGCTTGTCCGCTTCGTAGTATTGAGGCGGTAGGTTGGCCGGCACTGCCTATTTGACCTTGATACGTATCACGATGTCGCCCTCGCAGGCATCTGTGACCCGGCACGCGTTGGCAAGCTTCACGACGCTCCCGTCCTTCACCCCGGCGGGCACCTTCACCTCAAGCCTGCGGCCGTTCCTCGTGAGACGTTTTCGAGTCCCTTTCTCGGCCTCTTCAGCCGTCAGAGCCAGTTCATAGCGCACGGTCTTCGAAGTCGGTTGGCCGGAGGTATCCCCTGCTGTCTGCTCAGCGTTGGCGGTCCGGCCGCCCCGGCGGAACTTCACGCGTCCCGACCCGCCCATGTCTCCGAACGACACGCGATAGCCTCTGCCGCGCAAGGCATCGCCGAAGATGCTCTCCAGAAATCCGAGGTCGAGTCCCAGCCCGCCGAAATCCCGCATCACCCCTTCGAAACCGGCCCGGGTGTTGTTGCTGCCGAAGATGTCGCCGACGTTACCGACCGTGCCGTACCGGTCGTACTGCTGGCGCTTCTCCGGGTCTCCGAGGACGCCGTACGCCTCGTTAATCTCCTTGAACTGCTCGGTGGCCTGTTTCTCGTGACCCGGATTGCGGTCCGGGTGGTACTTCATCGCGAGGCGGCGGTACGCTTTCTTGATGTCCGCATCGGTCGCGGAGCGGCTCACTCCGAGGGTTTCGTAGTAGTCCCTGGCCATACGAGGTATTGTAGCATCGGTGGATATCTGCACCACGCTCGCGTGGGCAACTTCCGGAGTGACTTACCACACGCGCCGGACGACTGCTATAATCGCTGCGAGTATCTCACACCGCGCCCTTCGAACGCAGTTGCGGCCCGTTTGTTCCCTCGATGTAGGCAGGACTTGGTGCACTGCGTCACTCGATTGGCGCCACACGGAGTCATCATATGTCAGAGTTCTCCGTCGACGCCGGGGCACGACTGCTGCACAAGGGCATCACCAACTACGTCCGCTCTAGACCTCTCATCATCTCGTATGAGGTGACGCTGTCGTGCAACTGCAACTGCCGTCATTGCGACCTCGGGGGGCTGCGACCAGACGAAACACGCCTCTTGCCGGCTGACTACGCCAGGCTGACCGCGATGTACAGGCCGCCGCTGGTGCAGGTTTCCGGTGGAGAGCCGCTGCTGCGCTCCGACGTGGTCGACATCGTGCGTGCCGTCAAGCACGCGCACGAGCCGACTTACGTCATCGTTGTCACCAACGGGGCATTGCTGGATGAGAGCCTCTATGTGCGCCTTCGAGAGGCGGGGATGAACCAGCTGTCCGTATCCCTCGACTTCCCGGATGAACGCCACGACGACTTCCGCAGGCACCGCGGCCTGTTCCGGCACCTGGAACGCACGCTGCCCGGGCTGGCAGCGCTCGGCAACGGCGACATCATCATGAACACTGCCATCACGCGTGCCAATCAGCACGAGCTTCTCTCCATCTCGGACCTCGTGGCGCGGTGGGGAGTGACCATCTCGTACAGCGCTTACACTCAGCTGAGGACCGGCAACCCTGAGTACATGATCAGTTCTCCCGAGGACCTTGCCGCACTCGGAAGTGCATTCTCGGAGCTGATGCGCCGCTCACACACACAGAAGCACATCGCCAATCCGGAGACCGTGTTCCGCGATACGCTTGCCTACTTCCGGCGCGGCGGGATGCCCCACTGCGGAGCGGGGGTGCGCTTCTTCGTCGTCATGCCGGACGGCGCCCTGATACCCTGTTCGCTGCATCGTCAGCGCTACACAACTCAGAAGGAGATGGCTGACGGCTTCTCGGCGTGCAACAAGTGTGAGCAGTGCTACGTGTCGATTCGCTCCTACAGCGACAAACCTCTGCTGAAGCTGTTCGTGCAGGACCTCCCCTCGCTGGCGAGAAGGCTGTTCGACCGCTATACGCCCGCACCAGCGGTGGAGGGTGGGGTTGAAGCTCAGGGCAGCGGCAAGAGGCTGACCAGAGAGTAGCCGAGATACGCCTCGATCAGGCACCTGAAGAACCTTCCGGCAAACGTCGCAGCCATGAACGGCGCGATGTGGTACCGTGCCGCGCCGGCGACGATGCCGATGAGGTCGTAGATGAGCATCGGTACCAGTGCAAAGAGGAACACGGCCAGCACGCCGTGCCGGTTCATCCACCGCTCCGCATCCGCGTAGGCCGCGGAGTACTTGTTCAGCAGCACGGTCCTGCCGAGATACCCCGTCAGGTAGCTCGTCATCTCACCTATGGTTGCGCCGATGGTGCCGACGAGCGCGACGTAGAGCGGGCCAAGCGACGAACCCGCCGCTACGTTGACCGCCTCCCCCGGAACCGGGATCAGGACGGTGGCGCACGTCAGCAGGTTGACGGCGAATACGCCAAAGTAGCCGTGCCGAAGGAAGTCGTCGGCATCCAGCCGTGTGCGCCCGAACCAGAAGAGTGCGAACGACAGAATCAGTATGGAGACGAAGATGCCAATCTGGACGCTGCGGCGATTCAGTATGTCGTCGCGCATGCGGGAGAGGACCGATCGATAGGACACGAGGGTTCAGTATAGCATCGACGTCTGCGCGCTGGACGAGGCCTGAGCATTCGGACTTGGTGGGACGCCGCAACCGCTGGCGACACGGCGCCGCCGCCCGCCGCGGTTATCGCGGGCCGAAGATGGCAGTGCCCAGTCTCACCATCGTGGCGCCCTCTTCGATCGCCACCTCGTAGGAGTCGCTGGTGCCCATCGAGAGGACGGTCATGCTGACCCAGGGCAAGCACAGGGACTGCAGGTGGCGGAAGAGCTGCCGTGTCTCGTTGAAATAGGGATGGTACCGCGCAGGCTCTGCCAGTAGCGGCCCCATGGTCATGAGTCCCACGACCTGGACGTGTGTCAAGCCTGACATCTCGCGCACCAGTGCCTCAACGGACTCTGGGACTACGCCGCCCTTCTGAGCCTCGCGCCCGCTGTTCACCTCGACGAGCACCGGCATCTGCTGTCCAAGCGCCTCGGAGACGCGGTCGATGCGAGTGGCGAGGTCCAGCGAATCGACGCTCTGAAGCATGTCGAACATCTTCAGGTTCGCCGGACGTACGTCGTGCGAGCGCAGTCGGCCGATGAGGTGCACCGATGCGCGGCCGGCGACGGTAGGTCCAATTCGTCGAGCGTCGACCATGTAGTTCTGGCCGAGGACCGCGATTCCCGCGTCGACCGCCTCCGACACCGATTCCGCGGAACGCCCCTTGCACACGGCAATCACCGTCACGTGAGTGGGGATGCGGTCGAGCAGGTCTCGGACTCTCGCTGCGATGTCTGACACGATACCACCTGTCGCGGGTCACCAAGGCGAAGCTCACCCGAGAAAGACGTCACATGGTAGCAGGTTCGCACAGTCGCGGCTGGTATAATGGGCGAACAGCCTCTGCTTCACTGCTCAAGCGCATGGACACCAACAGCCGCGGGGAGAAACCGACAGTCGTCATCGTGATTCCTGCGCTGAACGAGGTGTCCACGATAGGCGCGGTGCTCGACGAGATCCCCGTCGCCGAGTTGACGGCGGCGGGCTATCGGGTGCGGACCCTGGTCGTGGACAACGGCAGCACAGACGGCACCTCGGCGGTGGCTTCGCAGCGGAGCGCCGAGGTCATCATCGAGCCGCAGCGCGGGAAGGGAATGGCCATGCGCCGGGCGTTCCGGGAGGCGGGGGGCGACTACGTCTTCATGCTGGATGCCGATGCGACGTATCCAGCGGCCCACATACCCGAGATGCTGCAGAAGCTGACACACGGGTGCGACGTCGTCACCGGGTCCCGACTCAAGGGCCGCCGCGCACCGGGCTCCATCAGCGCGGTGAACCTGCTGGGAAACTACCTGCTCACGTGGCTTGGGTGTGTCCTCTACCACCGGAGAATCAGTGACCTGTGCACCGGCTACTGGGGATTCCGCGCCGGCGTGCTGCCGTGTCTCTCACTCCACTCGAAAGGCTTCAACCTGGAGGCGGAGCTGTTCGCGGA
>JALNYR010000086.1 GCA_023229725.1 Dehalococcoidia bacterium | reverse complement strand
GCTTCAGCTTGTCAATGCCCGCAAACCACGGGTCCTCGCGCCAGCGCCAGATGCGCGGCGACATGAGGTTCGCAAGGAAGAGGCTGTACATCAGCTCGGGGAAGATGAACACTTCCATGTCCGACAGAGTGACCGCCGAGGACCGCATCTCGAGTTCTCTAGGCGCGGGCATGACCTCTCCTGTTGGCAGATTCATCGGGCAACACGGACTATAGGGGCTACGCGCCCCGTGCGTCAACCGGCACGAACCGACGACGTCCGGACGGCGGTAGTGGAGGCAACGGGAGGCGAGACGTAGGCGGTCAGGAAGGCGGTAGCGGAGGGCTCGGACGGGACAACAGAAAGCCCCAAGTGACCTCACAGTTACTGGGATCTCGGCTTGGTCCCCGTCGGGCTACGGTCCCGACCATCCCTCGACCCGAAGGCCTTCAGGACTCCTGCAACCACAACCCTGAGGGTGTCCAGCCCCTCTATCCCCCGCTCGGTTACTTGGGGCACTTTTGACGGTAACAGCCTCCGGGGGGTCTGTCAACTCCCGCCCAGCTTCGGCCGGGATAATCGCATGCGATTTATCCCCGGAGAGGGCCTATCTCGGATCGGGACGCCCCTTCAGCCAGGTGACCAGCGCCCCGACCACGCCGACGAGGAGGGCGAGCGGGCACATGATGACCGCCAGCAAGAAGAAGACCGGCTCCTCGAAGCCCTCAATACCGAGCGTCTCGCCGGCGAGCCATGACACGCCGTTGTGGAGAGCCACCGAGAGGAGGAAGAGGACAAGGGAGCCGCCAATCATCATCACGAAGAGCCGGAGCCGGCCAGAGAGCTTCGTCCAGCCCAGCCAGAGTACGACGAGGCCGAGAGCACACGTCACAGGCCACACATCCATAGCCGCTCCAAACACATTGAAGGCCACGTCTTCTCCTTTCCGCCGACTCGGTTGCCCGTGCCAGACACCGCCCGTTAGGACTTGTGCCCGCGTCCCAGCCCGGTGAGACCAGCCATGACGGCAACGAACAACGCCACCTTGAACGACGTCATCCAGGTTATCGAGCCGGCCACCAGTCCCTGCGCCACGGCTCCGGGGAACAGGTCGGGGATGGTCCACGCCCACAACACCTTCACCAGCAGCAGCGCCACCACGAGCACGACGGCCACGAGGGCGAGGATGCCGGGTCGGAGCACGAGCCACGATACGGCCTTCATCAGGCACCTCCTTGAGGCAAAAGGCGGCGGGGGACTCCCGCCGCCAGTGCTGTTGCGCTCCGAATCCGTCACCATCCTAGGGGCAGTAAAGGTATTTCTGGATGAGGCGGGACATCTCCTCGTGGTTGCCCTTCACGCGCTCCACGAGGCCTTCGTCGGCGTAGCTGTTCAACCTGGCAGCGGTGGAATCGATGACAGCCGCCGGGAATACCCCTTCGGCCTCGTACATGGCCCGCTGCTCCAGCAGCTTCGTTGCTGACTGCGCGCACGATGCAGGCAGGTGCGGCAGGCTCTCCCTCAGGGCTGCCTGGTCCTCGGAGAAGATGTTGACGCCCACGTACTGCTTCTTCGCAATCTCGAGCGCCTGCTCCATCTCCAGCCCGTGACGCGCCGCCACAGCTATCGCGGCGAGGAGCAGGTACGCCTGCGCCGAACCGTCAGGGCAGCGGATTTCGACGGTCTGGCTCTCGCCTTCCGGCAGGCGCTGCACCGACTCCTGTGGATTCGCATCGCGCGCCATGTCCCCAATCTGCTGCCAGCCGAGAGGAACGCGGATGAGCGCGGACCTGTTGCGGTCTCCCCAGCAGATGTGCGTCGGAGCCTCCTGGTGGGGCACCAACCGCATGTACGATGTCGGAATGGTGTTGCCGAACGCCGTCAGCGACGGGGCGAGCGTGAGGTATCCGGCAATCGCGCGACGCGCAGTGTCACTCAACTTGCCGTCCGACGTCATCGCATTCTTCCCATCGCGCATCAATCGCGTATGCACGTGCATGCCGCTGCCGGCATGCCCCGGCAGTATCTTCGGCGCGAACGTCACCGCCACGCCTTCCCGGTTCCCCACCATGCGGAGCATCCACATGGCGACGACGAGGTGGTCCGCAGCCTCATCGATAGGAGCCAGCGCCAGTTCTATCTCGTGCTGCTCCATCACGTTGCCTTCGTCACAGATGCTGCCGACCTCCGAGTGGCCGTACTTCACCTTCACACCCGCGCGGGCGAGTATCTGCATGACCTGGTTTCGGAGGTACTCTCCGCGGGAGAAGGGGGACGACTCGTGATAGCCGCGCTGGGGGTTCAGCGGGTAGAGGGTTCGCTCCGGGAACACCACGTAGTACTCGAGCTCGCCAAGCGCATCGAGGGTAAAGCCGGTCTTCTCCTTGAGGACCTCCTGCGCACGCAGGACGATGTTCTCCGGAGCCACGGCCAGCGGCTCTCCGCGGCCGGTGTAGTAGCTGCAGAGGATGTCCAGCGACGGATACGGAGTGAACGGGTTGAGGAACGCGGTCTTGTATCTCGGGATGAGGTAGAGGTCGCTCGACGCGGTTTCCACGTAGGGCAGCAGGCTCGAGCCGTCGACCCGTTCACCTTCGGCGAGCAGGCGATCGAGCTGCCCCTTGCTCTGAACCACGAAGCTCAACGTCTTCAGGCGGCCATCGCCACCGACGTGGCGAAACTGAACGAACTGGACTTCCTTTTCCCTGATGTAGCGAACGAGGTCTTCGCGCGTGATGTCGGCCGGTTCCCGGTCAAGGTACCGTGCGACTCCGTGTTCGCTCTGTTCCCTGGACTGTGCCATCGTGTTCGAAGCCTCCATTGCTGCCATGCCGTGCTGGGTTCGCGGCTAAGCCGGCAAGGTTGCCGGCCGGCGCCCAGTCATACGGCAACACTACGAACCAACTGCCGCACTATTGTACTACGACGGCCGACCCGAGCGGCAGTGACAGAACCCTGCATCCGGCAATGAGCTGGAACGATTGGCCGCGCCGGCAGCCCTGCAAGGTCCGGGGTCGACCAGCGGAAGCCGCGGGAACCGGACGCCACGCGGGGGCGCTTTGCACAACCAAGACCGGAGTGGCACGATGATGCGTCGTGGCGGCGGCGTGCAGCGCCGCCACGAACACGAGAAGGAGGTAGTCGTCAATGAAGGCCATCGGCATCGTCGGCAGCCCGCGCAAGGGCGGCAACTGCGAGTTCCTCACGAATCACGCGCTCAAGTCTATCGCGGAAGAGGGCATCGAAACCGAGCTCATCACCCTCGCCGGACTCGACATCGGCCACTGCACCGGCTGCTACGCCTGTCAGAAGGACGACCACCGCTGCGTCGTCGATGACGATGCCTGGCCCATCTACGAGAAGATGAAGGCGGCCGACGGCATCATCCTGTCGACGCCGGTGTACTTCGGCTCGGCGACGTCGCTGATGAAGGCGTTCATGGACCGCACGGGGATGGTGGCCCGCTACAGCGGCGACATATTCAAAGGCAAGGTGGGCGGCCCCATCGTGGTGGCACGCAGAGGTGGGGTGAACTTCACCTACGCGGAGATGAACTTCTGGTTCCAGATCCTCGGGTTCTTCATGACTGGCGCCAACTACTGGAACATTGCTTTCGGCCGCAACAAAGGCGAGGTAGCCCAGGACAAAGAGGGCGTGGAGACCGTCTGGAACTTCGGCAAGAACATGGCGCAGCTCATGAAGGCTGTGCGGAAGTAGTCTGGCATCATCCGGAGGCGGGAGGTCCGCCGTCGGGCCTCCCCTGCTTCTGCGACAGGAGTCTGCACGAACTGCGCGGCGTCAGGTCTTCGGCGCCCGCCGGTCACTTCTTCACCATCTCCTTCGGGAACGGGGTCAGCACCTCGACGCCGTAGCCGGTGACCAGCATCGTGTCAGTCAACCTCGGGCCTCCCACGCCCTTCTTGTAGATGGTGGGCAGCAGCAGGTCGATAACCATGTTCTGCTCGATGAGGTGGTCGCCGTTCCTGTCGATGACGGGGTAGAACTCCGACTGGCGGATGCCGACGCCGTACCCGATGATGTCCAGGAACTGCCGGCCGTAGCCGGCTTCATCAACCACGCGGTACGCGGCCTGGTACACCTTCTGCGCCGCTACGGGAGGTTTGACGGCCTCCATGGCGGCCCGCTGGGCGGCCACGAGCACCGCGTAGATTTTCTCCGACTCGGGCTGGAGCCGGCCGAGCGCGACGGTGCGGCACATCTTCGCCACGTATCCTTCGTACGTGGCCCCGAGGTGGACAACCACCGGCTGGTTGTTCTGAATGACCGCGTCCCCCGCAAGGGGATGGGCCAGCAGTTGACGTTCGTGAATGAGCACCTGCATCCTGAACGGCGAGCCCTGTGAACCCGCCTTGCCCATGGCGTACTCGGCCTCGGCGGCCACCTCCGACTCCCTGCGACCCGGAGCAACAGCGGCGACGGCTGCCTTCATGCCCTCGATCACTATCTGCCCGGCCCTGCGCATGAGGGCGATCTCGGACTCATCCTTGACGGACCTGATCTTGTAGCAGCTTGTCACCATGCCGACGAACTGCGCGTGCGGCAGCGCCTTTCTGAGGGCATCGTAGACGCTGAACTCGACGAAGTACTTGCCGACGCCGATGCGCGGCGCGGCGTAGCCCATCCCCCGGATGACGTCCGCCGTCGTCGCTCCGATGGTGGTCGCCGGAAAGACGTACGGAACCACCTGCTCCGAAGGCACCTGGGAGCGCACATACTCCGCATCGAGCCAGAGACACACGAGGCGCGGCTCACCCTCGGCGGGTATCACCATCGACAGGCAGTCGAAGTTGGTCATGCCGGTGTAGTAGATGAGGTCCTCGCGATCGGCGAAGAGCGCGAGGTCAACGCCCTGCCGCCTCAGCTCTCCCTGCATGCGCCCGACTCTGCCCAGGTACGTGTTCCTGTCCATCTCTGCCTCCTCGGCCGGACCGTTCGGGAGCCCGGCGGACCGCCGTCGAGCGTCACGGCGTATGGTATCCCATCGGCCGGCGTCGCCCAACACGCATTGACACGGACAGGGGCGTCTGGTACGGTCGTTCCCGTTCGCGAGCATGCCTGCAGTGCAGGGAGGTGAATGAATTGCGAATCGTAACGACGCAGGCGGTCGTCGACCCGGCCGTCTGTACGGGGTGCAGAACCTGCGAGAAGGTATGTCCGACGGAGTCCATCCGGGTCGGAGACAACAAGAAGGCCTTCGCGAACCGTGAGACATGCACGGGGTGCGGCAACTGCGAGAGCCGCTGTCCAGTCATGGCCATCAAGC
This sequence comes from Dehalococcoidia bacterium, assembly GCA_023229725.1. Classification (GTDB taxonomy): domain Bacteria; phylum Chloroflexota; class Dehalococcoidia; order GIF9; family AB-539-J10; genus SKVJ01. Next base: position 5,045 of record JALNYR010000086.1, on the reverse strand, counting down.
TGGTCGCCCTCAGTGAAAGAAGGGTCATCGAGGTCGACTGGACGAAAGCTCCCCGCGACAAGGTGGTCGCGCTGTGCAGGAAAGCCCGCTTCAACCCCGAGGCAGTGGTCTGCTTCTGCACCGGCACACGGGCGCGCGAGGTGGCCGCGGCCATCCTGCTTGGCGCGAATACGCCCGAGGAGGTGTCCCGCGCCACGGGCATCCGCACCGGCTGCAGCGTCGAGTGCATCCAGCCGATTCTCCGCCTGTTGACTGCGGCGGGCGTCACCCTGGGCAAGGCGCCCGGCTGGCAGTGGTACGGACTCACGCCGACGAACTGGGACCTGCCGGAGTCGGTCGTGAAGAACCCCGCCTACCGGAAGTTCTACTTCGAAGCCGACCGGAAGCTGATGGAGCGGGTCATCGACGCGAAGGGAGGCGCATAGTGGCACCGAGACTGGCGAAGGCGCTCGCTCCCATTCCGCCGCGCGACTCGGTCTACGGGGTGGCCCCCTCCTGCGTCGCCAACCGCGCGGCCGGCCTCCCCGGCATGGTCTTCCTGAAGACCAGGGACCTGTTTCCCGACTCCCCAGAGGTCTTCTGGCCGCCGGAGAATCCGGAAGCGATGCGGAAGGCAACCCGTGACGCACTGGCGTCGGTCAACATGGACATGATCAAGCCGGGCGACTCGGTCAACCTGCTCGGCTCCCACCACGGCTGGACCATCCTCGGGGGCGGCCCCTACACCGAGATGATAGAGACCGTCAAGGACGTCATCCAGGAGCGCACCGGTTGCACGGACATCAGGCTGAGGGCCGGTGTCGGGCTGCGCTTTCGCGAGACCGAGGAGTACATCAAGCGCTTCGGGCTCGACACGTACTTCGGCGGCAAGGCCCGCGGCATGGCCCCCATCGACGAGGGCATCCCTATCGAGACCGAGATAGGCACGCTCTACGGCATCAAGCGTGCCTACGATGCGAAGTGGATAGTCCACACCCACAACAGCGACGTGCGGGAGATACACTTCCACCGGCACGTCGACCGGGCGGTCAAGCCCTTCTCGATGTCCTACGCCCGCATCGAAAGCAGGTCCACGTACCACCACAACCTCGGCCCGAGAGGCGCCAACTTCACGGCACGGGCCATCTTCAACTCGAGGTTCGTCCAGGACAAGTGGGCCTTCGCCTGCTTCTTCAAGCCCACTCCGGCCGGCATCGTCGGCGTCACCGCCAACAACAACCTCTACACGCTCAACGAAGAGGTCACCCGGCTCAACATGGCGACCTACGGAAAGATGATGACGCTGCTGGGCAAAGTCAAGGATGCGATTGCGGTCCTCGACTTCTGCTGTCCCGTCCCGTACGTCTTCTGCGGCGGCGTCATCTACGCCAACTTCTGCAGCGCCAACATCGACCTGCTCGACCTCGAGCAGCCGCTACCGTCGTACACGTGGTACACCGAATCCTACTACGGCGAAAACGAGAAGCCGCTGCTGCCCGAGACGCCTCCGATGAACCCGGCCATCAGGGCGTGCGTCATCAACTACGCCTGGGTCGGGTACCCGTCCGTCTTCTGGGCGAAGCACACCCCGACCATCATCGTCGGCGAAGACCACGCGCGGCTCTTCCGTGAGGACTCGCAGAACACCGAGTTCGTCGACTACGCGAAGGAGGTCGTCCCGGACCTCGACACCGCCATGGCGCATGCGTACGGCATGGCGAAGACGGACAAGGTCATCATCTTCGACGGCGCCGGCGGCGGCATCAACTGCAGCCGGTCTCTCGCCGAAGAACTGCTCGCCAGGGCGCCGGAGGTCAGCCGTGAGGTTGACGCCACGCTCATGCCGAAGTGGCTGAAGCAGAGAGGGCTGCAGTAGACGACAGTAGACCAGCGGGGACGGGCCAGAGCAGCTGTGGCGGTTGTCGCCCGCTCCCCCGGTCCGCAACAGCCTGGCCGCCCGGGGATCCCTCGCAGGTGGCCTGAAGTCCTTGACGCCCGGGACCGGCAGGTCGAGAATCTGAAGACAGGAGGTGGTTGATGAAGATAAGGGTGCCGTACGAGACAGCGGAGGAGAGAGGCGTCGTCCTCGAACTGGAGGTTCCGGACGCCAATCTGACCAACCAGTTCATACCGAAGGAGCCCGCCGCAGTGCCGGACCTGGCACGCGCGGTTGAGAACGCAATCGACAAGCCGGTTGCCGGCCTGGGCTTCCGTGAGGCAGTCAAGAAGGGGAACAAGGTCGTTCTGATTGTCGAGAACCAGTTCCGGGCGGCGCCGGTCGACGGCGTGCTCCCGTTCCTCATCAAGAGAATGCGCGACGCCGGAGCCGAGGTTCGCATCGTAATTGCGAACGGCAAAGTGCCCGCGCTGTCGCAGGAAGAGATTGCGCACCGCGTCGGCAAGCAGGTGGTCGACGCCGGAATCACCATAACGTGCAACGATGCGCCGAACCCTGACCGCTACTCCTTCGTCGGCGTGACGACGGCGGGAACGCCGCTCTGGATTCTGAAGGAGGTGCGGGAGGCCGACGTCGTCATCACCATCAGCACCACGCAGGCGACGTTGTGGGGCTACGGCGGCTCCGGGATGGTCATCCCCGGCGTTGCCTCCAATGAGACCATCGAGACCAACCACGTCATGGCGCTGGCGCCGGATTGTCGGCCGGGCAACAACGAGTGCCGCCTGCAGCAGGATAAGTACGAGGCACTGAGGATGGCCGGCATCCGCATGGGCATCAACCTCATCGTCAGCAACCGCTGGGACGTCGTGCACGTCAACGCCGGAATACCGGTCGAATCGCACAAGGCGGCGGTGGAGTTCTACGACCGCATCTACGGGTTCAGGATCGGAGGCATGAAGGAGAAGGCCGACATCGTCATCACCGGCTCCTCCGCGCCGACCGACCACCTCTTCTTCCACACGAACTGGGCGATAGTGAACTGCCTGCCCGTGTCCAAGGAAGGGGCCACCATCATCATGGCGACGCCGTGCCCGGGCTACGGAAGCTGGCCAGGTTTCGCGCTCATGGACCTGATGGCGGAGTACATGCCTCCGACCGCAGCCAACCACGAAAGGGTGCTGCGCGATTTCTTCCTGCGGAAGCGCGAGCTGTGGGCCGGCTGCATCTGGTATCCGCTCTACAAGGCAATGATGACTCGCACGGTGAAGGTTGTGACGCAGGAGAAGAACCACACGGACGCCAGGAAGGCGGGCATCGACATATCACCGTCCCTGCAGGACGCTCTCGCCGAGGCGATGAAAAAGCACGGGCCGAAAGCCAGGGTCACATTCGTGCCCTTCGGCAGGTACTCCGTGTTCCACGAGTAGAGGATTGCACCAGCCTGACTCGGCCGGCCTCGACATACGCGACCTGCTGTTCCAGAGCGTCGGGGACCGCACGTTCACGGTGGAGGTTCGCGCGCAATCCGAGGGAGTGCTCTCCGGCGTCGCGTCGCTCCGCGAGAAGGGCGAGGACATCGGCGTCACGTTCCTCACTTCGCTGCCCGAGGGGGCGCCGCTGCACGGCGGCACGGTCGTGGCCGTGTTCGCCGGAACGCCGAAGCAGATCGCCCTGTGCGAGGAATCGCTCATCGGCCTCGTCGCCAAGTACTCGGGAGTAGCCACGGCGGCCGCGCGCGCAGCAGCGGCGGCGGGGCGCATCCGCGTCGTCTGCGGGGCGTGGAAGAAGATGCCGGGCGACTCCAAGCAGGCACTCAGGAGGGCGGTCACGACGGGCGGCCTGCCGACGCGGCTCGCGGACCAGAACTTCGTCTATCTCGACAAGAACTACGTCCGAATGCTGGGCGGTATTCGGCCGACGCTCGCCGCAGCACTGGAACTGGGACAGCGCGTGCCCGTCATCCAGATACGGGGCGAGACCGCCGCGATTGCCGCCGAGGCCGTCGCCGCCACCGAAGCCGGCGCCGACATCCTGATGGTCGACACCGGCCGCATCGAGGATGCGCGGGCGGTATCCGCGGCGGTGCGCGACCGTCACATGCGGGAACGCGTACGCATCGCCTTCTCGGGAGGTATCCGCATCGAGGACCTCGCCGGATTGCAGGCGGAGGACGTCGACATCGTCGACATCGGCCGCGCCATCATCGACGCCCCCCTCCTCGATATGACACTGGACGTCGTCGGTCCGTACGACGAACCCGGCGCCGCCCGGGCAGGGAGAGTCCAGTGACGGAGATGAACCTCATCGGCAAGACGGAGCTGTGGATACAGCAGGTCTCCTTGAGAAACGCCAACCTCAGTGCTATCGCGGCCGCCGTGGCGGGGGCTCTCGACCTTGAAGCAGCCGACGTCCTCGTGGTCGACGCCGGCCCCGACCATGTGACGCTCGATGTGCTGCGTCGGACGCTCGACATGCGTCAGATAGCAGGGAGAGAGGCGGCGCTGCTGGAAGCTCTCGCGGGCGTGAACGGGGTCGCCGTCTCGGCGGACACGTCCGTTCACTCCGAGGGGATACTGCAGATGCTCAGCCTCGACCCAGCGCTGACCGACGAGGTCGTTGCACGGACGGAGTTCATGGCCCGGGAGACCGAACGCGCGTACCTGAAGCGAATGACTGTCTTCCCGACCGGATACGAAGTGCTTCGCGGCGTGATTGAAGATACCAACAGCCCGTACCTCAAAGCCGAGTTCGAACGCGCCGGATACCGGGTCTCGATTGCAGCTCCGCTGCCGGACGATACGCTCGCGATAGCCAACGCGGTCGAAGCCGCCCTCTACGACGGATACGGCCTGATTGTGACCACGGGCGGCGTCGGCGCAGAGGGCAAAGACCAGACCATTGAGGCGACGCTGCGGCTGGACCCGGGCGCGGCGACTCCGTGGGTCGTGACGTACCCTCCCACCGGAAGGCACGTCAAGGCAGGAGTCCGCATCGGGGTCGGCTCATCGGGCCAGGCGCTCATCGTGAACCTCCCCGGTCCGAACGACGAGGTGCGCGCCTGCGCTCCCGTACTCCTCGCCGCGCTGGAACGGGGCGAACGCGGCAAGGAGCACATCGCCGGGCTGCTCGTCGACGAGCTGCGGCAGCGCCACCTTTCCGGGCACAG
>JALNYR010000085.1 GCA_023229725.1 Dehalococcoidia bacterium | reverse complement strand
GGGGCGATGACCGCCTTGAGTATCTCGTTGGTACCCTCGTATATCTCGATGAGCTTGGCGTCGCGGTAGTAGCGTTCAACCGGCATGTCTTTCGTGCAGCCGTAGCCGCCGTGCAACTGGACCGCCTTGCGGGCCACGTCAGCGGCGGATTCCGCGCCGAAGAGCTTTGCCTTGGCCGCCTCCGACGAGTACGGCTTGCCGGCGTCCGCCATGCGTGCCGCCCTGTAGGCGAGCAGGTTCGAGGCGTCCACGAGGACGGACATGTCGGCCAGCATCCACTGCACACCCTGGAAGTTGCCGACGGGCCGTCCGAACTGCTCGCGTTCGGCGGTGTACCTGAGCGTTGCCTCAAGGGCAGCCTCGGCGAGGCCGATAGCCTGCCCGGCGACATGGATGCGTCCCAGGTCCAGCGACGAGAACGCGATGCGCAGTCCCTTGCCTACCTCGCCAAGCACGGCCGAGCCGGGGACGCGGCAATCGCGAAAGAACAGCTCGCCCGCGCTGCTGGCGTGGAGCCCGAGCAGGTCTTCAACCTTGCCCGTGGTGAATCCGGGAGTGCCTCTCTCGACGAGGAATCCGGTGATGCCCTTGGCGCCGAGAGACCTGTCGACGGAGGCGAAGACGAGCACAACGTCGCCGACATCGGCTGCGGTGATGAAGGTCTTCCCGCCGTTCAGAATCCAGTCATCCCCGTCCCGAGTCGCGGTAGTGGACATCGAGGCGGCATCGCTGCCCGCGCCGGGTTCGGTCACGGCGAAACAGGCAATCATGTCGCCGGAAACCACCGGCGGCACGTACCGTTCACGCTGCTCCTTGGTGCCGAACTTCAGGATAGCGTCGGTGAAGATGCCTGCCGGCGAGCCGAATATGCTCGCGAGCGAGACACTGGCGCGTGCAATCTCGATGGAGGCGATGAGGTACTCGGTGACCGTGCCGCCGAGACCGCCGTACTCCGCCGGCACCAGTATACCGAACAGTCCGTAGTCGGCGAACTTCTTGACCGACTCCCGTGCGTACCCCTTGCGTTTCTCCCACTCTTCCACGTGCGGCATCAGCTCCTTGCCGACGAAGTCGCGCACGTCCTTCTTGAAACTTAGTTCGTTTTCGGTGAGAAGGCTATCCATCGTGTGTGTGCTCTTCCTTTCCTGTCTTGTATCTGTGCTCCCGGAGGCGGCTTGCAGCCGCGGCGGCTCCGCTCGGGCACTGAGGATAAGATTGTACGGTGGTCCGGCGAGACTCGCAAACCGGAGTCGTCCACCATGACCTTGGTCAGCCTGACCACGGACGTAGAAGGGCACCATGCTATGATTGTCGAGCGAGTCTCAAGTACGGGTCCTCAGGGAGGCACCTTGGAACGTAAGAGAGTCGTTATCCCCGAGTATATCGATCCCGCAGGGCTGGAGCTTCTGCACAGGGAGACCGAGGTCCTGTTTCTTCCCGATCTGCCCGGCACGAAGCTGAATGATGCAGTCGCCGACGCGCATGGCCTGGGTGTGCGCGTGACGCGCGTCACGGCGGAACTCATGACTGCTGCCCCGCACCTGGAGGTCGTTGCGAAGCACGGCGTGGGCTATGACAATATCGACGTGGCGGCAGCGACCCAGCGCGGCATCGTCGTTGTCACGACTCCGAAGGCGAATTCCGTGTCGGTGTCCGAACATATCGTAGCCTTGATGCTTGGCCTCGCGAACCGGGTCTGCGCGGCGGACTCCGACCTGAGACTGGGACGCTTCAAGAAGCGCGAGGACTACATAGGGGTTGAACTCAAAGGCAAGACGCTCGGCGTTGTGGGCATCGGGCGCATCGGCTCCGAGACGGTGATGAAGTGCCGGCTTGGTTTCGGCATGAACGTCATTGCGTACGACCCCTACGTTCCGTCGGACAAGTTCGATGCGCTCGGGTGTCGACGCTCCGACAACCTCGAGCGTGTCGTGCGCGAGGCAGACTTCCTCGTACTGTGTGTTCCGCTCACCGCCGAGACGAGCGGAATGATGGGAACGCGAGAGCTGGCGCTGATGAAGTCGGGTTCGTACCTCGTCAATACCTCGCGCGGCGGAATCGTGGATGAGGACTCGTTGTACAAGGTCCTTGTCGCCGGCCGGATTGCGGGAGCCGGCATGGACGTCTTCGTGAATGAGCCTCCCGCCGCGGACCATCCGCTCCTCTCGCTCCACAACTTCATCGCGACTCCGCACGTGGCAGGCGCCACAGTGGAGGCGATGCGCCGCATGGCCACGGACATGGCTGAGGAGATACTGCGGGTGCTGCGGGGCGAGCGGCCGCTGTACCCGGTCAACCCGGAGGTCTGTGAGTGACGCCGGCTTCGGACAGCTCAGCCCTGCTGCCGCTATACACAATCCGTCCGCTGCCGCTGGCGTACGTCAGCCAGGACATGGGCAACTTCACCTACCGCTGCAACAACGGCAGGCGGATCGACTTGCCCATATTCGCCTGGTACATCGAGGGAGGCGTTCAGCGCGTGCTGGTCGACACCGGCGCGAACGCGGAACATCTGAAGAAGTACCGGGGCTTCGATGCCGTCGACATCAACACCTTTGAAGATGCGCTGCTCAGGGTCGGCCTCAAGCCGATGGATATCGATGTGGTCATCCAGACGCACCTCATGATTGACCACTGCGCCAACACGCGGAAGTGCGGCAGGGCTCGCGTCGTGGTCCAGCAGGACGAACTGGAGTTCGCTCTCGCGCCTCATCCCATCCTCGCCCCTACGTATATCCGCGAGCTGTTTATGGGTCTCAACTTCCATCTCGTCGACGGCCATTGTGAGATACTTCCGGGCATCGAACTCATCCCCGTGCCGGGGCACAGCCCCGGGTGCCAGGCGGTGAGCATCAACACTGCGAAGGGCAGGGCGGTCATCACCGGCATGTGCACGGTCCGCGAGAACTTCGAGCCGCCCGCGGGAGTGAGGGAGTTCATGCCGGTGATACCTCCGGGCATCCACCTCGATGCCGTCGAGGCATTCAACAGTGCACTTCGAATCAAGGCCCTGGCGGATATCATCATCCCTGTGCACGAACCCGCGCTCGTCAATGTCGATCGCATACCGTGATGAGCGTCAGGCATGCAGCGGACAAGGAGGAGACAGTGAAGCAGGACACGGGCTACGAATTCAAGCAGCGACTCATCCGCGGGGACAGGGTATTCGGACCGCTCATCGGTCCCGGCAATGACCCCGAGCCGACGGTTGCCGCGCTCAAGGACATGGGGTTTGACTTCTTCATGGTTGATAACGAACACAGCCTGGTTGGCAAAGACGCAATCTACGCCTACATCCGCTTGGCGCGGCAATATGAAATGCCGATACTGATGCGGCCGGAGAAATGCACCGCGCCCTTGACTCCGTACCTTGATTCCGGCATCCAGGGCCTGATGCTGCCGCAGGTGGACGAACTTGAGCAGGCTATCCACGCGGTGGATGAGACGTACTTCCCACCGGTAGGCAACCGCGGTTCCGGGATCGGCATGAGCCCGTACCTGCTCGATGGCATGGACGTGGCCACGACGCCGCTGCTCACGATGCTGGAGTATGTCAACAGGAACACGATGCTCTTCCCGCAGACGGAAAGCCTCACGGCTCTGAAGAATCTGTCGCGCACTCTGCGCATCGAGGGCATCGACGGCACCATCGTGGGTACGCACGACCTCGCGCTGAACATCGGCGATATCAAACCGGGCATGACGCGAGCTGAGGTGAATGGCCGGCCGTTCATCGAGGAGCGGCTCCTCGAAGTCGCGGACATCTGCCGCAAGGCGGGCAAGATGGCCGGAATGGGAGGCTTCGGCCCGAAAGGCTACGCTCGCTGGTCCAGGGAGGGCTTCCAGTTCTTCAATCTCGGCTACATCCGCGATAATAATGCTGAGAAGTTCAGGGCAACGCTGCAGGAAGCACGCGACCTCGTCGGATGAGGTCGTCGGCGGCCACTGGCAGGTGAGGGAGGAAGAGACGTGAGCGAATCAACCGATTGGGACTACTCGCTGCAGCTGTCGCAGAAGCAGGATGACTCCGTCGTCGGCCGTCTGCTGAACGGCGCCTTTGACATGCACGTGCACTTCGAGCCGGAGGCCTGGATGACCAGGCGCTACGACGCTATCGAGACCGCGCTGCACGCGCGGGAGATGGGGTTGGGCGGCTTTGTGCTGAAGAACCGGACATACTGCACGCAGGCGGTTGCCCTCCTGGTGCGACGCCTCGTGCCGGACATACAGGTGTTCGGCAGCCTCACACTCGACGGCGAAGTGGGCGGGTTGAACTTCCGGGCTGTGAAGGCGGCTGCCGAGACGGGCACGAAGGTGCTGTGGCTTCCGGTGTTCTACGCCGCCAACTCGATGCCGGTGGTGCAGCGGCTGTTCAACCTGGACCTCGGCGGGGATGCCATCAGCGTCGTGGATGACGCCGGCCGCCTCGTGCCGGAGATGGATGGCATCCTCAAGGTGGTTAAGGACTACGACATGGTGCTCTGCACCGGACACATCTCTCCGAGGGAGGTCAATGCCGTCGCCGACAGGTGCATCGGCATGGGCATCCGGAAGGTGGTGGTGACCCATGCGATGTCGGAGTTCGTCTGCAAGGAGTTCCTGACAGCGGAGGAAATGGTGACGCTCGCCAGAGCCGGGATCATCATCGAGCACTGTGCACAGGCGATATCGCCGACGAGCGAGCGGCGTGATCCGGCGCTCTTCGTGGAGGCGATTCGCGCCCAGGGACCGGAGAACTGCATCCTGACGACCGACTTCGGCGGCACTCCCCACCCGACGATTGCGGAGGGGTTGAGGATGTTCATCGCCACGCTGCTGCGAAGGGGCCTGACCGCTCCTGACGTCGAGCTGATGGTCAAGACGAACCCGCGCAGGTTGCTCGACGTGGCCGGCTAAGCGAGGCGAGTTGGACGGCGTCGCTACTCGGAGAGGTTGAGAAACACGACGACCTCGTCGCTGTTCCAGTTCGCCACGGCGATGTCCGTATGACCGTCGCCGTTGAAGTCCGCCGCGGCAGCGGAGCTTGGCCCCTGTCCGGTCTCGAACTCCACCTTCTGATTGAAGGTGCCGTCTCCCTTGTTGCGCAACACCGTGAGCCGGTGCGCGTAGCCGTCGACGACCGCGATGTCGAGCGCGCCGTCGCCGTCGAGGTCGAACGGCGTGGCCCAACACGGGCCGCCGCGGCCGGTGAGGTAGTCAATCGAACGCTCGAACGAGCCCCCGCCGCGGTTCACGAGCACTGTGATCGCTCCGGTGGAGTAACGTGTGACGATGAGGTCGGGCATCCTGTCGCCCGTGAGGTCGGCGGCGGCGACGGACCACAGCTCGGGCTCGAGTTCCATCGCCGTCCGCGTGGCGAAACTGCCCCTTCCGTCGTTCCAGAGGACGTCGACGTATCCGTCCCGGTAGGAGGTGACGGCGATGTCGACGGCGCCGTCACCGCTCAGGTCCACTGCCACCGCGCCGAACGGACTCAGATGCGTTGCGAAGTCCACCCGGTCGGCGAATGAACCGTCTCCCTGGTTGATGTACACGCTGACGGAGTGGCTGTTGAAGTTCGGCACGGCGATGTCAGGGAGGGAATCGGCGTTGAAGTCAGCGATGGTGGCGACGTGGGGACCGCCGCCCGATGGCATATCCGTGCGGGATGAGAGTGTCCCATCTCCGGTGTTGAAAAGGACGCTCACGGTATTGCCTCGCTCGTTCGTGACGACAAGGTCGATGGCAGCATCACCATCCACGTCTCCCGCAGCCACGCCGAAAGCGCCCGTTCCGGTCGGGTAGTCGACAGGAGCCGCGAATGTGCCGTTCCCCTTGTTGAGCAGGACGCTCACGGTGCCGGACGTGTAGTTGGTGACGGCGAGGTCCGGCCAACCATCGTCATTCATGTCTGCAGTCACGATGACGAACGGATCGGTGCCCACGGCGTAGACCGACGAGCGCGTCAGTGTCGTCTCCAGCTCCCGGCTGTAGCTGAGTCCCTGCGAGGCGAGCGGCGTCGTGAGCAGACCCAGCATCACCGCCACGAGTACGAACGTGGTGGGGAGAAGCCACCGCGCGGTTTCCTTCATCGAGTGCACTCCGTTCCGCCCGCAATCCGGCTGCCGCCTGCGTCCCTTCGCTGGGACGCCCGGCATGGCGCCATGTGTCCGGGCCCGACCGCCTATGTGCCTATCTGGGTAGCGGCGAGCGCACCCTGAGGCATCTGGATTGTAGCAGGCTTGTTGTAGTCGCCGAAAACCATCGTCGTGGTGATGTCCTCCACGATGACGTCGAACTCCCCCTCCGGGATGCCCAGCGCCGCGGGAGTCAGTTCTATGAGCATGTGCTGGTCCGTACGCATGAACAGGTATCCGTCCACGGCTATGTACTGCGTCATCGATACCTGCTTCACTATCTGTCCGAGGTCCATGCTGCTGAGGTCGAGGTCACCCATGGCGGGCATCTGTCCCTGCATCTGCCCCATCATCTTCCTGACCGAGTCAAGGTTGGGGACGATCTCCACCACGTAGCAGTCCACACCGTTCACGTCCTCGGTGCCGAAGTAGTTGACCTCATCGGCGGCTTTCAACAGGTCCACCTGCTGCTGAACCTGGTCCTGCTGTTCCCACATGCCTTCGGGCATACGCAGCTTCATCCACTGAGTGTCCTGGCCGGGCATATCCACGCTCATGTACATCCAGCCGTCCACCAGAAAGTACTCAATGGGTATCTCCAGCGGGCTCTGGCCGGGAATGCTGGTGGTCATGCTCATGACCATGTGCATCCTCTGATTGGCACTGTCCACCACGCCGCTGCCGCTGCCGGAAACGGAGGTCTGTTCGGTTCCGCCGGGACCCTGGATGTCGATGGTCGCCTCCATGGTGAGGTCGAATGTCGTGGTCTCGACCGCAAGGTTGGCGGCCACTATCTCTTCGACGGTCTGCTGAATTGCCTCTTCGGACATCGGGTTGCCGGCGCAACCGGTCGCGGCAAGAAGCGAGAGCAGCACCGCTGCAATAATGCCCGGCACGGTTCGTTTCATGGTTCTGCCTCCCGACAGACGCGTTCCGCAGGATACGTCCAAAAGGATACCGTGTTCCGGTGCGATTCGTATCGTTCGCCGATACGGTTCCGGGGCTGCAATGCGGGCGATGCCTGGCTCGGCCGTTCGGATGAGAGTACGGTCGGCTGTCTGTCCCGTCAGAGCGAGATGATGCCTCGCTGGAGCGCCTGTGTGACGGCGCCGGTGCGGTCGCTCACGTCCAGTTTCTGGAATATGGACTGGACGTGCGTCTTGACGGTGCTCTCACTGATGAAGAGCGCCGAGGCGATAGTCTTGTTGGCGGCGCCGGTCGCCATCAGTCGCAGGACCTCCTTCTCGCGCTCGGAAAGCAGTTCCGGGCTCTGCGCCTGGCGCGACAGCGTCGCGAAGCGGTCGAGCACCTTGCTCGCGACTGACGGCTGGATGAGCGATTCCCCCCTGTGAACGGCGCGTATCGCCTTGAACAGCTCCTCGCGCGGCGAGTCCTTCAACAGGTAGGCACGGGCGCCTGCCTCGATGCCCTTGAAGATGTACTCGTCGTTGTCGTACGTCGTGAGGACGATGAAGCGCACGGACGGCTGGCGCGCGGCAATCGCGCGCATGGCTTCGACGCCGTCCATCACCGGCATGCGCAGGTCCATGAGAATCACGTCTGGAGACGTCTCGGCGGCCCTGGCGACGGCGGCCGCGCCGTCCGGCGCATCGCCCACCACTTCCATGTCTTCCTGTCGCTCGAGCATGGCGGCAAGTCCTTCTCTCACCACCGGATGATCGTCCGCAATCAGTATCCTGATCCTAGTCATCGTCATGTCTCCTCTCAACGGGAATCTCCACCTCGATGTGCGTGCCCTTGCCGGGCGCACTTGTCACCCGCGCCCCGCCGCGGCACTGCCGGGCGCGCTCATCGATGCCGATGAGGCCGAACGAGCCGTTGCGCGGCAGCGCCGGGTCGAATCCCACGCCATCGTCGTGCACATGCAGTGTGATGACATCGTCGCCGAAGACCAACTCGACGTCGGCGTGGTGCGCCGCGGCGTGCTTGCGGATATTGGTGAGTGATTCCTGGCAGATACGGAGAAGCGTGCCCTCAACCTCGACGGGGAGCCGGCGGCGCGTGCCGGTGACATGGTACCTGGTGCTCACGCTGCCCTCGCTTGCCAGTAGCTCCGCCTCGCGACGAATCGCCTCGGCGAGGTCGCGCTGCTCCAGCTGCCCCGGGCGGAGTGCCCAGACCGAGCGGCGCGCCTCATTGAGGCTCTCACGCGCGAGTCGCTTGGCACTGTCGATGTGTGTGGCGGCGTGCTGCGGCGACTCGAACATGCTCTGCTCGGCGGCCTCGAGCTGGAGTACGATGCCCGTGAAACCCTGGGCCAGCGTATCGTGTATCTCGCGCGCAATCCGGTTTCGCTCGTCCAGAATCGCAAGGTCGCGCGTCTCCTGGGCAAGGCGGGCGTTCTCAAGCACGTTGGCGAGCTGGTCTGCCACGGACTGCGCCGTGAACATGTCCATCTCTTCAAGACTGTCCACTCGATCCGATTCGATGTCCAGCACGCCCAGCGTCAGCGCGCCGATGTTGATGGGCACGGCCAGTTCCGCTCGCGTATCGGGCAACTCCGGCATTGCGATGTAGGTCGAGTCGGCTGCCACGTCGCTCACCAGCCGCGGGCGGCACGACTGGAGCACGTCGCCTACCACGCCCTGGCCGGGATGGCTCACGCAGCCGAGCGGCGCATCGCCGGTGTAGCCTCCGGTGCCGGCGGTGAGCAGCAGGTCGCCGGATGCGGGGTCCACGAGAAACACATTGACGGAGTAGTACTTGAACGTCTGCTGCAGCGCGTGAACGACGTACTGCAGCAGCCCCGGCAGGTCGTTCGTGGCGTGTATCTGCCGCCGCAGGTCGAATATGCGCCGCACCTGCTCTGCACGCAGCTCCTCCCGCTCTGCCCGCTCCTGGTACTTGGCCTCCAGTTGGCGATGAGCCTGCTGCAGCTGGGATTGTGATGCCTCCAGGTTGTCGGCCATCGAGTTGAAGCTTGATGCCAGCACGCCTATCTCATCCACCCTGTCCTCGCGCACCCGGAGAGACAGATTCGTCGAGTTCATCGCCTGCACCGTGCGCGTGAACGAACGCAGCGGCTTCACCACTCTGCGGCGGAGGTACCAGAGTAGCGCTGCGGCGGTAACCACGAGCAACACGGTGATGACTGCTGCGAGCGCTCTCGTCAGGCTTCTCACCTGCTTCTCGATGTAGAGGTGGGAGAAGCCTACCTGCACCTGCCCGATCTCCGCCTCGTCGTGCACAAGCAGCCGGCTCACGGTATTGGCGGCGCTCGTCTCACCACCCAGTTCCCGCACCGAGCGTATGAGCGCTCCGTCCGCGTCGTAGACCTCCACGGAGATGATGTTCTCGTAGACGAGCACGGAGTCGATGGTCCGCTCGACCCGGGCGTAGTCCTTCAGTTGCAGCATCGGGACGAGCGAGGTCGTCAGGTACTCGAGCGAAGCTTCCTGGTCGGCCCGGTAGCGCTCCGCCAGCTCTGAGCTGATGACCTCGGAAATGACGACGACGGACAGGAGACCGCACACCGCAATGACTCCCGTGACGAAGAACACGATGCGTCCGCTGAGGCTGTGCTTCAGCCGGCCTGAAACCGAAGCGCGGTCCATCGGCCGCATTGTAGCATCGCACCTCACTCGACACGGCGACATTTAACGTCGTCGAAACCTGTGCGCAATCCCCGCGCAATCGGGCGACGCCACACTTGCTGCCGACACTGCGAAGGAGGATGCATGAGATGAAAGCACTGAGTCGTGTCGGATGCATCGCAAGAGTGATGACTCTTGCGTGCCTGCTGTGTGTTGTGGGGTTGGCCACTGCCGGTCCGGCCCTGGCCGCCGATCCATCGGGCGCGGCGACGCTGTTGGATGAGCCCGAGGCTCCAATTGACTACGTCTGGGTCATCATTGCCTCGGCGCTCGTGTTTGTCATGCAGGGCGGGTTTGCGATGCTCACGGCGGGCCTCTGCCGGGCCAAGAACGTCGTGAACCTGATGATGAAGAACCTCATGGACTTCACGATTGGCTCGCTGTCGTTCTTCATCGTTGGCTTTGCCCTGATGTTCGGTGCGGACAAGGGCGGCCTGGTCGGGACGACCGGATGGCTGCTTGCCGGCGACAGCTACGATGTGGGAACGTACCTCCTCTTCCTGTTCCAGGTCATGTTCGCGGCGACGGCCGCCACGATTGTCGCTGGAGCGGTGGCGGAGCGGATCAAGGTGAGGGCGTATTTCCTCTATGCCGTCGTTGTCTGTGCGGTCATCTACCCCATCTATGGGCACTGGGTCTGGGGAGGGGGCTGGCTGGCCTCTCTGCCGTACGGCGTGGGGCACGTCGATTTCGCC
>JALNYR010000084.1 GCA_023229725.1 Dehalococcoidia bacterium | reverse complement strand
CCGTCACTCCATGTCATGTCATCCTCCTGCCGGAGTGCATAGCCGGACAACGCACGATCCCGGGCCGCGGGACACGGCTCGCCTGATGGACGGCAAGCGCCCGTCGGGCTGCGGGCATCACCTTGCCGCGCGCATGGTCCGTGCCCGCCTGAATCCAAGGAACGAGTAGACGCCCGGTGAGACCCTCTCCAGGCAGGCATACGGCCGGAGCTGGTCGCCGGGGCGTCCAAGTTCCACGTCCCGCAGCACGAGGTCGCGGTCGAGCGCGCCCGCCGTGTCGTACGCTCCGGGCATCAGCTCGTCGCGAAGCAGGTGCCGCATGTCGTCCAGCGTGAACATCTTGCGTCCACGCGTCGAGAGTACGAGTCCCGCAAGGTACGGACCCCACTGCCGGAAGGCGTAGGTATCGTTGTACATAGTCCTCTCTTCGGGGTCGGTGACGTACTGGTCGCCCAGCTGTCTCTTCAGTGCGGCGACCGGGTCGGGGGGGCTGGCCTGGCCTGCGACGGCCGGCAGTTCGAGGACCGAGGGCTTCGTGCTCTCTTGAGCGGAACCGCCGTTTGACTTGTTGCCGGCGGTCCGGTTGTCCGACAGCTCACGCAGTCGCTCCATTACCCACAGCCGTGCGAGAGTCTGAGGGGATTCATCAAGGTCACGGGCGAGGGCACGCAATTGCTCGGCCCTTGCGACCGGAAGGTCGAGGCGCAGTGTCACGGAATCGGGGCCTGACTCTGAGCGCGTCTCGAACCCGGATGAGGCGCCACCCGGCCTGTCGGCATCCTTGCCTGTTGGACGCTCGGCCGTCCCCATGATGCTCCGGTACATGTACTGGTCGATGTCGGGCCCGCCATCGCGGTTGATGGGCGCCGCGCGTCGAATCGGCTCGCGAGCAGGCTCGGCCGCATTGCCGAGGCCCGGCACCTCGCCGTACGGGGCCTGTCGTCCAGAGCGCCTTCCCTTGCCTCTATCGAACATGGCTCAGTCTCCCGTCGTCCTCACCATCGGACAGACAAGAATATAGCAGAGAGTCGGCAATGGTCGCATCTGAGAGCTGCCTCATCGTTCAGCACTTCGACTCACGTCACGGATTGCTGCCACTGGCCTCCAATGTCCGTCTAGTCCGAGGAATGCCCGGCCGCTGTCACCGTATGCGAATGAATGGCGCCGCGGGCCAGCGACGCAAGAATGCCGGCGAGACAGGCGAACGTGCAGATTCCGAGCGTCGTCTGCATGGCCGAGACGAACAGATCACGAGGCGCCGACTCCACCGGCACGTTGCCCACGACGGAGCTGATGACCACCGTCGCGACACCCATGCTGAGCACCATGCCCGCCTGTCGCATCGTGCTCAGCGTTGCCGAGGCGACTCCGTAGCAGCGGGACTCGACGGATGTCATGACCGCGTAGGTGTTGGGCGATGAGAAGAGGCCGACGCCCACGCCCAGGAGGGCAAGCGCGAAGACAACGACACTGACGTCCGTCTCCAGGGTGAAACGAGCCATGACGAACAGTGCAACGGCCGTGAATCCCATGCCGACGGATGCGAGCATGCGTGGTTCGACCCGGTCGGAGAGCCGCCCCGCGAGTGGCGAAAGTATTGCCTGCATCAGCGGCATGGCGATGAGCACGACTCCGGTCGCACGGGGAGAGAGCCCGGAGACGAGTTGCAGATAGAGGCTGAGCAGGAAGCCAGCGGCGAAGGTGCCTGCGTAGTTGAGCAACGCGGCAACGTTGGACATGGCAAATGTCACGTTGGTCTTGAACAGCGCTATGTCTATCAGTGGCGTGGCAGTTCTGCGCTCGACGCTGACCAGAACCGCGAGCGCGGCAAGTCCGGCGGCGATTCCCGCCACGCCCTCCCATCGGGGGAGCAGCGTCAGGCCGTACATGGTGCCGAGCAGGAACACGGCGTAGGCGGCGAAGCCGGACCGGTCAAAGCGCGCGGAGCGACCCGCGGGGCTCTGTTCCGGAAGCCTCATGGATGCGGCCGTCAACAGCAGCAGGCCGAGCGGGATGTTCATGAGGAAGACCGCGCGCCAGCCGAGCGCCTGCGTGACGAAGCCTCCCACCGCTGGGCCGAGAGAAAGGCCGGCGTAGAGAGAGGCGGCATTGATGCCCAGGACTCTGCCGCGTTCGCCCGGGCCGTACGCGGAGATGAGAATGGGGACCGCGGTGCTGGCGAGCATCGCTCCACCACTGCCCTGCACGGCGCGCGCCACGATGAGCATCTCGCCGGTCGGCGCGAAGCCGGCCAGTGTCGAACCCACCACGTACGTGGCCACACCGGCGACAAGTATGCGCCTCCGTCCCCTCGTGTCACCGAGCCATCCGAACGGCACCAGCAACAGCGCACTCGTGAGCAGAAATGACGTCGCCACCCATGTGAGTTGCACCGCCGTCATACCGAGACCCTCGCCGATGGTAGGGAGCGCCACGTTGACAGAGGAGCCCATGAACGGAAACAGAAAGGAGCCCGCGCAGGTAATCCACAGTACCGCGCGCCGATTGACGCCTGGTGCAGCGGGTTCGGTCATGACGCGCCATTATAGCGCAGGCTGAACGGAACCCTGGTTGTGACCGGGGTGGGGTTGCCGGGGGACGCGTTCCGCCATCGCGGACCGGTCATGGAAGGAATGAGAACCGGAACGCGGCTTGTGAGCAAGACCCGGCGGCAGCGCCCCGTGCTACTTCTGCTGAGAGAGACGGTACGTCTCCCAGACGGCCCGGACGTCTTCTTCAACAACCGCTCCACTGCGGAGCACAGCCAGGTCGGTGTCGGAGACGCGGACGACCGTTGATGGAAGCGCACCGCCCGCGCGGCCGGCCTCCAGAATGTAGTCGATTCTCTTCCCGAATTGCTTTCGCACCTCGTCGGGAGTCATTGCAGGCGGCTTCCCTGTCAGATTGGCGCTGGTGCCCGTCACGGGACCGCCAAACAGCTGGATGACGCGGCAACATATGGGGTCATCCGGAACGCGGAGCCCGACTGCGCCGTCGCGGACGACCGACGTGGGCAGGTCGATGCTTGTGGGGAGTACTAGGGTCAGGGCGCCGGGCCAGAATCGTGCTGCCAGAGCCCGCGCTGCGCCGGAGAGAGGACCGGCTATGGCCTCGGCCTGCGCCACATCGGCGACGAGCAGCGGAAGAGGCAAGTCGGGTGACCTGTCCTTCAGATTGACTACGCGGCGCACCGCATCGGCACTCCTCGCATCCGCCGCCAGACCGTACACGGTGTCGGTGGGAACGGCGACGACACCGCCCTGACTGAGAACGTAGACGGCATATCGAACCTGCCTGTCCAGGCTGTTGGCCACGAGCTGTCCAATCCACGTGCAGCACTGCATTGCAGTAACGAGTGTAGCAGAGACGCGTTCGCGCTCCAAAGAGCAGACGGCCGGGACCCTGTACTGCACGGCGTCGTGTCCGACGTCGTTGCCGGGTGGGAATGCCGGGTGCCAGTCTGATGAATGCCGGTAGCCTTGCCGCTGGCGGCGACGTCGGGCACAATGAGGTGCTGCCCGCGACGCCGGAGTGCCCGGGATACCTGCGCCGAGAACTGCAGTCAGCACTGCATGAAAAGGAGACTCACGTGAAGACGATTCCACTGTCACGGAACTACGGCAGCCCCTCGAACTATGTCTTCGACGCGCGGACGCCGCCGGTGCTTCGCGTGGCTTCCGGCGAGGAGTTCTGTGCCGAGCTGCAGGATGCGTTTAACGGCGCACTCCGTGAGGACCCCGGAAAGAGACAGCCGCGGGATCTGGAGCCGTACACCACCCGGGTTCCGTTCTGGTACAACCCGGTCTGCGGTCCCGTGTACGTCGAAGGCGCCGAGAGAGGAGACGTCCTGGCTGTGACAATCGGCGGCATCGACGAGCTGACCGACGGGACCGTCACGACGGTGCCGCGCGCTCATCACTTCGCGGGGATGCGTGGCTGGGAGGAGACCGACGAGCCATACACCGGCGTCATCCGTCACCGCGCGGGCGTGGCCGAGTTTGCCTACGGAAACCGCACGCATCGATGGCGCCTTCAGCCCTTCGTCGGGACGATAGCAACGGCTCCGGACTACGAGTCACTCTCCACCCTGCCCACCAACTTCGGCAGCGTCATGGCTTGCGGTGGCAACCTGGACTGTTGCGACATCCGGCCGGGTGCGACCGTGTACCTGCAATCGATGAACGAGGGGGGATTGCTGTTCGTGGGCGATCTCCATGCGTCTCAGGGCGATGGCGAGCTGTGCGGAGTTGCGGACGAGGTCTCGGGACACCTCACGTTGACCTGCCGGGTCGTGAAACGCCAGTGGCTCCGCAACGTCCGCGTCGAGACTCCCGAAGCACTTATCGCGCTCTACTGCTATCGTCCGATGGAGGAAGGCTTCAGACAGGCCGTGCGAGACCTCATCCTCTGGCTGGAGCAGGACTACGGGTTCACGAGACGCGAGGCCTACCTCCTTGCGAGCGCCTGCCCCGACTTCCGCCTGAGGGCGTACCAGATGTGCGCCGGGATTGGCAGAGTGATGACGACTGTTGGTGCGGAGTTTCCCCGGTACCTGCTTCCGGCTCGTGAGTAGCTGTGGTGCCACGGACGGGGCGACGTGTCCGGGGGACCTGCCCTGTGGTAACATGACGCCGCGCGTTGTTCGCGCATCGCCCGATGTGACCGTCACCCCGTGTAGACCCGATCGGCGCGTCCGACACGGTGGCTCTGGAGGCGCATGACGCACAGCATAGAGGTAGGGTTTCGCAGCGAGCTTTCCGATCCGCGTGAAGCCGGCGTGCTTGCGGGCATTGCGGACCTCGGGGTGCGGTCGGTTGACAGTGTGCGCGTCTCCGACGTGTACTGGCTCAGTGCGGACTTGACGGCCGCCGAACTGAAGGCCATCGGGGGCCGGCTGCTGTCGGACCCTGTCGCACAGTCGTTTGCCTGCGATGGCGTCCACGTGCGCGGCCGCGAACCCTGGCTGTGCGCGCTCGTGGTGACCTACAACCGCGGCGTGAGCGATCCACTTGAAGCCACCATCCTGAAGGGCATGGAAGATGTCGGCGTCCAGAAGGGCGGACGGGCGCGTAGCGGGGTTCGGTACGTGTTGTACGGGTCGGCCACGGCGGACCAGCTGGACCTCATAGCTACACAGCTACTCCTCAATCCTATCGTTCAGCATGTCGTGCAGACCGGTGAGGACCCCTTCCCGAACGAGCCGAAGTACGAGTTCTCCCTGAGACGTGTGACTCTTTCGAGCCTGAGCGATGCGGAGGCGGCCGCTCTTGGCGCCGGCTTCGGTTTCTCGGCGGACGAGATGCGCGCCATTCGGTCTTTCTATGCCGACCTGCGGAGGGAACCAACCGACGTCGAGCTTGAGACGCTCGCGCAGACGTGGTCTGAGCACTGCGTCCACAAGACATTCAAGGCGCGGATCCATGTCGACGGTGTGACCATCGACAACCTGTTGCGCAGCACCATTGTGCGGGCCACCAAAGCGCTGAACAAGGAATGGTGTCTGTCCGTATTCGAGGACAACGCCGGCGTCATCGACTTCGACGGCAACAACGCGGTCTGCTTCAAGGTTGAGACACACAACCATCCCTCCGCGGTCGAACCGTACGGCGGTGCCGCGACCGGCCTTGGCGGCGTGGTTCGGGACATCCTGGGGACCGGCCTCGGCGCGCGCCCCATCCTCAATACCGATGTGTTCTGCTTCGCCTCGCCCGAGACTCCCTACGAGAGAGTGCCGGCCGGCGTGCTGCACCCTCGCAGGGTGTTCAAAGGGGTCCGGGCGGGAGTGGCGGACTACGGGAACCGGCTCGGCATTCCCACCGCCAACGGGGCCATCCGGTTCGACGACAGGTACATGGGGAACCCGCTGGTCTTCTGCGGGACGGTGGGCGTCATGCCGTCGTGGGCCGCGCAGCGCGGCCTGCAGCAGCCCGGCGATCTGGTCGTGCTGCTTGGCGGCAGGACGGGACGGGACGGCATCCACGGCGTGACTTTCGCGTCGGAGAAGCTGGATGACACGTCGGTGAACCGTTCCAGGAGCGCCGTACAGATAGGCAACGCGATTGTCGAGAAGCGGACGATAGACGCGTTGATGCAGGCGCGCGACCGGCGCCTCTACCGTCGCATCACGGATGTCGGAGGTGGAGGCCTGTCATCTGCTGTCGGCGAGATGGGCGAGGACACCGGAGTGACGGTCGACCTGGAGACGGTCCCGCTGAAGTATGCCGGGCTGTCGTACGACGAGATATGGATATCCGAGTCACAGGAACGGATGATTCTGGCTGTGCCGCCGGAGGCGGTGGCGGAACTCTTCGACGTGTGCCGCCACGAGGGCGTGGAGGCCACGGTGATTGGGCGGTTCACAGACACGAAACGGCTCGAGCTTCGGTACGAGGGACATGTCGTTGCCGATCTGGCGATGTCGTTCCTGCACCACGGGCGACCGCAGCTGGAGTTGCGGGCGGCGCCGCCGGTTACGGAGGAGCCGGGACCGGAGCCCGCGCCGGCGCCGTCCATGACCGGAGCGCTTCTGGGTATCCTGTCTTCGCTGAACGTATGCAGCAAGGAATGGGTCATACGGCAGTACGATCACGAAGTGCAGAGCGGCAGTGTTCTGAAGTCGCTCGTCGGCGTTGGAGCGGATGGCCCCGGTGACGCGGCTGTCATCCGTCCGCTGTTGGGTTCCGACCGCGGTCTCGCCGTTTCGAACGGCATCAACACGCTGTACGGGGACCTGGACCCGTATTGGATGGCTGCCTCGGCAATAGACGAGGCGCTGCGGCAGCTAGTGGCCGTGGGCGCCGGCGTGGACCGGGTGGCCCTGCTCGACAACTTCTGCTGGGGCAGCGCCGATGACGAGCAGAACCTGTGGGCGCTCGTCCGGGCCTGCACGGCGTGCCACGACATGTCGCTCTCGTTCGGCGCCCCGTTCGTCTCCGGCAAGGATAGCCTCAACAACTTTACGCAGGTGGAGGGGCGGGTCATCTCGATACCTCACACGCTCCTCGTGTCGGCGATGGCGGTTGTGGATGACGTGCGCCGCGTCGTTTCGATGGACCTCAAACGCGCGGGGAACCTGCTGTTCGCCGTCGGAGCGACGTATGCGGAACTCGGAGGCTCGGAGTACTGCGCGTATCTCGGCGCCGCAGGAGGCCGTGTTCCTCGCGTACGCCCCGAGACGGCTCGAGCGTGCATGACGGCGCTGTCGCGCGCCATCGGAGCCGGGCAGGTGCGTTCGTGCCACGACTTGAGCGAAGGTGGACTCGCGGTTGCGGCGGCTGAGATGGCATTCGCGGGCGGGCTCGGCGCGCGCATCAGGCTGGCCGACGTGCCCCTTGGCGAGGCCATCCCGCGCCCGGATGTCGTTCTCTTCTCGGAGTCTAACAGTCGGTTCATCGTCGAGGTCTCTCCCGAGCAGGCCGGGTCCTTCCGGGCGGTGCTGAGCGGTCTTCCGTGTGCGGAAGTCGGCGTCGTCGAGGCTGAGCCTTGCCTGCGCTTCATGGGAAGCGACGGACTGCCGGTGCTCGAAGCGCCGGTGGCCGAACTGAAGGCGGCATGGAAGAGGCCGCTCGATTGGTAGGTTGCATGAAGAAGCCACGCGTACTTGTCATCCGTGCTCCAGGAACGAACTGCGACGCCGAGACCGTGCACGGCTTCGAGATTGCCGGGGCGGACTGCGACCTTGTCCACATCACTCGCCTCGCGGAAGGTCAGCCGCGCCTGCACGGGTTCCAGGTCTTTGTGATTCCCGGCGGCTTCAGCTACGGCGATGACCTCGGCGCCGGCAAGGTCCAGGCGAACGAGCTGGAACTGCGCCTGCGCGACCAGTTGCTGCCGTTCATCGAGCGAGGGGGGCTTGTTCTGGGCATCTGCAACGGTTTCCAGGTGCTGGTTCGCGCGGGTCTGCTGCCGGTGCCGTTCGGTGGACAGCGCGTCAGCCTGCTTCCGAACACGTCAGGCAAATACGAGTGCCGCTGGGTGCATCTGCGCATCGCGCCCGGAAACCCGTGCGTCTTCACCCGCGGCATAGAGCGAATCGACCTGGCAGTCGGTCACGGTGAGGGGCGTCTGTTCGTGCCGGTTGAGGCGGAGCGCGACATCGTGCCGGTGCTCTACTACTGCGGCCCGGACGGAGAATCCGCCGGATACCCGTTCAATCCGAACGGCTCGTACCGGGACATTGCGGGACTGACGGATGCGTCGGGTAGGGTGCTGGGCCTGATGCCGCATCCGGACCGGTTCCTCCGGGCATCGCAGCATCCCAACTGGACAAGGAGCGGGAATCCCGACTCGGACGGCGACGGTCTGGCGTTCTTCCGGAATGCCGTGCAGTACGCGCGGTCTTCGTCCTGACCCGTCGCCCTACACTGTGGCGATGTCGACGAGTTGGCCGTACTCGATGAGGCCGCTCTCCGCCGCGTTCTCTACCTGGAATCCGGCCTCTGCTGCGGCTGCGACCGGGTTCAGGCCGCCCAGCAGGACCATGCCGACGCGGTTCATGCCGACCTCAATCTGACAGACGGGTTCGCTGGTGTTGCCGAGGAGATAGACGGCGTTGATGCCGGCGGCCCTCAATTCCTCGATTCGCTTCTCCACGATAATCCGGGATGGGGCGAGGATTTCGCGGAAATTGCCCAGGATGCGGCCCGAGCCGGTCGTCGCCGCGTCCCGCACCGACGTCATGCCAGCCCGGATGTACTGCTCCGACGGGTCCAGCGACGTGCCGTCGTAGCGGATGATGGCGACGAAGCGGCGCGGTTTGCCGTTGCGCAACTCGAGCACGCCGCCGAAACGCGAATCGATCGGTACGGAGGCCTTCAGAAGGACGCCATTGACGATGACTCCGCAGACCGTGGCAAGTCCTATCTTGCCGCGCGGCACGACCGATGTGCCTATCCGCTGGCCCTCGGAAGCGACGGCCACGAGTCGGCTGGCGCACAGCCCCGCGTCAAATGCAACCAGCATGGACTTCACTGCCTGAGGGAAGTCCTCGGTTCGGAAGAGCGACGTGTTGACCGGCACGAGTCCGGTGCGAGT
Source organism: Dehalococcoidia bacterium (assembly GCA_023229725.1). GTDB lineage: Bacteria > Chloroflexota > Dehalococcoidia > GIF9 > AB-539-J10 > SKVJ01. The sequence goes on along the minus strand of JALNYR010000084.1, from coordinate 1,422 downwards.
CGCAGGGTCGAACGTCGTTCTGAATGCCAGCAATTGCAGCTTCTCGATGATGAAGCCGACCTGCTCCGGGGCGAGCGCGAGTCGCAACTCCTCAAGTCCCTGGGCGGTAATGCCGCGGCCGTCCCGGCCGAGAGGCTCGGTGTAGCCGCGCTCGTCCGTCATGCGCAGGTGATACCGGACGGCGCGTTCGCTCAGAAACACGCCGTGCCGCTCCAGCTCGCGCGAGATCGCAATCGAGCCGAGTGGTTCGGATGATTCCGAAAGCACCTTCAGGATGGCGAGCGTCTTTCTCTCGGTGTCTCTATCGAGGCTCTGCATAGCAACCCCTCCCGTGCCCTGTCTGGACGGGCGCGCCCGCACCACCCACCGTGGCGCCTGTCCTGCGGTCTGCAACAATGGCGTTCAGCGCGGCGGCTCTGTCGTGCACCATCCCAAGGAAGTACTCGTGCACGCGCAGGTCGTCGACGAACTCGGGGTGAAAGCTGGTTACCATGATGGCGTTCTGCCGGCAGGCGACAACGGTCCCGTTGCGGAGGCGCGAGAGGACCTGCACTCCGGAACCGCAACGGTCGATGATGGGCGCTCGTATGAACACGCCGCGGAAGGACGGTCCCTCCAGACCGGCGATGGCGAGGTCCTCTTCGAAGCTCTCGACCTGCCTGCCGAAGGCGTTCCTGGCGACTGAGATGTCCATGAGCCCGAGCGGTTGCATGCGGTGGCTGGATATCTGCGTGGAAAGGCACACCACGCCCGCGCATGTCCCGAGCATGGGCATGCCCTCTGCCGCGGCGCGGCAGATGGGCTCGCGCAGTTCGTACGTGTCCATCAGTTTCAGGATTGTCGTCGACTCGCCTCCGGGAAGGATGAGGCCGCCTAGACCGGTGAGGTCGGGCGGCAGACGAACCTCGACAGGCTCCGCTCCGAGACGGCGAAGTGCGCGCGCGTGCTCCGCGAACGAACCTTGCAGCGCGAGCACGCCTACGCGAATCATGCTGTCTGTCATCCGGCGGTCTCCAGAGCGAGCTTGTCCATTCCTATCTGCACTGGTACTGGATAGTCACCGGTGAAGCAGGCCGTGCAGAGGGTGTTTCTCGTGCGACGTACTGAGTCAAGCAGTGAGTCGAGACTCAGGTAGCCAAGCGAGTCGGCGCGAACATGCTCGCGTATCTCGCCGACTGTCTTCCGCGTCGCAATCAGTTCCCGTTCGGTTGCCATGTCGACGCCAAGGTAGCAGGGGTGAAGGACGGGTGGCGCACAGATACGCAGGTGGACTTCCCTGGCGCCGGCCCTGCGCAACAGTCCCACCACATGCGGCGTGGTCGTGCCGCGGACGATGCTGTCGTCCACAACCACAAGCCGCTTGCCCGCAATCACATCGGTGAGAGGGTTGAACTTGAGTTGAACCCCGAGGTCGCGCAGCCG
>JALNYR010000083.1 GCA_023229725.1 Dehalococcoidia bacterium | reverse complement strand
CCTACCAATCACTTTGCAGTAATTCCATAGCTTCGGTAACAGGCTTGAGCCCCGCTGAATTGTCGGTGCGGTGTCACTCGACCAGTGAGCTGTTACGCACTCTTTAAAGGATGGCTGCTTCTAAGCCAACCTTCTGGTTGTTTGTGCAACGCCACCGCCTTTACCACTTAGCCTGTATTAGGGACCTTAGCTGATGGTCTGGGCTGTTTCCCTCTCGACCACGGGGCTTATCCTCCGTAGTCTCACTCCCAGGTTTACGCCTGCGGTATTTGAAGTTTGGTTGAGTTCGGCAACCTCACGGCCCCTGGCTCATCCAGAGCTCTACCCCCGCAGGTTACAGCCTGAGGCTGCACCTAAATGCATTTCGGGGAGAACCAGCTATTTCCGGGTTCGTTTGGCATTTCACCTGCACTAACCACAGTTCATCCGAGAATTTTGCCTAATTCACCAGTTCGAGCCTCCACTCGATATTACTCGAGCTTCACTCTGACCATGGTTAGATCACCCGGTTTCGGGTCTACTCCACGCGACTTGCCGCCCTGTTCAGACTCGCTTTCGCTTCGGCTCCGCAACGAAAGTTGCTTAACCTTGCCACATAGAGTAACTCGCTGGCTCATTCTTCAATAGGCACGCCATCAGCCCGCCGAAGCGAGCCTCTGACTGCTTGTAAGCACAGGGTTTCAGGTTCTATTTCACTCCCCTCCCGGGGTACTTTTCACCTTTCCCTCACGGTACTGGTTCACTATCGGTCATCAGCAATATTTAGCCTTGGAGAGTGGTCTCCCCGGATTCCCACAGGATTTCACGTGTCCCGTGGTACTCAAGAACACGAGCGGAGGTTTCAATCCTTTCACCTACGGGACTCTCACCCTCTATGGTTGCCCGTTCCAGGGACCTTTAGTTAGGACGAAACTTTGTAACTCCGTGGCGGATTTCGGATCCGCCTTCTCGCGTCTTACAACCCCGGTCGTAGCTTGTGACTACTCCGGTTTGGGCTCTTCCCCGTTCGTTCGCCACTACTAGGAGAATCTCTTTTGATTTCTTTTCCTCGGGTTACTAAGATGTTTCAGTTCACCCGGTTTGCCCCTGCGTAAGCAGGTGCCTGGGTATTGACCCAGGCGGGTTGCCCCATTCGGGAATCCCCGGCTAAGCTAGCTAGACAGCTAACCGAGGCTTATCGCAGTCTTGCCGCGCCCTTCATCGCTCGCTGATGCCAAGGCATCCACCCTGTGCCCTTAATCCCTTGACCTACATCAAGCCGGACACAAAACGTATTCGATTGTTAACGTGCGGACGCACAACTCGCGAAACAGAATTCTACCTGAGGCGGACGGCGGCTGTCAAACTCACCGCGCTCTGCCCCACCTCGACTTCCGCACCTTTCGGCGCAAAAGACAGGGCATTGTAGCAGGTCGCCATCCCCATGGGAAGAGGTTTCAAGCCTTCCGCGACACAAATCGGGCAAGATTCCCAAACTCGAACGCCACAGGAACGATGTCGTTGATCGACAACAGCGCTCGCCTCACGCTGATGGTCTACAGCAGCGGTCTCACCGCCGTCGCTGCCGTCCCGCAATCGCCATGCGGCTCGGGCTCACGCCAGCGCGGACCTCCAGCGCGCTCTCAGTCACGGACCCGTTACTCAACCCCGACACAATTGCTGCCCGGAGATTGCCTGCGTCGCCCGGAGGCCGGTGCGCCGATTCACGGTCCGACGGGACCGGACACATGACTGTTCCCCGCGACCATGAAGACAGGTACGTAGCGGATGCAGAGGTTGACGCGAGAGGGCTCCGCCGGGCCCTCAAAGACCACCCGGGAGCCAACCGAGACGTGAACCTCGTTGAGAGGCAGGAACCAGTACGTGAGCCTCCTGCCCAGCTCGACATCCATGCGCTTGACGTAGAACCCATCCTCGTAGTCGTCATACTCGTCCGGCAAGCCGGCGCCGAATGACTGCCACCTCACCTCGCGCAGGCGCAATCCCGCGATGCTCGCCTGGTAGGACTCCCGCACCGGCGTTCGCTCAACGCTGTGTACATATGAGACGGTGACGACGGTGGTTTCTCTGAGCCAGACGCGGCCCGCCGGCGACCCATCGTCTGCGGAAACCTCCACGACGGGCAAGGGAACACACAGCGCCACCAGCAACAGGAGAAGCGATATCACGATGCCGCGGCGGCAACGACGTTCTCTATCCCGACCGGGCAGGTACGATGACACAGACCTTGACCTGTGATACTACTACAGTTGTAGCATACAACATGAGCGTCACAACGAAGGTGCTCCCGGGAGATGCGCCAGCGGGCATTACAGCCGTGTGTGACGTCTGCATGCACTCCTCCGCCGGACTCGAGTGGCTCCGCAATCCCGGCGGGTATGCCGGTCTGGCGGACAAGGAGGACCAGCGATGCGCATCGCGATCAGGTCGACTCTGAGACACCTCCTGCCGGCACTTGCAGTCGCGTCGCTGCTGGCCGGAACCGCCGGCTGCGGGATGATTGGCGAGACGGATGTCGCCATCTTCACCGGCGGAACGGCCGGAGTCTACTTCCCGCTCGGCTCGAAGTACGCCGAACTGCTCAACACGTACTCGGACAACATCGAAGCCAGAGCGATCACCAGCGGCGCGAGCATCACGAACGCGGAAGCGATCAGCAGAGGTGACTGCGAAGCAGGATTCATCCAGAATGACATCTCGTTCTACGCCAGCAAGGGCATGAATATGTTCGATGAAGCGATTCCGGAGTTGCAGGGAATCGCGTGTCTCTATCCAGAGACGATGCAGTTCGTGGTGAAGGCGGATAGCCCCATCATGTCGCTGCAGGATATGGCCGGCAAGGCCGTCGCGGTCGGCGCGCCGGGGAGCGGCACAGCGGCGGCATGCGAACAGATTCTGACAGCTGCGGGCGTGTGGGACACCATCACGAGTTACCACCTCAACTTCGCCGTGGCCGTCTCAGCCCTCAAGCTGGGTGAAGTTGACGCCGGCTTCGTCGTTGCCGGCGCCCCGACGCCGGCCATCGAGGAACTCGCCGCATCCGATGATGTCCGCATCATCGACATACCCGACTCCGTGCTCTCGCAGCTTGTCGCTTCCGGCTATCCCTTCTATATCCGGCAGGTGATTCCCGCCGGCACGTACGGCGTGGATGCTCAGTGCGCCACCGCTGCGGTCCAGGCGATGCTCTGTGTGCGAAGCAGCGTCCCGGAAGACGTCGTCTACGACATGACGAAGATACTCTTCACGAGGCTCGATGAACTGCGCAGCGCTCACGCGAAGGCAAGTGAGATTACTCTCGAGGCCGCTCTGGTTGGGATGAGCCTCGTCCTGCACCCCGGGGCAGTGAAGTACTACCAGGAAGTCGGCGTCTCGGTCCCCGCGGCACTGCTGAGCTAGGCAACCAGCGGCAGGGAAGCCGAACGCGGGCGGGCCCGCGACGAGCATCGCGCGCCCGCTCTGCTACTCGTCGAGTCGCATGTTGTCGATGAGGCGCGTGGCTCCGAATCGGACCGCCAGCACCGCAAGGCTGGGCCCGTTCAGAGACTCGGTCTCCTCGAATGTGGACGGATTGACGATGGAGACATAGTCGAGGACGGCGAGGGGTTCCGCCCTCACAACCTCGGCCATCTTGAGACGTATTGCGTTTGCGTCACGCCCTTCGCGGCGCATCGCTCTCGCCACGGTCAGCGCACGATACAGCACCGGAGCAGCGGCCCGATGCTCCGCACTGAGGTAGGAGTTGCGGCTGCTCATCGCCAGGCCATCCGCTTCGCGAACGGTGGGGACAACCACAATGTCGAGGTTCATGTTGAGGTCGCGCACCATCCGCTGTATCACGGCCACCTGCTGAGCATCCTTCTGCCCGAAGTACGCTCTCGTCGGATTGACGATGTTGAAGAGCTTGTTGCAGACAGTCGCAACGCCGCGGAAGTGCCCCGGACGGGACGCTCCCTCGAGTCGACTCGTCACGCCCTCCACGACTACCCACGAAGAGAACGTCTCCGGGTACATTGCGGCGGGTGCAGGCGAGAAGACTGCATCAGTGCCGGCGGCCTCCAGCATCGCGCAGTCCCTCTCGAAGGCTCTTGGATACCGTCCGTAGTCCTCGGAGGGGCCGAACTGTGTCGGGTTGACGAAGATGCTGACCACGACGGTGGCATTCTCCGCCCGGGCCCGTCTCACGAGTTCGACGTGCCCCTCATGGAGGTAGCCCATGGTGGGCACCAGGCCCACCGGTCCCGGCCAGGTCGCACGCCTTGCCTTCAGAGCATCGACTTCTCGCACAATCTCCATGTTCAGCCCCTTTCGCGCCGGAACGGAGAGAGGTCACCTGATGCGGTTATTGCCGTCGACGTGCACGACAACGGGATGCAGGCTGCGCGCCTCATCGTCGCTCATGGTGCGATACGACACTACGATGACGAGGTCGTTCACGACGGCAAGCCGTGCCGCCGCGCCGTTGAGACCGATGACTCCCGAGCCGGGCTCACCCTCGATGACGTACGTGCTGAATCTGGCGCCGTTGTTGACATTGAGCACGTCGACCTTCTCGTACTGAAACAGGTCCGCCGCTTCCATCAGCGTCCGATCGATGGTGATGCTGCCCTCGTAGTCGAGGTTCACCTGAGTCACCTTTGCGCGGTGAATCTTGCTCTTCAACATTGTGCGCATGAACCAGTCTCCTTCAAGTCTCTCAAGGCCGGCACTCCCGCCAGCGACACGGCCTGCAGCACCGCCCGCTGCACCGCCGTGGCGACTGCTTCCACAGCGCCAACCCCCAGAGCATTCATATCGCATCGTCTGTCACCCAGCGACAGGACGAACAGCGTGTCTCCGTCGTACATGGACCCACACGGGTCGACAGTGCGGGCAAGCCCCACCTGCGCCATCTGGGCGAGGCGGTGAGTCTGCTCTTTGCGCAGTCTCACGTTCGTTGCGACGACACCGATGACGGTGTTCGACGTTGGGAACGGCCTGCGCGTTCTGCGCTCCTTGAGCAGTGTCGCCGTACGCAGGAAGGCGCCGGTCGTGGATTCTCTCGGCCCCGCGATGACCTGCCCTGAGGTCGGGGAGACAACGTCGCCCCACGCATTCACGACGATGAGCGCCGCAATCAGCGCTCCGCCGCCGAGGTCCACGCTCGCCATCGCGACGCCGCCCTTCGTCGCGTGCTCGATGCCCAGGCACTTGCCCACCGTGGCCCCCGTGCCCGCGCCGACGCTCCCCTCCGCCACCCCTGCATCCTGAGCGCTGCGGCACGCGGCATAGGCATTCTCGGGCGTCGGGCGTACCCTGGCGTCGCCAATGGAGAGATCGAAGATGATTGCGGTGGGAACGATGGGCACGATGCCCGCGACGGTGTCGAACCCCGCTCCGCGCTCCTCCAGGTACTTCATTACTCCGCCGGCCGCATCCAGGCCATAGGCGCTGCCGCCGCTGAGCAGGACTGCATGCACAAGGCTGATGGAGTAGCCCGGTCTGAGGCTTTCGATCTCCCTGCCGCCCGGAGAGGCGCCCGACACGTGGACACCGGGAACCGCACCGCTCTCGCAGAGAACGACCGTGCAGCCGGTAGCCGCGACCGGGTCGGTGTAGTGTCCAACCCGTATTCCGGCGATGTCAGTCAGTGAACCAGCCATCGTCACAACAAAAAGCCCTCGCGGTACACAAGACCGAGAGGGCCCTCAACTGGTCCCATATTCACCGTCTCGGTCGACACTCGATCCAAGCGGGGTCTGCTCCAGGATACTCTGCCCGGCTCGCCGCCCGTGAGGTCAGCTGCCAGTACTGATGATACCACCCGACGTCGCACGAGGTCAAAGACACGTGAGGCCGGTGGTCGCTATGAGGACAACCCGCACATCTCGGCGTGGATTGCGGGGACGATGCTCTCCAGCGTCGAGATGAACTCAGAGCTGACGGCGCGGTCAGGCAGGGGGGTCACCGAGATGCGGCCGTTCTCGACAGCCCACAGGTCCGTGCCGGGGACGGCGTCATCGAGTTCATCGTTCCTCGTGATGGTGAAGTACTCGCCGCTCGAGTCGTAGTCCTTCTCAATCCGGTCGCAGTAGTTCTTGCGGCTGATGCGCGTGACGTCGATACCAACGATGTCGCACGCAGGGAGGTTCGGCACGTTGATGTTGAGCAGCATCGGAGCGGAGAGCTCTCCGGTGCCGACGCGCCGCGCCAGGAGCGCAGCCACTCTGGCCGCATTACCGAAATCGATATCGACATACGCGTACATCGAGACCGCGATCGAGGGAATGTTGTGGAGGAAGCCCTGCATCGCCGCGCCTACCGTGCCGGACACGTACACGTCGTGCCCGAGGTTGGAGCCGCGGTTGATGCCGGACACAACGAGGTCGAACTCCCCGGGGAAGAGGCTGCTGATGGCAAGGATAGCGCTGTCCGCCGGCGTGCCCGACACGGAGAACGCCTGCGCACCCTCAACCTGCGAGGCCACCTGCTGCACCCAGATGGGCTTCCGCAGGCTGATAGCCGTCCCCGCGCCGCTCCGCTCCTCGCCAGGGGCAGCGACCACAAGGTCGCCGACTCTAGCCAGCTCTGCGGCAAGCACCCAGAGACCGGGGGCGCCTATGCCATCGTCATTGGTCAACAGAATCTTCATGCCGTCACCGGGGAGAGAGGAAGTAGCCCACGCGGTCAGGCATCGGGAGCCAGGGTCACGCCATCCCGGGTCAGGTCGAAGTTGTACCCGAAGAAGTTGGGCTTGATGACGACCGAGAACCACGTGCCATCGATATCGAAGGGATGCTGGCGGTAGTTGAAGATGGTGATGGCCATCGCTTTCGCGGCGAACATGGTCACGACCTTGTCATCGACCTTCACCTGACCGATAGCGAGCCACGGCTTTCGCCGCACCTCAACCTTATGAGTCTTGCCGTCTACCTCGACAGTCCACGTTGTGGGTTTGGCCACGTTGCGCGTGCTCCTTTCCGACAGCATATTGTGCTGGCGCGGGGGAGGGGTGTCAAATAGCATAGCACGAGGCCGACCGGGCACGGCGCGGGCATGGCGACGTTTGACACGTGGAAAGGCTTCCTGCTACACTCGCTCCGCTTCTTCCGTTCCGGCCCCGTGGTGTAGCGGTCTAACATGCCACCCTGTCACGGTGGAGAGCGGGGGTTCGAATCCCCCCGGGGTCGCCAGTCGACCATCCTCTGCCAGTCTCGTTGCTCAACAGAACTCCGCATTGATTCCCAACACGAGCACCGGCATGCGTGCCACCCATTGGCGCGCCCCGAGACGACAAAAGCATACGAGCGCTGAACACGGAGTTTCGCTTGCGCGGGCTTGACGAAGCTCAGGAGCCACCCTAGACTTGCAGAATGGTGTTCGTAGCCTCGGCGGGAACGAGCGTCGCGTCACTGTGGCACTGGATCAGTGCGTACAGTATCTGGATTCTCATGTTCTCCGCGCTGGCCCTCGCCGTGCTGGTCTTCGGCAGGCCTCGACTTCACGCGCGACTCGAGGGGGTCAGTCCGAATCAGCGCGCGCGCGAGCTGTGCCGGTTCGCCGATGGCGTCATCGCGCTCCTGCTTGGCATTGTCCTCACCGCGATAGCGACGGCCGCAGTTGCCCTGACGCTGTCGCGGGAAGGCCAGCAGGCCCTCATCACGCCTGAGTTAATCAAGCTGTGGTTCATGGAGCACGGGATCCTCGTCGTGCTCATCATGACCATCGGCTACCTCCTCTACCGCCTCTTGAAGTCCGTCATCCCGGGGCTCGTCGAGAGCTCGATGTCCTCGCGCGGCAAAGGCCGCAAGGCAAGGGAGGACCTGGCCAGGCGAGCGCAGACTCTTAGCAGTGCACTCATCACGATAGCGGCCATTATCGTCCTGACTGTAGCCGCGTTCATGGTACTCCAGGCAGTCGGCGTCGACGTCACTCCTCTGCTTGCCACAGCCGGCGTCGTGGGCATCGCCGTCGGCCTCGGCGCACAAAGCCTCATCAAAGACATGCTGGGCGGTCTGTTCATCCTGATGGAGGACCAGTACAACAAGGGTGACGTGGTCAAGGTTGCCGGAATCTCAGGACTGGTGGAGGACGTCACGCTGAAGAGAACCGTGCTTCGCGACCTCGACGGCATCGTGCACAGCATACCGAATGGGGAGATCACGACGGCGAGTAACTACACGAAAGAGTACTCAAGGCTGAACCTCGACGTGCCTGTCTCCTACAGCGAGGACCTTGAGCGAGTCATCCAGGTCATCAACCGCGTCGGCCAGGACATGGCGAAAGACCCTCTCTGGGGCCCGAAGCTGAGGAGCGCCCCACAGAGCCTCGGCGTGAACAAGTTCGCCGAATCCGGCGTGGAGATCAAGGTTCTCGGCGACACCAAGCCGATGATGCAGTGGGAGGTTGCGCGGGAACTCCGGCTGCGCATCAAGAAGACCTTCGACGCGGAGCACATAGAGATACCATTCCCTCACGTCAGGCTCCTCTATGACCCGCCCGGGGCTCCGGCACGCGCGACGTGCCCGTCGTGCCGCCACGTGAACCCACCGGCCAGCAGGTTCTGTGCGCAGTGCGGTCTGCCCCTGACACCGGACGCGTCCAATCTTCAGCCGCCTCGCGAAGCCCGCTGACCCCCACCCGGTGAGGCGAGCCACCCGGGCGTCCCCTCCCGGCCGCCATCCCCTCCCGCGCTCCACATCCACATCAGCCCCGAGCGACTTCCACCCCGCCCGGCAGTGCCGCAAGGACGATGCGTTCGCCACGATTCCGGCGCCGGAGACCACGTGTCCACATCGCTGGTTTCCGTCGCCGGCGGCCGGTTTGTGTTGCACACAGCGATTGCATACCATTGGCGGGACGCCTTACACGAGGGAGGGCTTCCATGGTGCTGCTGCAGTACTTCACGCCGAAGATAGCCCATAGCTCCTACATCCTTGCCGGCAGTCGGACATGCGCCATTGTCGACCCGCGCAGAGACGTGCAGGTCTACATCGACGCTGCGAAATCGCTCGGCACAAGAATCACGCACATCCTTGAGACGCACCTGCACGCCGACTTCGTGTCCGGTCATCTTGACCTGGCGCAGAAGACCGGCGCGACTATCTACGCGCCCAGCATGGGCAAGTGCTCCTTCGACCATGTGCCGGTATCCGAAGGTGACGAGATTGTGCTCGAGGACATGGTACTGCAGGTCCATGAGACGCCGGGACACACTCCGGAGCACGTGTCCTACGCGGTCGTCGACACTTCCAGAGGCGCCAGGCCCGTGGCGGTCTTCTGCGGCGACACCCTGTTCGTCGGGGACGTGGGCCGGCCGGACCTGTTCCCGGGCCGGGCGCGCGAGCTGGCCGAGGCTCTCTACGCCAGCCTGCACGACAAGCTGCTGAAGCTGCCGGAGTTCTGCGAGGTCTACCCCGCCCATGCCGCGGGCTCGCTCTGCGGTCGGGCAATAGCGGCCAAGCGGCAGAGTACCGTCGGGTACGAGCGGTTGTACAACATCGCCCTTGCGATAGACGACCTGGAGACATTCGTCGCGTCCCTGACGAGCGACATGCCCGCGGCCCCTGACCACTTCGGCCGCTGCAGCGCTATCAACGGCAGAGGGCCGGCGCTGGTGAGTTCACTGCCGACGCCCCGCGCTCTGCCTCCCCGTGAGTTCGCGAGGCTCGCCGCGAATGCAGACACCGTTGTCATCGATGCGCGCCCGTACCCCGCGTTCGGAGGGCAGCACGTCGCCGGTTCGTTCAGCCTCGATCTCGCCGGCAACTTCCCTACCTTCGCAGGCTGGGTGGTACCGCCGGACAAGGATATCCTGCTGGTCACCTCCGATGCAGCGCAGGTCTCGGAGGCGGTCGACTGGCTGCGCCGTGTGGGCATGGACAGAACGATGGCATACCTGGAAGGCGGCATGGCGGCCTGGGCAGTCGCAGGGCTGCCGATGAGCCACGTGCCGCAGTTGTCCGCCCAGGAGTTGCAGGAAGTCGTCTTGAGCAGCCCCGGCGCGGTAATCGTGGACACGCGCGCCCCGGCCGAGTACCGAAGCGGACACATTCCGAGGTCAATCAGCATCCAGGTGGCAGACCTGCGGACGCGCTACACCGAGCTTGACCGCTCGGCGGAGACGGTGGTCGTCTGCTCCACCGGCAACCGGTCCAGCCTCGGCACGAGCCTGCTCATGCAGAAGGGCTTTGCCGACGTGAAGAACGCCGCAGGCGGCGTGGGCGGCTTTGCCACAGCCGGCTACTCCCTTGTCGAGTCATAGAACCGCCGGCTGGCACAGGCACAGCGCAGGAGGAACCGAATGGATTGGTTGAGGATGGAACAATGGTCTCCGTATATCTGCGGAGCAGGCATCGGCGTTCTGAGCTGGCTCACGTTCCTGCTGTCGGACAACCACCTCGGCACATCCACCACGTATGCAAGGGCGGCGGGTATGATTGAGCGGCTGTTCCGGGGCAATCGTGTGCTGCAGAGAGAGTACTTCAAGAAGACTCCTCCAAACGTAGACTGGCAGTTCATGCT
>JALNYR010000082.1 GCA_023229725.1 Dehalococcoidia bacterium | reverse complement strand
ACAGCGGTTCCTTCGCGTAGGGGCCGTTCGTGAACGGCCCGGCCGCCACACAGAACCACGGCGGAGTCCAGTCTCAACCTGGGACGCCGCCCGTTCGGAAGACGCACCGTCCAGCACAACAACCGTGCGCTGACCACCATCACCGGGCCGTTCACGAACGGCCCCTACAACGGACGATTCCCGCGGGCACGTTGCGCGTGCCCTAGGGTGTTGCGCAATGGCGCCGGGGGTCGGGCGTCCGACGACAGGATTGGTCAGGTATCTCTACGGGCGGGACATTTCCCGCCCGTAGGACGGTGCAGCAACCACGAACGTTCTGCACAGGCAGGGTTATGGCGACACGGACGCCGCCAGGGATGTCCAATCCTGCCCGGCCACGACGCAACGGGCGAGGCATGCCTCGCCCCTACGATACCCCCCACCCCACCGAAGATCCGGATGTAGGGGCGGGTCTCAGACCCGCCCGCGGGGATTGACAACTTGGACGTGGCGGCAGGTGCCCATGCCTGCCCGGACATGGTTGATGGCGGCCCCCGTGGGCATGCAACAACCGGATGGCGGGCGGCCACGGAGGGCCGCCCCTACACCGGAGGGTGCGAGCGGGTGCGGTCGCCTGGTCGGCGGCGTCCGACCACAGCCCGACAGGCGGGATGGGTGCACATGGCCGGCTTCTGTCGTATCATTGGGACACGGGAGGTGAGGGACAATGGCTGAGATAAAGGTTGACTGCATGGGACAGAACTGCCCCATACCGCTCGTCGAAACCCGGAAGGCCCTTCGCAGGGCATCACCCGGCGACGTGGTTGAAATAACCGGAACCCATCCGTCCTCGAAGAAGGAGATTCCCATGGCCGCGCGGGCCATGAACCTCGATGTGCTGGAGGTGAAGGAAGAGGGCGGCAAGTGGACAATCCGCATTCAGAAGTGAGGAGGCCGCACCATGACTGAGAAGGCAACCATCGTCGTCGAAAGCGGCGATTTCGACAAGCTCTATAGCGCACTCATCATCGCCAACGGTGCGCTCGCGATGGGCATGGAAGCGTCCATGTTCTTCACCTTCTTCGGGCTGCTGCGGCTCAAGAAGGGACAGCTCGACAAGGGCCCGCTGTCGAGGATGCACTTCCTCGGCTTGGGCAAATGGATGATCAGGCGGCGGATGAAGAAGGCGAACGCAGCGTCCCTCGAGCGGATGCTCGCGGACTTCGTCGAGCTGGGCGGCAAGATAATGGCCTGCGACATGACGATGGAGATAATGGGCGTCACGAAGGAAGACCTGCGCGACGACCTCATCAGCGACTACTGCGCAGTGGGCTCGTACATCCAGGAAGCGCGGGGATCGACCATCACGCTGTTCATCTAGCGCTCGGCGTCCGGGAGGTATGCGATGCAGAAGACAGCCTACATGGACAACGCCGCCGCAACGCGGCTCGACGAGCGCGTGCTGGAGGCAATGACCCCCTACTTCTTCGAGACGTACGCGGTCGCAACCTCCGAGTTCGGCTACTCGCTCGGCATCGAAGCGCGCGAGGCGCTCGACGCGGCCCGCCAGTCGCTTGCGAGCCGGCTTGGCGCATCTCCGGAGGAGTTCGTCTTCACATCCGGAGACACGGAGTCCAGCAACATCGCGCTCAAGGGCGTGGCGCTTGCGCTCGGACAGAAGAAAGGGAAGCACCTCATCGTCTCGAAGATAGAGGACTTCCCCGTGCTGCACAGCGCGCAGGCGCTGGAGCGGCAGGGATGCACCGTGACCTACCTGCCCGTCGATGGCAACGGCTTCGTCGACCTGGATGCGCTTGAGAAGGCCATCGGCCCGGAGACGATACTCGTCTCCATCCAGCACGCGAACCAGGAGATAGGCACGGTGCAGGACATCGGCGCCATAGCGAAGCTGTGCAAGCGGAAGGGCACACTGTTCCACACCGATGCAACACATACCTTCACACGCGTGCCTCTGGACGTCGAGAAGGTGCCTGTCGACCTCGTCACCGTGGCCGCGCACACGATACACGGGCCGCGGGGCGTCGGCGGACTGTATATTCGGAAGACGACACCGCTGGCCAAGTGGATGGACGGCGGGTTCCAGGAGTTCGACCTGCGGGCCGGCATCGAGAACATCCCGGGCGCAGTCGGCTTCGCAAGGGCCGCCGAGCTGGTCACGGACGAGGAAAACGGGCGGCTCAGGGCGATGCGCGACCGCGTCATCGACCGGCTTCTCGGCGAGGTCCCGTACACCGTCCTCAACGGCCATCGCACGAAACGCACGCCACAGAACGCGAACGTCTCGTTCCACTTCGTCGAGGGGGAGTCCATCACGCTGCACCTCGACATACGCGGCTACGCGGTCAGCACCGGCTCCGCCTGTTTCTCCCGCTCCCTGCAGGGGAGCCACGTCATCTTCGGCATCGGCGGCGACCATGAGCGCGCACACGGCTCGATTCGATTCACGTTCGGCCGCTACAACTCGATGGAAGAGGTTGACGGCATCGTGAACGCCCTGATAGAGGTAGTCGCCGAGCTAAGGAAGATAAGCCCGCTCGCCCCCCATGAGGAGCAGAAGAAGAAGGCGCCGTAGGCCGCTGAGGGAGCATATCCCCCTGAAGCGTGACTGACGAAGAAGAGACTGAACACGGAGGTATCGAGCCCATGGCGAAGACAGTCTTCATCATCCATACCAGCAGCGTATCCATGGCGGACCTCAACCGCCTGTTCGGGGAGATGGCGCCGGGGGTCACCGTGCGCAATATCGTCGACGACAGCCTCCTGCCCGAAGTGCTCGCCAACGGCGGCGTGACGCCGGCCGTGGCAAAGCGCCTCTGCCAGTACGCCATCCAGGCGGAGGCGGCCGGCGCCAGCCTCATCTTCAACCAGTGCTCATCGGTCGGCGAGGTGGCCGACATGGCGGCGAAGATGGTCAAGGTGCCGCTCGTCAAGATAGACGAACGCATGGCCGAGACCGCCTGCCGCACGGGCTCGCGCATCGGCGTGGTCGCCACGCTGCCCACCACGATGGGTCCGACGGTCCGCCTCATCAAGAGGATGGCGGAGAAGCTGGGCAAGAAGGTTACCGTCACGGAGGAGCTCTCAGCCGGCGCGTTCGAGAAGCTCATCGCGGGCGACCGCAAGGCGCACAACGACATGGTCATCGCCTCCATCCGCAAGCTGGCGGAGAAGGTCGATGTCGTCGTCTGCGCGCAGGGCAGCATGCTCGCGCTGAAGCCGGACCTCGGCGAGACGCGCGTGCCCGTGCTGATGAGCCCGCCGCTGGGGGTGCAGCACGCGGCGGAGGTGCTGGCAACGCTCCCGTGACAGGACCCGCGGCCCATCGCTGCTGACAAGTCGAGGGCGTAAGGAGGACAGAAGATGCCGCTACCGTACACAGAGAAGGTGATGGACCACTTCAAGAATCCCCGCAATGTGGGGAAGCTGGAGGATGCCAACGCGAAGGCGACCGAGGGCAGCCCCGCGTGCGGCGACATGGTGAGCGTGTACCTCAAGGTCAACGAAGAGACCAAACGCATCGACGACGTGAAGTTCGAGTCGTACGGCTGTGCCTCCAACATCGCCACCGGCTCCATCATCACGGAGCTGGCCAAAGGCAAGACAATCGACGAAGCGAAGCAGATAACCTGGAAGCAGGCGTCGGAGGAGCTGGGCGGGTTGCCCCCCATTAAGGCGCACTGTTCGGTGCTCGCAGTCGACGGCCTCCGGGCCGCCATCGAGAACTACGAGGAGACACACGGTCTGGTGAAGGAGCGGAAACCGACCAACGTGGAGGAGGTTCGCCGCCGGCTCAAGAGGGTCATGAACCCGCTCGTGGGGCTCGACCTCGTCAAGACGGAGCTGGTCACCGGCATCATGGTGGAGAAGGGGAAGGTGACGGTAGCCATCGACCTTCCCGAGACGAACCAGTTCGCCGGCGTCATCCGCCAGGAGGTCATGGAGAAGATAGAACCTCTCTGGGACGTGAAAGAGGTGGAGGTGCGGTTCACGAAATGAACATGGTCCCGACGGGCAGCACGAATTGCGGACGCGATTCGACCATGGTATAAGACTTTCGTACCGGGACGTTCCACAAGCTACCGGGGAGGAGGGCGATGATGCGAGCCGCTGTCAGGGTACTGGGTCTTGCCACTCTCATCGTGACGCTGGCGGTGCCGTTCGGCGGGATATCCGTCGCGAGCGCGGCCGGCGAGCTTGATATCTTCATCTGCGCCGGGCCGTATGCGCTCGTAGATGCAAACAAACCCGGTGAAGAGGGCCCGATGGTCCTCACCTTCTGTGTTCACGTCACCAATACGAGCGGCAGCACGTGCGACAACATCGACGTCTACATCGGAGACGGCGCCACCCCCGGCACATTTGCTCTCGGCAGTGACGCATCCACAAGTCTGTCGCTGCCGGGGTGCATCGAAGACGCACACAGGTTCATCCCGTCTCTCGCCGACGGAGAGACCAGGGTGATGATGTGGCAGCTCACCTACCCTCCCACGTTTGACATCACCTACGACCTCACGGTCTGGGCGGAGTCCCAGGACATGACCTGTGATGGCACCAGCACTCACCAGATTACGACGCGCAGCTCGATAACCGCACAGGCCAACAGGATTCTGGGCAACGTGACCGTGGACCCTCCGAGCGGCGTTGTGAGCGCCGGCAATGTCATCGAAGTGACGATTACGGATTTCAACTTCGGCGAGGTCGGGGACGGGTTCAACGGTGAGCAGGACGCGTGGCTGCAGCCAATGGGCAACCTCGATTACGACCCGTGCTGCTTCAGGCTCGTGAGCACCGAGGTCATGATTGCCAGCATCGACGGCACTCCGGAACCGCCGTACTTCGGCATGCCCTACTTGAACCGGTTGTACTACCCGGGCATCAAGAGCCAGGACATTGGCTCGCCGCCCAACTACGCACAGGACCAGGACGACTACGTCATCTACCGCTTCATCGCGCTGGGCGACTGTTCGACGGTCATTCAGCCGTACCAGAACGTCGCATCCGGACAGGAGAAGAAGTACAGCGGCGATTACGGCGATGACGAAGCCACGGTCACACTAACCAGCGAGGGCTCCAGCGTTGAACTGGAGAAGTCGGTGAGCCCCACAAGCGGAGGCGTCGGCGACACCCTCACCTGGACCATCGACTACTTGAATACAACCGCACTGCCCATCGGTGACCCGTCGAGCGGCGCCGCCCTTGTCATCATCGAGCAGGGGATTCCGGACGGGACTGAGTACGTGGCGGGAACCGCGGCGTGCGCTGTCTACAACTGCATCATCTTCTTCTCGACGGACGGCGGCGCGACCTGGGACACCACGGAGCCCGCTCCGGCCAGCGACGTTGAGATGATCAAGTGGTACATCACGGAGGTGATTCCCGCATCCTCGGGGGGCAGCGTCAGCTTCGACACCGAGGTGACTGAGGCGTTGAGCCCCATCTGCAACACGGCAACGGCGCAGATCGGTGATGGCGAGGTCATAGCCGCGACGACAGTGTGCGCGAACGTGCCGCCGGACGTTGAGGCCAGCAAGGTGGACGCGCTGCTCACAGACAACGACTCCGACGGAGAGGTGAGCCCCGGCGACGTCCTGCGCTACAACGTCGTCATCACCGCTGAAGGCGACGCGGATGCCGAGTCCGTCATGTACAACGACACGCTCGACCCGAACGTCACGCTCAACGTCGGCACCGTCGGGACCACGCAGGGAACGGTCACAAACGGAAACGGCGTCGGGGACACGGGCGTCAGCGTCGACGTGGGCACCATCCCCGCCGGGGATTCGGTCACGATAACGTACGATGTCACCGTGAACGACCCGCTACCCGAAGGTGTCACTCACATCAGCAACCAGGGCATCGTGCGGGGAGACAACTTCCCTTCGGAGCCGACCGACGACCCGAGCACTGACCCGGAGGACGACCCGACCGTCGTCCAGGTCGTCTCCGAGCCCGACATCGAGGTGCTCAAGACCGCCACGCTTGAGGACGATGCGGACTCCGACGGCGTGCCCTCGCCTGGAGACGTTCTCGCCTACACCGTGGTGACAACGAACAACGGCAATCAGGACGCCACCGACGTGGAGCTGAGCGACACCGCACCAGCCTACACGTCTCTCGTGGTCGGCTCCGTGACCACGACGCAGGGCGCCGTCCTGCAAGGGAACACGGCAGGCGACACGCTCGTGGAGGTCGACATCGGCACGCTGTCAGGGGGAGGCGGCTCGGCAACCGTGGAGTTCTTCGTGGCCATCGATGACGTCATTCCCGTCGGCGTAGACACTGTCGCCAACCAGGCCTTCGTCGACGGCAGCAACTTCTCGCCGGTGCCGTCCGACGACCCCGACACTCCGCCCCCCGGTGACCCGACCGAGACACACATTACAGCAGCCCCCGACCTCGAGGTCTACAAGCGTGCCTGTCACTGCAACGATGCGGACGGGAACGGTTTCCCCAGTCCGGGGGACAACCTGACGTATACCATCACCATCCTGAACGATGGTAACCGGGAGGCCCGTGACGTTGTGTTCACGGACACGCCCGACGCCAACACCACGCTGGTGATTCCGACGGTCGCCACCAGCCAGGGCAGCATCATCACCGGCAACACTGCCGGCGACACCAGCATCGTAATCGACATCGGCACGGTGGCCCCGGGCGGCCAGGTCGAGATCAGCTTCACGGTGTTGATAGAAGAGGGGACATTCACCCAGGTTGCGAACCAGGGGATGGCAACCGGCAGCAACTTCGATGATGAGCCCAGCGATGACCCCGACACCCCTGCCAACGACGACCCCACGGTGACACCCGTCCTGATGGACGGCGGAACACCGCTCATCGAGGCCTACAAGACGGACCTCATGGTCTTGGACGCAGACGGGAGCGGCAACCTGTCCGCGGGAGACACGCTGGAATACATCGTTACCATCCACAACGGTGGCACTGCCGCTGCCGAAGGTGTCAGCTTCACCGACACGCCCGATGCAAACACGTCGCTCGTCGTCGGCAGCGTCTCCACAAGCCTGGGCTCGGTGCTCCAGGGCAACGACGGTGGCGATACGACCGTCGAGGTGAGTATCGGCACCATCGAGGTTGGTGTCACGGTGACAATCGAGTTCAGCGTTGCCCTCGAGGACGGCGACTACACCGTTGTCTCCAACCAGGGTCTCGTCGAATGGGGAGCCGCCGCACCGTCGAGCGAACCAACGGACGACCCGGACACGGACACCGGCGACGACCCCACCGAGTCGCCCGTATACGTCCAGAGGGCAGCTCCGACTCCGATGTCGGTTGGCGGTGAAGCCATGCGGCCCGACAAGCTCTCTATCGTTGGCGGGCTCGTCCTCCTGCTGGGTGGCCTTCTCGCAGCGCCGTTCCTGGTGCGCAGAGCGCTCTCCGTGCGTTAGCTACGAATCTCCCTCGTGCCACGCTGAATGCGTGGCACGAGGGAATGTACCACCCAGGCTCCATCGCCCTTCCGGGGAGACCCAGATGGTGAACAACATCGGACAGAACGAGGTTGAGAAGAGTGCCCCGTCGGCTCTCCGCCGCCTGCAGATGCTGCGGAACATCGGGCCGAAGATGGCAGCCGACCTGCTCTCGCTCGGCATCGAGACGCCGGAGCAGATGTTCCACGCAGACCCGGAAGCTCTGTTCGAGGAGCTGAAGAGCCGTTGCGGCGGCAAGCTCGACCGGTGCGTGCTCTACGCGTTCCGCGGCGCCAAGCACGGCATACCGTGGCCCAAGTGCATGGATCCGTTCACTCCGCCTGGCAACCGCGCTTGAGAAGGGGCGCCGGCCGCCACACCTCCCCCCATGTGGGATTGCTGCCTTCAGAACTCTGCCGTGCTATCAATCGGTCAGCCAGACCAGACGGCCCGCTTCGCGGGCACCGGGAGGAACAAGTGAGCATCGCGTTTTCCTGCGCCAACTGCGACCGCGTCGTGTGCCACACCGAGCACGCGAGTGACGGGTCGGACAATTGTCCGACGCGGACGGCATCCAGCGCGTTCGAGCGCGTCGCGGAGGAGTACCACAAGCCGGATATCGCGGAGTTCGCGCGACAGGCCTCCATCCAGGAGTTCGAGTGCTACCTGCAGCTGCCTGAAGGCATGACGCCGCGCAACCCGCGAATCGAGGAGACAGCTCAGTTCGCGAACAAGATGGGCTACAGGAAGCTCGGCATCGCCTTCTGCGCCGGTCTGAGGAGCGAAGCCCGGACTCTGGACGAGATACTCACGAGGAGGGGATTCGAGGTGGTCTCCGTGTGCTGCAAGGCCGGCGGCATCGCCAAGGAGACCATCGGCATCGCTCCGGAACAGAAGATAGCCGGGCCGGACAAGTGGGAATCCATGTGCAACCCGATAGCGCAGGCGACGCTGCTCAACGAGGCCGGCGCGGAGTTCAACATCGCGGTCGGCCTCTGCGTCGGCCACGATTCGCTCTTCTTCAAGTACGCAAAGGCTCCGACGACCGTCCTCATTGCGAAAGACCGCGTCTTCGGCCACAACCCGGCTGCGGGCCTGTACCTCTCGAAGTCGTACTACGGCAAGTTGAGGCGCAAAGAATAGGCGGGCAGTCAGGACCCCGTCCCCGAAGAAGACACGCGCACGCTTCGAACGGAACGGAGAATCGGATACAATCTCAGCAGCGTTGAGCACCGGTTCTGATGCATCGAAACCTCCTCCACGCGGCCGTTCCCCGGCCGCTTTGCATCGTCGTCTCGTCGGTCAGGTGCGAGGCTTCTGGCGGGCGCTGCGCAACACGCCATATGCGTTCCAACTGGTCTGGGCAGCGAGCCGTCGAGCCGCTCTGGCAAGCGCAGGGCTGACGGTCATCGCCGCCCTGCTCCCCGCCGCGCAGGCGTGGACCGGCAAGCTCATCATCGACGCCATCCTCATCGCAATCGACCAGGGCATGGATGCCGTCATCGGGCTGCGCTTCGTGGCTCCCTACCTCGCCCTGGAGTTCGGCCTGCTGCTCATCAGCTCCGTGACCGGCCAGGTGCGGAGTCTCTTCGACCGCATCCTCCAGACACAGCTGACGAATCACGTCAACTCCCTCATTATCCGCAAGGCGATCGGCCTGGACCTGCGCTTCTTCGAAGACCCCGTCTTCTACGACACGCTGCAGAACGCGAGGCGCCAGGCGGACACGAGCGCGCTCAGCATCGTCAACTCGACGCTGCAGATGGCGCAGCAGACCATCACGCTCGTCTCCCTGGTTATCCTCCTGGTGCGGTTCAACCCCTGGCTCGCGGTCATCTGCTTCGTGTCCGCCATCCCCTCGTTCCTCTCGCAGTCCCACTACGCCGAGCGGGCGTTCCGCGCCGTCACCCGCCGCGCGCCGGAAGCCCGCCTGCTGAACTACCTCGAGATGCTGCTGACCGGCATTGAGAGCGTGAAGGAAATCAAGCTCTTTGGATTGGGCGAGCCGCTCCTCGGTCGCTACCGTGAGCTGTTCACGCGCTTCTACCTAGAGGACCGTGCCATCGCCCAGCGGCGCACCATCGCCGGGCTGGGTTGGGGCCTGCTGTCCACGTTTGCCTACTACGGCAGCTATGCCTGGATCGTCTTGCGGACGGTCGCCGGCCTCATCACGCTGGGCGACATGACGATGTACCTGGTTATCTTCCGGCAGTCACAAAGCTCCGTGCGGTCGTTCCTCGACAGTCTGAATCGCCTCTACGAGAGCAACCTCTTCCTCGACAACCTGGTGGACTTCCTGCAGTTGCAGCCCCTGCTCGTCACATGCGCAAACCCGCGCCCGGCGCCGGAGCCCATCCGTCAGGGTATCGAGTTCCGGCACGTCTCGTTCCGCTATCCCGGCTGCGAGACCGACGTGCTCCGCGACATCAATCTCCACATCCACGTGGGCGAGCGCATCGCGCTGGTCGGTCTGAACGGAGCCGGCAAGACGACACTGGTCAAGCTGCTCACGCGGCTGTACGACCCCACGGAGGGACAGGTGCTGCTCGACGGCGTCGACCTGCGCGAGTACGACCTGACCAGCCTGCACCAGCGGTTCGGCGTCATCTTCCAGGATTTCGTGCGTTACCAGTTCACCGTGCGGGAGAACATCGGGTTCGGCCAGGTGGATGCGCTGGGCGATCCGGACCGGATTGCCGGCGCGGCGGACTGCGGCGGCGCGGGCCCCCTCATCAGGAGCCTGCCCCAGGGATATGACACGATGCTCGGGCGGCGCTGGGAGAAAGGGCAGGAGCTATCGGGCGGCCAGTGGCAGAAGATTGCGCTGGCGCGCGCCTTCATGCGCAAGGCCGAGGTGATGGTGCTGGACGAGCCGACGTCCGCTCTGGACGCCCAGGCGGAGTACGACGTCTTCCAGCGCTTCGGTCAGCTCATGAAAGGCCGCATCGCCGTGCTCATCTCGCACCGTTTCTCGACCGTGCGCATGGCGGACCGGATCGTCGTGCTTTCGGACGGCAAGGTAATCGAGCTGGGCAGCCACGCCGAGCTGATGCAGCTGGACGGTGCGTATGCCCGGTTGTTCAATCTCCAGGCGCAGGGATACCGGTAGACACGGGTGCTTCCGCCGGGTCAAGGCCGCCGAAGGGTCGCCCGCGGGTCGCGATGTCAGGCCGGCTCCGACAGGCGACAGAGCTGCATCCACCCTCGACGTGTGTGTCAGCGTTTCGCCTACCGCGGTGCAAGACTGACGGGGTATAGTGAAAAGTTGTGCGTGGGTG
>JALNYR010000081.1:8687-10774 GCA_023229725.1 Dehalococcoidia bacterium | reverse complement strand
CCCTGAAGACCCAGTTGAAGGAGTCCAACGACGAACTCGCCAATGCCGTCAAGGCGCGAGACGAGGCCACGCAGCGCGTGAAGATTCTTGAGAGCCGCGAGGTTCTTGAGAAGAAGTTGGCCGAGTCGAAGCTCCCCGATGCGTTGGTCAAGCGCGTTCGCGGCCAGTTCAAGGACCGTATCGCCGAAGATGCGGCCATTGAAGAGGCTGTTAATGACGCCCGAGAGCTTGTCAAGGATCTTTCGGCAGAGGTCAAAGTCGAAGGAGTCAAGGAGACCAAGGATATGATTGAAGAGTCCTCGGACGCCGATGCGGACCTGCTCTTCAAGGTTCTTGGAGTCAAGGAAGGTGATGCGTGATGGCCGTCGGGCAGCGCGCACGAAACTTCAAGTTGATTAGTGACGAAAATGTTACTCGGGTGACGATGCTGAATGGTAGCACGGCGCTTGAGGAAGGCGACATGGTGACGATTGCGGGTGGCGTCCTCGTTGAGGTAGCCGACTCGAACACCGTGGGTGCCGTTGGCATTTGCGCTCAGGATATTGCGGCCAGCGTGTATGGAACCGTCTACACGGGCGGAAAGTATACCGGAACCGCCGATACGGGTGTGAACTTCGCGCTCGGCGACAAGGTGTACAACTCCAGCGCGACGAAACTCGACGCTGGTACGGCCAGCGATATTGCAGTTGGAAAAGTTGTTGACGTTGATCCGGCGTCTGCCGGGACTGTTACGTTCTTGCTGTGGTCCGTCCTAAATCAGGACATCACGGCGCACGCTTAGGGGGCCGAACCATGGCTGAAACCATTCTGAAGACCGCTGGTGGCGACGTTCTTGCTCCAGATTCGTCTACGAGTATTGGTGAGAAGGGCATGGCTCAGTTTTCTGGCCGTACCCGTGTACAGCTTTCGGAGGACGGGCGAGATTTCCTCAAGATGCTTGAGAAGCGCCCTGGCCTGAAGGCGACGACCCCGGTTTCGCAGATTCGCGAAGCTGTTGGGGCGGATGCGTTTGATTCTCTGACCCTTGACCGCATCTATAAGTCGATGCTCAAGGGATACAATGACTATACCCCGCAGTGGGAGAAGTTGGTTTCCAAGCGGACGCCCGTGAGCGATTTCCATACTCGCTATGGCATGATCCACAGCGGGTTCGATCGCCTGTCCGAAGTCAAGGCGAAGATGCCGTATCCCGAGATGGAATTCTCGGACGATTCGATCTCGTGGACTCCTGCGAAGTACGGCGGACTCTACGGGTACTCGTTTGAGGCTTCGACGTATGACAGCCTTGGCTTGCTGGATGACGTTTCGGCAAAACTTGGCGCTGCTGCGCGACGCACGCTCGACTACTACTTCTTCTACACGCTACTTGACGCGAACCCGGTCTCTTACGACGGGTCCAACAACCTGTTCGGCACGCACGGTAGCTCGGCTGGGCAGTTCGCGAACACCATGACGACGAATGGGATGACGATGGCGCTCTTGGAGACGGCCTACACGACCATGCTCCAGCAGACGCAGCTTGACTCGTCCTCGACGTTCACGGATACGAACTACATGCCCGCTCAGTACATTCCGAAGTATCTGGTCGTTCACCCCGCGAATAGCCTGCTGGCGAAGCGCCTCCTCAAGAGCGCGAACTATCCTGGCAACGCGAACAACGACGTGAACGTGCTGAATGGCGAGCTTGAGCTTATCGTTACTCCGTTCATCACCTCGGCGCACTGGTACATGATCGCCGATCCGGCGACTGCCAATACGTTCGAGGCTGGGCTTTGGGGCGGCAACGCGGCTCCTGAGTTGTTCTATGAACCGGCGAACACGGGCCACAACTTCGCATTCGATGAGATTCGGTCGAAGATCCGAACCATCTTTGGCGGAGCGGCCCTTGATCCTCGCTCGTTCATTCTTGGGGCTACGGCCTAGCGCGGGCCACCGGGGGCGGGTGCTCTTCACGCCCCCTTTGACCCCGCCCCCATCTTCCTTTGGAGGAATGATGAAAAAGCGACTTGTTTTGTTCACGCTCCTATTGCTCCTCCCGCTTGTGGCCTACGCAACGGAATTCACAAATTTCTCTAATCTTGCGTTTG
>JALNYR010000081.1:0-8677 GCA_023229725.1 Dehalococcoidia bacterium | reverse complement strand
GCTATTTCGCGGTTGGTTCAATTGGGAACGAAGTAGTGATTTTTGATTCGACTGGTGCTTTCACGATTCCGGACGACGTTGACTTGTCGTTTGGCGGAACGGGAAAGCCAGTCTCTATGGAATGGACGACGGCAGACGCCAACGCGAACTGTCTGATTGTCGATCTGCCGGCTGGCGGATTAGTTGATGTCCCGGTGTTCGGAATTGCGTCGGCGGACTCTGACTTCGGGTACTTCAACGGGGTTGTTGAGCCGACGTTCTTCGTTGAGAACCTGGCGGCCTCAAGTTACGTGGCGCTGGACTTCTCTGCGACGACGCTGGCTGAATTGAAGACTGGCGGATCTGCCACGCAGCTTTCGATTACATCGCCAATCCTCATCAATACGGGCTCATCGTCCATCACGGATTACACGCCGAGCCGGGTGATTGGGTACGATGCCGGGGCCTCGATGACGATTGCTGTCACCGATACAACGGGCGCGGTTGCCATCACGCACACGGGAAGCGGCAAGGCTGTCACCTGGACTACGACGGGCGGCTTCGACTTCGTTGGGGCTATGGCGGCTGACGCGGTGACGGTATCGGACGTTCTCACGTTCTCTGACTCCGGAACCATCGACAACACGGACGCTACCACCCTGACGCTAACGGAGGGCACGGTAGCAATCGTTGGCGAGGCGACGGTTAGCCTTGACGTAGGTATCAAGGGCGGAGACATCAAGAACACCACGGCGGGCGGGGGTATCGACTTCAACCCGACGATGGCGACCGCAGGAACAGGGACGAATGTTGTCCAGATTACTACGACTCAGCCTACCCATACCTCTGGAACCCCGACCGATATCTGGTTGGACTTCAATCCGACGTTTGGTGTCAATACGGTGTCAGCAACAGCCAACCTGATTGACATGACGTTTACGACGCCGAATTGGGCTACTGGTGGCGCGACGAGTGCGTGGCGCGGGATCTATCTCGCCCCGACGATTGGTAACGCCTCGGCTGGAACCAACTCTGTCAACCTGATTGAGGTTGCTGCGATTACTGGCGATGCGTCGGTTGGACTGTCCGCAGTCACAATCGGGGCTTTGACAGGTACGGGCGCAACTGAGAATGCGGTTGTGATTGGCGCTGGATGGGATGCCGGTATCTCGAATGCTTCTCCGTACTCTTCGACGAGCACGTTGAGCGCCGAGGACGTTGCCTCAACGGATGATGGAGATATCAACGACACGCTGACGGTTGGCGACCTCGTGATTGACGAGGCAGTTGGTACGCTGGCCTTTACTGCTGCGACTTCGGCAACGATTTCTACGGCAACGGCTGGCGTCGGACTTGTCATTGATTCCCTTGACGCGGCGGCTGGGTCGAACATGACCTACGCCTCGATCACGGGCAGCGTTCCGGTTCACGCATCCGGCACGCCGACGAACATCTTCCTTGACATCACGCCGACGTTGGGCATTGGCACGGTCACGAGCACGACGAACCTGATCGATCTCACGTTCTCCTCGCCCGCTTGGGCGACGGGTGGGGCGACGAGCGTCCTGCGCGGTATGTACCTCGCGCCGACGATTGGGAACGCATCTGCTGGAACGAACTCCGTAGCACTGATTGACGTAGCCGCCATCACGGGCGACGACTCGGTCAACATCTACGGAATCCGCGCTGGCGCAATGACCGGCGGGGCTGGCGTGGAGGACTTTATCTCCATCGGCGCTGGCTGGGACCACGGCATCGACTCGGCGAGTCCGATTCAGGGAACTAGTTTTGTTGTTGACGATGGGGATGCTGACGTAACAGTCGATTCTGATAACCAGACGAATGCTGCGGCGGCCATCAACATCCCGGACTTTGGTGATGCAACGGCGGACTTCCTCGTGACGAACACCTTTACCACGGCCCTCCCGTTCGCGGGCGGGCTGCGCGGTGAGGATACGGACGGAGCGGGGACGAACGGCGGCGGACTAGTCGGCGGAGTGCCCGATATCACGACGCATACCTATACGAATGCCACGGATGATGTATTCGTGCTCGTTTATGACTCCGGAACGACTACCTGGGATGCGCTGGCTACGTCGGCGTTGCTGACGGCTGGCGCTGATTGGGCGGCCAACTACCAGTTGCTGCCGGATGCGGACGCCGAAGGGGCGGGAGACGCCTTTGCTATCGGATTCGCTACGCCATTCTGCGAGGTCGTGTTTGATGATCTGGCAACGGCTGCGGGCGCTGTGGCGACCTGGGGTGGAGATGGCGGCAAGTGGCAGTATTCGACGGGCGCTGGAACGTGGTCTGACTTGACCGTGTTCGACAACACGGACTCGACGGCCTTCGATGGCCTGCGTAGCCTACAGCGATCTGGCGCGATTACTTTCGTGCCACCGGCTGACTGGGTCACGGCTGCCTATGACGGCGTAACGAAGTATTGGATTCAGTACGTCATCACCGCCGCTCAACTCACTCAGACCCCGCTCATTGACGGAACAAACTACGACGAGCCGTTTGTGGCAGTCCCGAACGCCGACACCTTCTCTGCTCCGTTCAAGCTGGAGATCGCGAAGGTGCGCGTGACGAACATGGGGCTGACGGTGCATGACCAGAATATCGTCTTCATCGTCGGCAACTTTACGGACGGCGTATTCTCTGCGGCTCAGACCTGGACAGCGTCTCAACTGAATGACAAGTTCACGCTGGCCTCGGCCATCGCCGCCGATCCGGGCGACCTCATCGGAATCTGCATTACGAACGATACAGGTTCAACGGTGAACCCGATCTGGATGACCGAATTCGAGGTCACTTACGAGGACTAGCACCTAACTGGACGGCCCCGCTGTTCGGGGCGGGGCCGCTCCATCTTTTCAAAGGAGCCTCTATGGCCGACTTTGCTGGCAAGATGAGGAGTTACGTCGCGACGAGTAGCAGCACGGCCTCTGGCGGAGCAGGAAGGCTATGGGGATACGTGGCGTATGGCGATGGAACGGCAGCTACCGTTACATTCCTAGACGGAGGATCGAGCGGAACGACAATCTGGAAGGACTCCATCCCGGCGACTGTCGGCTTGGCGACGCATTTCTCTTTCCCGCAGGGCCTTTCATACGATACGAATTTGTATGTTACTTTGAGTCATGTTTCTAATGTCGCAGTCCTGATCGAGTAATCATGGCGTTCGCCACTTACGATCCGACAACCGCAGTGGGCCAGGTGCGCCTCCTCGTCTCAGATACGGTCGATTCAGGCCACACCTGGGAAGATTCGGAGGTCAGCGCCGCGTTGTCATTGACGAGTAGCAACGTGTTCGATGCAGCGGCTGTTCTGCTCGACACTGCGCGGGCGAGTTTCAAGAAGATGATCTCTGTGCGCTTGTTTGGCGAGGTGTCCGTGAGCGCGACGGAGCAGTCTAACGCTCTACAGGATTTGGCGAACCACTATCGCGAGATCGCGAGATGCGATGCGCAAATGCAGATGTCTCAACTTGCCATAAAGATTGATCGTTATGGTCGGGATCATACAGATTACGACGATGGCAATGAAACATCCAGCGCTAATTTTGAAGACTATAGCGAGGACGACTTTAGATCATAAAACCCCTGGCTTGCCTCGCCTGATCCCGCCTTACCATGCCCGGCATCGCCGTTCCTTGCCGCATTGTATCGGGCCAGAACGATGAAACTATAACCGATCAATCGGCGCATGTCAAGCCCTGGAGGAACATGAACACCCTCGTAGACGCTTCTGGTCCTGCCGCGCTGGCGCAGCTTCGTGCTGCGGCAGTTGCTCTTGGGTGTACTGAATACATTGCGCCAGCAACCGTCACGTACTATCGCGGCCCAAAGACGCAGACGTACAATCCTGATACGGGGCTGGGGACTGCGACATGGGGCAGCACAGCTTCATTGACGAGCGCATTGGTGGGCCACTTCAATTGGAACGTCATCGCCAACGTGCAGAATGTCGAGTCAACAGATGTCCAAATTTTGTTTGCCCAATCATCTCTCGCGGGCGCCCCAACCGACGATGACGAGTGTTCCTACAACAGCCAGACGTACAAGTATGTCGGCCACAAGGCTGCGGTTGACCTCTACCTAGTCCACTTCAGGATCAAGCAGGGGGCGGCGTAGAAAATCATGGCAATCGGCTGGATTCCCACCCAGCACCGTCGGCCTCGATACCGACTCCCCATTACCAAAAATGGGATCTGGGGCGGCCCTAATTCGGCCCTTCGCGCCAAGACTTGCTGTTCTCGGCGTTTATCGTCCAGGAGCAGCAACTCCTCGACTGCCACGCTTAGAACTATACAACATGCCGGGAGGATAGTCAAGAGGACAAATGTCTGACATGAGCGTCGGTGTCAAGATTCCTGCATCCTTGCAAGCAGTCCTCGCCGCGAACATCACGGCGAATCTGCAACAGAATCTCGTTGCCGCCGCGACGGACTTGATGCTCGCGGCAAGAGAATATGCTCCCGAACTCACCGGGCATTTGAAACGAAACATCCACGTTGTTCTACCAATGAATCAGGACAATGGAACGCCAGAGGTTGAGGCCATTGAGGGCCTCGCGGCTGGGCCGGGGCAGGCATTTGTCATTGCTAAGACGCATCGTTGTGGCAACAAGAATGGTACGACGGAGCGCGACCGGGGAGACTACTCATTCTTCCAGAATTTCGGGCCGCGCTCTCCCAATGATCCGAACGGGGTTCACTTCATGGAGAAGGCCATCGAGGAAGTAGACGGGAAGTATCCTGGCGTCAAAATCGGCGATATCGTGGCGGGATGATATGGGCGTACTCCAGCGACAGATCAAGGCCAAACTCTTTGACAAGTACAACGCCGACACGAGCGGCTTCAAAACCGCCATCAATGGATTCTACTTCTACAAAGCGCCGGATGGAATCACGCAAGACAACTACCCTATAGTGCTCTACAGCATCATCACAACGTCTTCCGAGCTAACCTTCAGCGGAGGGGCGGTTCCTTCGACCGAGACGCCGCTTATCGAGTTCAAGATCCTCTCGAAAAACGTCATCTCGACCGAAGCAGAAGACATACTAGAAAAGCTCCAAGCCGTGTTCGACGGGGCCAGCCTAACCCTTTCCGGTTGGCGCGTGCGCGAACTGCGGCGCGAGCTAAGGAACAGTATCACTGGGCCTTATGTCGATGAGTTCGGCATCTGGAACATCAACGCCCTTTACCGGGCGGTTTGTGATAAATCATAAGGAGAGGCTATGGCAATTACGCCTCCGGTCAGCGGTATTGCTGGCGCGTTCTACCTTGTAACTAGCGGTGGAACGATTGGAGAAATTGCCAACATTAGGTCTTGGAGTATCGACCTCACGGCAAATGAGGTGGACGTTTCCGGATTCAGCGGAAACGGATGGGCCGACAGTGTTGGCAGCCTGAAGAAGTGGACGGCTACTGTCGAGGGATCGTGGAACTATAGTGCGACCTCGGGCATGGACGATGTTTGGGACAGTTTTGGCGACTATGTCGATGTGCGATTCTACATTGACCAAGCCAATACTGCGTACTTCAGCGGGACTGCGGCTGTTGTGGGGCTGACTCCGTCTACTGCGGTTGACGCCGCCGCGACGTTCTCGGCGACGCTCTCTGGCATGGGCGCTCTTACCTACAACACGGCTTAGGAGGAAACTATGGCATTCGCGCCTCCGGTCAGCGGAATTAATGGCGCTTTCTACCTTGCTGATAGCGGCGGTACTCCCGCCGAGATCGCGCATATCCGTTCCTGGTCGATTGACATTACGGCCAACGAGGTCGATGTCTCGGCGTTTAGCGGGAATGGGTGGGCAGAGAGCGTTGGAAGTTTGAAGAAGTGGACGGCGACGGTTGAGGGACAATGGAGTTACAGCGATACGTCCGGCTGCGATCTCCTGTGGACTCAATTCGGCGACGAGGTTGAAGTTAGATTCTATGTAGATGACGGCAATGCTAAGTATTTTTCGGGGAGTGCAATTGTAGTTGGGATTACTCCCTCCACTGCCGTTGATGCGGCGGCCACGTTCTCGGCAACTCTGTCGGGAGTCGGGGCGCTGTCTTACACGACGTAACCAATTCGCTGGCGGGGACAGGAATGTTTCCGCCAGCATCAACTATTCTTCCCGCGTCTCTTTCTCGCAATCCGAGAAGTCGATGACGAGGCGCACGATATGCCCTCCACGATTGTAGTCGGCATATACTGGATAGACTCCGTCTCCATAGCCTGATTCCGCGACTGTGCAATATGTAGAGCCAATCTTGAGCCAGCCTCCTCTATCTGGGCGGCTTCCGCTTTCGCGACATGCTCCATCGTATGAGAACTCATGCGTTCGTCCTGGCCCGTCGCTATATTCATGGTCAACCCACGAATCAATGTTGGCGGGATCGCAAATGATGACCTGCCCAGTGTCGACTCCGACTTCTCCGATCTGACTGCGCCTCACAATCTGTTCTGGCATTTCATCCTCCTAGATTTCTAGTCTATCACGTTTCGCATTGATCGTCAAGGCCAACTAAAGGGGGCCAAATGAGCGACCGACCTTCGATCTACCTTGCATCTCCAAACACGAACTGGCTTCATGCCGCTCTCGTTTCGCGCCTTATGCAGTGGCTCGTAACCGGGAAGGCTTCTTGGAGATTGAACTTCAAGATGGCGACTCCGCATCACAGAGTCCGCAACGCGCTCCACAAAGACTTCGTCAAGTTTGACAAGGAATTTCATTTCACACACGTCTTGTGGGTTGACTCTGACACCATCCCGCCATTGAACGGCCTAGACAAACTGCTAGAGGATGACAAGGACATTGTCTCCGGCGCGGTTACAAACTGGAAGCGGTGGGGACCGCAGCCCGTGGCCTGGTCAAGATCGGAGGGCGGCTACCTCGTTCTCCCGCCGCCGCAGTGGAACGGACTCCAGAAGGTAGACATTGGCACTCTAGCGTTCTGCCTTATGAAGGCTGACGTATTGCGGCAGATGCCTCCAGGTTGTTTCTATTGGCTTGAAACAGATGAGTGGAAGACAGACGGGAAGAGCGAAGACACCGTTTTCTTCGAGCACGCCCAGGACGCCGGATTCGAGGCATACGTTGACTTCGATGTCTGGTGCTCGCACGTCAAAGAGCTTGACATGATGGACGTTATGAAGCTGATGTCGCCAGACAGGGACGAGATCCTGAAGATGTTCCTAGAGGGCGACGACATCGAGGCCGGTGACGCAAAGTGAGAGTGCAAATCTCGACGTGTGTCCACCAGGACAATCCGAAGGTGCTAGAGGCGTTCCTTGATGGCCTTGCGTGGCAGGATCGAACAGGGATTGATGTCAGCTACGCCTTTGTGCTGCATAACCCTCTGGGCTACGAAGAAGAGATGATGCGCCGCATCCTCGGCGATGTGTATGCCGAGGTCTTGACGACCGAGTCCGGCCCGGTCAAGAGAGGGCGCTTTACGCACTTTTGGGGCGACAATACGGTCAGCATCGTGGCCTCGGCCAAGAACAGACTGATCGAGAAAGCGAAGGCCGATGGGGTTGACTACATCTTCTTCTGCGATTCTGACCAAGTTCTCCAGCCGCAGACGCTACAGAGGCTCATCTCGCTAAATGAAGACATCGTTGGCGAGATCATGTGGACGAAGTGGCGTCTAAATGAAGGCGAGCGACCGAACGCCTGGGACTTCAACGAGTACGAGTTCCGGCACGGGAAAGAGGA
The DNA here is from genome assembly GCA_023229725.1 of Dehalococcoidia bacterium. GTDB lineage: Bacteria > Chloroflexota > Dehalococcoidia > GIF9 > AB-539-J10 > SKVJ01. Next base: position 981 of record JALNYR010000081.1, on the reverse strand, counting down.
AGTCTTGCGTTCTCCTGGCGTGTATGATGTCGGCTTCATCGGGGGCTGCCTGCTCGTCTCTCAGAAGGTATTACAGGCCGGGGTAAACTACTGGCCGGTTCCCAACCTGACTTACTGGGGAGAGGATCGCCACTTCGGGGTGCGCGCTGCGGTGCATGGCTTCCAAATGAAGATCGATACAACGCTACCGCTGTACCACATCTATCGAGACGAGGATCTTGAAGGGCTTGAGGGGTGGAAACGATCGGTTTCCTAAAACCTCATGTCGTTGTCTACCATCGCAATCACAATGCACATAAACAGAACCCCGATACCTAGGAATATAAACCATGCGTACATGGAAAACCATCCGTATTGAATACAGAATGCCTTGGCAAATACTGCCTTAGTATTCGATAACGTATACTCAAACTCGTCTTGGGTAATTTGCGTCATCCCCTGTGCGAACCCAAATGATGATGGATCTAGTGTCGCAAGTTGTTCACAGCGAGCGGCGAGCCCATCGAGAATATCGAGTTGCATTCTGACACTATTCTCTGGCCGCTGGACGATCCATGCGGCATACTCTGGAAGATTCGCGGATTCAGCCTTGGCTATGAACGATCTTACATACTGGGCCTTAGATTGTGGTGTGCTGGCGGCGTAAGCCAGCCGCAATTCAGATGTAAACGTACCGGCTTTGATTCCGTTCAAGATTGAAATCCCGCCAAACACCGCCGCCCCAATTAGTGCGATCAATCCAATAACGATACACGTTTTCATGTCGCCTCCTATGATTCGCGAATCCCTCCAGCCGATCCTCCAACAGGAATAACTGGAGTCCTATTCTCAATCTCTACCAACTCGGCCCATCTTGTGAGGTGCCGCCAAGGGAATTTCTCTGGAGACGGCTGGGTGTGCTTCGCGAAATCGGCCTTGACGCCAAAGACTGCTAAACCACTGATATCCTTGTTCTCTGCGATCATTGCCGACTCAGCCCCA
>JALNYR010000080.1 GCA_023229725.1 Dehalococcoidia bacterium | reverse complement strand
TACCCGTTCGTGTCGAGCTTCACCGCGAAGCCCGTGGCATGGAGTCGCGCCAGCAGTGCCGGCAACTCGTCACCGTGTATGAGTGGCTCGCCGCCGGTGACAACCACCCCGTCGACCAGCGACCTCCGGCGGGAGAGCGACGCGATGACGTCACCCACGGCCAGATGCGGCAGACCGTCAGGCCTCAACACGAGGTCCGCGTTCTGACAGAAGGGGCACCGGAAGTTGCATCCGCCCAGGAAGAGGACCGAGGCAACTCTCCCGGGGTAGTCGATGAGCGACACGCCCTGGACGCCGCAGATCTTCACGGGGCCGTGACCACCCTAGACAGCGGCGGCGACCGCGTAGCCGCGCCGCTGCTTGAACTCCTCCCGCTTCCCCTCGTTCCACTGCTGCACCGGGCGGAAGTAGCCGACCACGCGCGAGTAGACCTCGCAGCGTCCGCCGCACTCGGGACACGTCGCCTGCTCGCCCCTCAGATAGCCGTGCTCGTGGCAGATGGAGAAGGTCGGCGTCAGCGTGAAGTACGGCATGCGCACGCTGTTCGTCACGCGCCGCACGAGCATCTTGCACGCCTCCGGGTCATCGATGCGCTCCCCGAGGAAGCAATGGAACACGGTGCCGCCCGTGTACCTTACCTGGAGCCTGTCCTGGTGCGCCAGCGCATCGAACAGGTCGCCCTCGAAGTTCACCGGCAGGTGCGTCGAGTTGGTGTAGTACGGATGGCCGTTGCCGGCCGCGATGATGCCGGGGAAGTTCTGCTTGTCGAGCTTCGCCAGCCGGTAGCAGGCGCCCTCGCCGGGCGTGGCCTCCAGGTTGTAGAGCTGGCCGGTCTCGTCCTGGAATGCTGACAGGCGTTCCAGCATGTGCGTGAGCACCTCGCCCGCGAACTCCTCTCCCTCCGGCGTATCGATGCCCCTGCCCAGGAAGTTGAGGCACGCCTCGTGCATGCCGATGAGGCCGATGGTGGAGAAGTGGTTCGCCCAGTAGCTGCCGAGTCGCGCCTTGACCGACGCGAGGTAGTAGCGGGAGTAGGGGTACAGGCCGTCGTCGGTGAACCGCTCGATGGCCTTGCGCCGTATCTCGAGGCTGTTCTTCGCGTGGACCATGAGGCGGTCGAGTCGCTGCAGGAAGTCCTCCTTCGAGGACGCGAGGTATCCGAGGCGCGGCAGGTTGATGGTGACCACGCCGAGGCTGCCCGTCAGGGGATTCGAGCCGAACAGTCCCCCGCCCCGCTTCCGCACCTGCGCCAGGTCGAGCCGCAGCCGGCAGCACATGCTGCGCGTGTCCTCCGGCTTCATGTCCGAGTTCACGAAGTTGGCGAAGTACGGGATGCCGTACTTGGCCGTCATCTTCCACAGCATGTCGAGACGGTCGCTGTCCCAGTCGAAGTCCTTCGTGATGCTGTACGTGGGTATGGGGAACGTGAAGATGCGTCCCTTGGCATCGCCGGCCATCATGACCTCGCAGAAGGCCTGGTTGAGCAAGTCCATCTCCGCCTGGAACTCGCCGTACGTCGCCTCCTGAGGCTGCCCGCCGATCACGACGGATTCGCCGGCAAGGTGCGACGGCACGTGCAGGTCCATCGAGAGGTTGGTGAACGGGGTCTGGAAGCCGACCCGCGTGGGCACGTTCAGGCCAAAGACGAACTCCTGCATCGCCTGCTTCACGCCTCTGTAGTCCAGCTTGTCGTAGCGGACGAACGGCGCCAGCAGCGTGTCGAAGTTCGAGAATGCCTGCGCGCCGGCTGCCTCGCCCTGCAGCGTGTAGAAGAAGTTGACTATCTGGCCGAGCGCGCTGCGGAGGTGCTTTGCGGGCGTGCTCTCCACCTTGCCCGGGACTCCCCCGAAGCCGCGCAGGAGCAGGTCTTTCAGGTCCCAGCCGCAGCAGTACACGCCGAGGATGCCGAGGTCGTGCAGGTGAAACTCGCCATTCACATGCGCATCCCGGATCTCGGGCGGGTAGATGGCGCCCAGCCAGTAGCGTGACGCGATGCCCGCTGAGATGTAGTTGTTGAGGCCCTGCAGGGAGTAGTCCATGTTGCTGTTCTCGTTGACGCGCCAGTCGAGACGGCCGATGTAGTCGTCGACCATGCTCTTCGCGCCGTCGAGCAGCCGGCGTGACTCGCGTAGCTTGGCGTGCTGCTCCCGGTACAGGATGTAGGACTTCGCCACACCGGCGTAGCCCAGGTCGACCAGCACCTTCTCGACGAGGTCCTGCACCTCTTCCACGGTCGGCACCCGGCCGTCCCGGCACGTAATCCGGAGGATGGAGACGACCTGCGACGAAACGCGCTCCGCGACGGCCCGGTCGCCTTCGCCCGTGGCGCGAACGGCCTTGAAAACCGCCTCGGTTATCTTCCCGGCATCGAAAGGCACGACAGCGCCTTCACGTTTTCGGATGAACTCGATGGTGTGGTCGGTCATGGAACACCCCCCTCCTCTCGATAGTTGACTGACCGCAAGGCGGAAGAGGACGCGATAGCCGGAATCGGCTGCAGTCCTCCTCGCCCCTACCACAATATGTTGTGTCCGCGGCAATGGGTTTGTCAACCAGTTGTGGTCATAAGGCTCGGGAAGGGACCATCGTCGGGGGGAGGTTCGGCGGGACTGCGAAGGGCCTCACGCTGCGCCGGCGTCCGGCAGGGCAAGGTCAACCAGCGAGAACTGCACTCCGCCTTCGGAGAGGCGCTCGGCGACCCGGGACAGGTCCGCCTCGCTGCAGACGAGCAGGCACGTGACTCCGGACAGTGCCGCCTCCGTGACCGCGCCGGGAACGGCCCAGCGGTACTGAGGTTCGATGCCGGCAAGACGGAGCGCGACGATGGACTCAACGCCGACCGCCGCGACCAGGCCGCAGGGCTTCGCCAGCAGCCGCAGCCGGGGGATGTCAGCGCGCCGCGAGCCGCCGTCCTGGATGGCGGGCAACGCTGCAATCGCCACTTCGGCCACCGCCAGCGGGATGACGCCTTCAACCTTCGTGATGCCCACATCCTCGCCGGCTCCCGCCGCGGCCGCCACGAACCCGCTCGCCGGGTAGCCGTCGCTCCACGGACGTGCGTGCAGCAGACCCTCTCTCATCTCGAGGGCGACCTTCTGCCCCTGCGCGAGGTTGCCGTCCGCCACCGCGGCGGTCACCGAGATGTCGCGGACGATGCGGGAGATGCGCTCGGAGTACGACTGCAGCTCTCGTGCGTGACGCAGCAGCCAGTCTACACCGGAAGGCGTGACGGAGTAGCTTGCCCTGCTTCTCGACACAACCAGGCCCGCCGCCACGAGCTCCTTCATCCGCTCGGACACCGCCTGCACGGTGATGCCGAGCTCCCGGGCAACATCCTTCTGCTGCACAGAAGGCTGACGCGACGCTATCTCCATGAGGATGCGGAACCGCGTCGATACGCTCGGGCTCTCAGATACGTCCGTCATCGAAGTGCCGGCATTATACACCGGCCGCCGCAGGACGGACCGTTGCGGCAGGTGCAGAGAAAAGGCCCGCCCCATCGTTTGACAATAACGATGGCGGCGCGGAGCGATTCTCCATTTCCGCACTCAGCATCGGCATGTGCCGCATGCAGGCGCTATCGCCGAGGCATCCGGGGTGACAGCATCGCGGAGCGTCAGCGACGGACTCCGTAGTCGTTTGACAGTCCGTAACGTACGGACTACTGTCACAACTGAGTGCAATGCTGAGGGCAATGCCCCGGACATCGCCTCGTCGCGAGTCGAGGTTGCAGCCCCCGGAGCACAGGTGACGGGCAAGACACGGGAGGTGTCAGTAGTGGAAAAGGGTGAAGTGAGCGCTCAGAAGACAACGACCTTTGAGGAAGCGAGGAAGCTGCTGGACGATGCGTGGGCTCGGTCTGCCAAAGCCTACAAGGAGGCCAAGGAGCAGGCGGACACCGTCTACGAAGCCGCCAAGAAGCTGGCTGTCGACAAGGACGCCAGGAAACGAGCCGACGAGGCTCATGACCAGGCCGTGACCGAAGCGAAGAAGGTCCGCGACGCGATTACGAACGTCGCCCAGTCGGTATTCACGGAATCCTGGAAGCAGAGAGACGTCGCGGTGAAGGACGCGCTATCCGCCTCCAAGGCGAGCGGCGATCTCGCACAGAAGACCTACAAAGAAGCCGTGGCGCAGGCGGACGCAGTCCACAAGGCAGCCAGGAACCAGGCCGTCGACAAGCAGGCCGAGAAGAAGGCCGACGAAGCTCACAAGGAAGCCGGAAGACAGGCCAGGAAGAACCTCGACGAGGCCACGAAGAAGTAGCACCAGATTCGGTCCGTGAGCATGCTGCGTTCTCGCTGGAGCGGCACAATGAGGGCCGGCTGCGTTTCCCGCTCGGGGTCTAGGCTGCACAGGCGCTCGGACAGAGGGCGTTGAGGATACACACGCGGCACGCCGGCTTCCGCGCGTGGCAGACACGCCTGCCATGTTCGATGAGGTGCAGGTGGAAGCGGTACCGGTCCTCCGGACGAACCCGCGCCTCCAGGTCCCCGTGCGCCGCTTCCACGCTCACGCGCGCACCGATGAGGCCAAGGCGTCGCGAAACCCGATACACGTGGGTGTCAACCGGCAGAGCCGGCAATCCCAGCGAGAAGATGAGCACGCAGTTGGCCGTCTTCAGACCGACGCCCCTCAGGCTCATCAGGTAGGCGCGCGCCTCGTCCAGCTTCATCCCGGCGAGGAACGACAGCTCCAGTGAGCCATTCTCCCGTATGAGCCGTTCGAGCATCTCCCGTATCCTCACCGACTTGATGCGCGAGAGTCCCGCGAACCTGATGGCATCTTCGATCTCCGCCACCGGCGCCGCTGCAACGGCTTCGAGCGTGCCGAAACGGGCGAGAAGTGACTCGAATGCGCGGTGCGAGTTGACGTCGGACGTGTTCTGCGACAGCACCGTCTCGATGAGCACGTCCACCGGCCTTCCCCGCGACTCGAACACGCGCGGCCCGTAGGTCTCGTCCAGCCGGCTCAGCACCGCATCGAGCACCTCATCGTCGACTCGAACGGTGTCTCGCCAGCTCAACGTGGCGGCTGCTTCAGGTATCGTCGTCATGCACGTGGCTCCCGCATGTGCTAGTGTATGCGCCGCAGTGAACCTGAGTCTAGCGCTTGACGTCGACCCCGGTCTCGACGACGCCCTCGCCATCATGCTCGCGCTGCGCTCGCCGGGGGTGCGTGTCGACCTCGTCACCACGGTCGCCGGGAACGGCCCCATCGACATGACGACGCGCAACGCCCTCCGCCTGCTGCGCCACCTGGGAGCCTCGGACGTGCCGGTGGCCCGGGGCGCCGCGGCGCCGCTTCGCCGGCCCCTCCACGACGCGCTCCGCTACCACGGCCCCGACGCGCTTGGCGGCGTGGCTCTGCCCGAGGCATCGTTTCCAGCAGCCGCGTTGCCGGCTCACCGGGCGCTGTTCGAGTTCGCCGCCGCCGCTCCCGGCGAGCGGTCCCTGGTCGCAACCGGCCCTCTCACGAACGTCGCCCTCGCGCTGCGGGAGCATCCGGAGATGGCCGGCATGCTGCGCGAAGTGGTCGTGATGGGGGGCGCATTCAGCCTCACGCGGTACGGCCACGGCAACGAGACGCCGTTCGCCGAGTTCAACGTCTGGCAAGACCCCGAGGCAGCCGCCATCGTGTTCGCTTCCGGCGTTCGCCTCTCCATCGTCGGCCTCGATGTGACGAACGACCCGTCCGGCTCGCTCGATGCCTCGGACCTCGAGCGCCTCAGAACCGGCGCGTCACCGTACGCCCGGCTCGCCGCGGACCTCGTCGCTTTCGCGTTTCGCCGGCAGCCGCTCTTCGCCATGCACGACCCGCTCGCGCTGGCGGCCCTGCTGGACCGGTCGCTCTTCACTTTCGCCACAGGCGAGGCAAGCGTCGATTCGCGGGACAATGAGCAGCGCGGCAGAACGACGCTGCACCGCGGCACAGCCGGCAGCAGCGTCGCCATAGCCGTGGACGGCCGTCGCTTCAGGCAGCTGTTCCTCTCCAGAATGCTCGAGGAGTGACATGGCAAAGGTCCTCGTGTCGGGCGCCATCAACTGGGACACCCTCTGTCTCGTCGAGCACCTGCCGGCTCCCGGCGAGGAAGTCACCTGCGACGCAGTGAGCGAGGTTCCGGGAGGGACCGGGGCGAACACCGCCGTGGCCGCCGCCCGCATCCTGGGCCCGGGCGAGGTCGCTCTGTTTGCCGCGCTCGGACAGGACGACATCGCAGACCGGCAACTCGCCGTTCTCGACACCGAGGGCGTTGTGCGCAGCAGCGTCGTCCGCATGCCCGGGCAATCCTCCGGACACGCCTACATCTTCGTCGACCACACCGGTCAGAACGTCATCGCCAGCGACCTTGGCGCAAACACCACCTTGAGCACCCGCCACGCCCGGCCGGCAAGGCTGTCCACCCTGCTGCAGGACTGCCGCTGCGTCGTGCTCTCCGACCCTCCTCTGCCCGTGGCTGCACATCTCCTCCAGGCGGCCGCCGACCGGGACATCCCGGCCCTGTGGGACCCGGGCGTCCTCGCGCGGCACGGCTGGACCGTGCTTGCCCCGCTCGCAAGACACGTCGACTCCCTCTTCCTCAACGAAGCCGAGGCCCGGCAGCTCTTCGGCGCGGCGGCTCCCCGCGACATGGTGATGAATCTCGACCGGCGCAACGCGCCGGCGCACATCGTGCTGAAGCTGGGTGCACGCGGTTCGCTGCTCGTGGACTGCGCCACCGGCGAAACGGCCGCGATACCCGCGCTGCCCATGATAGAACTGGGTTTGCACGTGGTGAGCGCCGTGGGTTGCGGGGACGTCTTCATCGGCGCCTGCGCCGCATGCCTCGCGCTGGGCTACGAACGGCGCACCGCGCTGCTCATGGCCTCGGCCGCTGCGGGGTTCAAGGCGACGCGACCGGAGACACGCGGCGGTCCCGATATGACTACGCTACTGAGTCTGTACCAGCGGGCAGCGCAGTTCGGATTCGCCCTTGCCGGCGATGCGGGAGCGCCCCGGTGAGGCGCGAGCATCCTGAGCCGGCTTCCTCCGGAGCCCCCGCAACGGAACCAAGAGACGCGCGGCTGAAGACAGGCATCGTCCGGGGCATCGGCAAGGGAGTGCACGGATTCCTCTGGATAGCGAAGATTCTCCTGCCCGTGTCCCTGGCGGTGGCGCTTCTCGACTGGACCGGTTGGCTCTACCTGCTCGACCCCGTGTTCCGCCCGGTCATGGGGCTCATCAACCTGCCGCCGCAGGCGGCGCTGCCCGTGCTCACCGCCCTGCTATCAAGCTTCTACGCAGCCTTTGCCATGATGCTGGTCATTCCCTTCACCGCGCCCCAGCTCATCATGCTTGCCATCTTCATCACCATCGCCCACATGTTCATCATCGAGGGAACCATCCAGCACAAGGCGGGCATCAGCGGGCCCGCCATCGTGACCCTGCGCCTCGTCACCGCCTGCCTCACCGTCATCATCGTTTCCTGGTTCTTGGACGACACATCGGCGCCGGTCGTCATGCCGCACAGCGTCACGACGCGCGCTGCCATCGACGCGGTCCTGTCGGCGTGGGCCCTTTCGACGCTGAAGCTGCTGCTCAAGATGCTGCTCATCATGGTGCCCGTCATGGCACTCCTCGAACTTATGAAGACCTTCGGCTGGACGGAGCGCATTGCCCACGTCTTTCGCCCGCTCATGACCGTCCTGGGCCTCTCGCCAAACGTCGCCGCCATTTGGGTGGCCGGGACGTTCTTCGGCATCATCTACGGCAGTGCGCTCATCGTGGAGGAGTCGACCAGCGGGCGCTACACACCCGACGAGCTGAAGCGCCTGCACATCGCGCTCGGCCTCAATCACTCCATCGTGGAGGACCCGGCCCTGTTCCTCGCGGCCGGCATCGGCCTCTTCTGGACCGTCGTGCCGAGGTTCGTTGCCTCCATCGCGGCCGTCCACCTCTACCGGCTCTGCTGCAGGCTCCGGCACAGGCTCCGCGCTCCGGGAGTCACAGCAGCCGGCCGGGCGCGTCCGGGACTTCGATGACCTTGTGCCGTCCCGTCGCGCCCACAACCATGCGGACGTCTGAAGGCGGGACTCCGTAGTACTGCGCGACAGCCCGTATCACCGCCTGGTTCGCCTTGCCCTCCTTGGGCGGCTCTTTCACCCGGACGACAAGGTGGTCCTCCACCGGCTCAACGCCGGGTGACTTCGAGTTCGGCTTCACATCCACCCGTATCTTCATCTCCCCTCCGCACCCGGACAAACTCTTCCTCGGCACAGACGACAACGACGGGCTCCAGCACGTTCCGCAGCGGCAGGTTGCTGCTGCAGATGAGCCGCAGATAGTTCTCACTGGTCCCCAGGTACTCCCCACTCCCCGGCGCCGTCTCCTCTTCCCACAGTGCCTGGACTCTTCGCCCGCGAAGCACCTCCACGTATGCGTCCGCGCTCCGTTGCGCCAGCGAGAGCATCGCCTTCACGCGCTCCTTCATCACCGGCACCGCCAACCTGCCCTCCATCTCCGCTGCGCGCGTGCCCGGTCGCGGCGAGAAGGGAAACACGTGGATGCGCGAGAACCCCGCGCGCTCGCAGAACTGGACGGATTCCGCGAACTCGCCGTCCGTCTCGCCCGGAAAGCCCACGATGATGTCGGTCGTGACAGCCGCTCCCGGCACCGCCGCACGGATGTCAGCCAGCGCCTCCATGAACCGGACGGGCGTGTATCCCCGCGCCATGCGGCGCAGCACCGTGCCGCTTCCGCTCTGCAGTGAGAGGTGGAAGTGGGGGCAGAGCCGGCTGTCCGACCAGAGCGCGAGCAACTCCGGTGACAGCTCCTGCGGCTGGAGCGAGGAGACTCGCAACCGCCCCAGGCCCGGCAGGTCGAGTACGGCGCGAACGACGTCCGACAGTCTAGACTCGCCGTCGCGATACACTCCGGGCCTCGTCCCCGTCAGCACCAGTTCCCTGTGCCCGGTGGCAATCCGCTCACGCGCAGTTGCCACGACCTCGGGAAGAGGCGCAGAGGTTTCCCCCCGCCTCACGTACGGGACTATGCAGTAGGCGCACGGAGCGAGGCAGCCTTCCTGTATCTTCACGAAAGCGCGATTCCGCCCGGCAATGCGCGCTCCGTCCGCCGCCGTCTCCGGAAGCGGCCGGGAGGCTGAACCTGCTTCAAGGCGCTCGGCCACCAGCGCAACGACGTCGCCCTTCCCTGCATTCGTGACGACGAGGTCGGCAAGCTCCTGCACGTGCGGCGCGTCCCGCTCCACGGCACAGCCGACCGCGACCAGCATGCTCGACGGCTGCCTGCGCCGGACCGAACGAAGCCACTGGCGGAGCTGCCTGTCAGCCTCACCCGTTACGGTGCACGTGTTGACCACGTGCACGTCGGCTTCATCCCCCGGCTCCACTACCTCGAACCCGCCGGCGGCAAACGCAAGCGCCATGCTCTCTATCTCGGCCTGGTTCAGCTTGCAGCCGAAGGAATGAAGTGCGATGCGGCGGCCGTTGCACTTGTGCACGATGAGCGATTATAGACGCGACACCGTCATGGGACAAACGACAGGCGCACGAGACGTGCGGCGGTCCGTTTCAGCCGCTCCGATGCCGTATGGTATAGTAGCGAGGCTTGAAACACGCGACACCACCACCCGCGACCAGCCCCCTGCCCGCCGGCTGGCGCGTCAGACCACCGGCGCCTGCCGACTACGTCGCCGCCGTCTCATCCTCACCTCTCGTGGCACAGCTCCTCTACAATCGCGGCGTCAGCCCGGCCGACGTGCCATCGTTCCTCAATCCCGATGCCTTCAAAGCAGCCGACCCCTTCGCGTTGCCGGACGTCGGGACAGCCGTGAACAGGATACTGGTAGCCATCCGCAAGGGCGAGACGATAGGCGTGTTCGGGGACTTCGACGTCGACGGCGTCACCGCCAGCGCGGTGCTCATCGAGGGGATGGAAAGGCTCGGCGCGCGAACGGTGCAGTACATCCCTGACCGCGTCGGAGAAGGTCACGGCCTCAGCGCCGCCGGCGTTGCGGACATGCACGACCGTGGCGCGTCGCTCGTGGTCACGTGTGACTGCGGCATCTCGGACCTCGCCGAGGCTGAGAAGTCCTCGGCGCTCGGAGTCGACCTCATCATCACCGACCACCACGTGCCGCTCGCCACGCTGCCTCGGGCCGTTGCCGTGGTCAATGCCAAGCGCCGCGACAGCAGGTACGGCTTCACCGAGTTCGCGGGCGTGGGCATCGCGTTCAAGCTCATGCAGGCCCTCTACCAGGGATGGAATGACGCATCCCGGCTGGACGAATTGCTCGAACTGGTCGCCCTCGGGACCGTCGCCGACATGGTGGCCCTCGTGGGAGAGAACCGCCACTTCGTCCAGAAGGGCCTCGAGGTGCTGAACAGGACCGCCCGTCCCGGACTCCAGGCGCTCATCAGCACGTCCGGGTTGACGGCCGGCTCGGTCACGTCGGGCGACATCTCCTGGGCGCTGGCTCCCCGCATCAACTCCGCCGGACGGCTCGAGAACGCAAGCATGAGCCTGCAACTCCTCATGACGTCGTCCGTGGACGAGGCGGCGACTCTTGCATCGGACCTGGACGCCACTAACGCCGAGCGACAGCGCCTCACCGCCGAGGTGTACGAGATGGCGCACGCGCAGCTCGCGTCGCAGCCCGCGTGCGCGCTGCTGATGGCCGCGGACGAATCCTATCCCGAAGGCGTCATCGGCCTCGTGGCGGGGAAGCTGTCGAAGGAGTACTACCGCCCGGCCGTCGTCGTGACGACCGGAGAGGACCTCTGCCGCGGCAGTTCCCGCAGCATCCCCGAGTTCGACCTCGCGTGGGCTCTCGAGCAGTGCAAGGACCTGCTGAACAGCTTCGGCGGGCACCCGCTCGCCGCCGGCTTCTCGGTCACGAAGGACAGACTGCCCCTGCTGGAGGAGCGACTCAAGAGCCTCGCCGAAAGCCGTCTCGCCGGCGTTGAGGCGGGACCGCGCATCGACATCGACGCCGAGGGCAGCCTCAAGTCGCTGGGCGGCGACACCTT
>JALNYR010000079.1 GCA_023229725.1 Dehalococcoidia bacterium | reverse complement strand
CATCGCGGGAGGCACCATCCTGCTCGTCCAGTCCATCCGCAACATGACGGTCGGCAGGATGATGGACGCGGACAAGGAAGAGATGATCGGCATCGTCCCCATCGGCACTCCGCTGCTGGCGGGGCCGGCCACGATAACGACGTTGCTCCTCCTCACGTCGCAGGTTGCCCTCCCCGTCGTCCTGGGCGCCTTCGTGGCCAACGTCATACTCGCATGGATAATCTGCCTCGCCAGCTACCGCATCCTCAAGGTTATGGGGCAGGGCGGCCTCCGGGCGGTGTCGCGCGTGTTCAGTCTCCTCCTCGCCTCCATCGCGGTCAGCATGGTACTCAAAGGGCTGGCTATGGTCGGCATCCTCAGCAGCTTCCCCAAGTAGCGCACCGCTGGTCGGCAGCCACTCTGTAGGACCAAGCCCTACACCTTGTCGGGCAATCTGGGCCATGGCAGAGCGGCCACCCCTGTGGCGTATACTTCCATGGCAATGTCCCTGCGGCAGCGGCTTGCCCGTGCGTACTTCAACGCCGTCTACAACCCGCTGTATGACGCGTCGACCGCACGCCTGGCGCGCTACCGCGAGACGCAGGCGCGGCTCGCCGAGCGGCTCGCCGCGGGACCCGGCCAGCGCGTGCTCTGTGCCGGCCTCGGCACCGGCAACGAACTCGTGCAGCTTCGGGCACGCGAGCCGTCCCTCAGGATCGCGGGCATCGACCTGTCGCGAGCCGCGCTCGCCCGGGCACGAGACAAGTCCTCAGCGAATGCGTCAACCACGTCACTCGCGCTGATGGACGTGCAGTCGCTCGGCTTCCGCGACAGCAGCTTCGAGCGGGTGCTCTGCTACCACGTGCTCGACTTCGTCGAAGAACCGTCCCGCACCCTCGGCGAGTTGCTGCGCGTCCTTGCTCCCGGCGGCCGCTTCGTCATCAGCTTCCCCTCCGGAAGCGAGGATGCCGGATTCGGCGCCGGCCTGCTTTCCCATGGCTTCATTGCTCCCGGGCAGTCGCTCCGAGTGCGGCTCTCGCGCCTCGCCAGGACGATGCTCGCCGGATGCATCTACCTGCCGCTCACGCTGCGACGCAGGCCGATTGCCTACAGCGCTGAGGACGTGATATCGCAACTGGGCTCCCTGGGCGCGGTCGAGACGGCCGTGGAAACCGACGGCATCTACCGCGACCATATCGCAAGCGGAATCAGAGAGAGGAAGGGGGGAACATCCGGTGCAGCCTGAGGACAAGTACTTCGAACAGCTGACCCAGAAGGAACTCTGGAAACGCTACTGCGGCTTCCTGGACCTGAGTGTGGCCGAGTTCATGGAGATACAGCAACAGCTGCTGCTCGACCAGATAGACAGGGTGTGGCCCAGCACGCTTGGTCGGAAGGTGATGGGCAAGCGGAAGCCGGCGTCGGTCGCGGACTTCCGGGCGCAGGTGCCCCTCACCACGTACGATGATTACGAGCCGTTCCTGAGCGAGCGCCGCGAGGACGTCCTCGCCTGCAAGCCCGCGTTGTGGTGTCACTCGTCCGGGCGCATGGGCCAGTTCAAGTGGTTTCCGCATAGCCCGGACTTCATGGAGCGCGTCAACAAGTCCTGCCTCTCTGCGCTCACGCTCGCCTTCACGCGCGAGCGTGACAGAATCAACTACAGCCCGGGCTTCCGCTTCCTCCTTATCCTGCCTCCCGCCCCGTACACATCGGGGTGCCTCTTCGACTCATTCGCGCATCACATCTCGTTCCGCGCCATGCCACCTCAGGACAGCGCCTCGAGCACCCCGTTCCAGCAGCGAGTGGCCACAGGGTTCCAGATGGCGCTCAGGGACGGCGTCGACGTCATCGGCGCCATTGCCAGCGTGCTCGTCAAGATGGGAGAGCAGTTTGAAGAGCACACGCGTTCGGTGAGCTTCTCGCTCTCGATGCTGCATCCCAGCATCGTCGGGCGCATGGCACGTGCCTGGCTGCGTGCCAGGCGGGAGCACCGCCCGATTCTCCCACGGGACCTCTGGCCCTCGAAGGCCATTGCCACGGGCGGAGTCGACACAGCAATCTACAAGCAGGCCATCGAGCGCTACTGGGGCGCCGAGCCCTATGAGTTCTACACCTGTGCCGAGGGATTCCTTGTCGCCATCCAGGGATGGAACAAGCGGGGCCTCTACTTTCTTCCGGACATCGCATTCTACGAGTTCATCCCCGAAGAAGAGGTTCGGAAGTGGCAGGCTGACTCGTCGTATCAACCGTCAACGGTGCTGTTCGACGAGGTTCAGGAGGGCAGGCTCTACGAGGTCGTCATCACACAGCTCTACGGCATGCCGCTCCTGCGGTACCGCATGAAGGACCTGGTCAAGTTCACCGGGATGCAGGACAAGGAGACGGGCGTCAAGCTGCCGCACATGCAGTTCCAGCGCCGCGTGGGCGAGACCATCGACCTCGCCGCGCTCGCCCGGCTCGACGAGCGGACGCTGTGGCAGGCAATTGCAGACACCGGACTCCGCTTCGCCGACTGGGCCGCCTGCAAGGAGTACGACGGCTCACAGGCATACCTCCGTCTCTACCTTGAAGCAAAGGACGAGTGCACGTCGGAACAGGTCGCTGAGATGGTCGACCGGAACTTGAAGGCCCTCGACGTAGACTACCGTGACCTCGAATCATACCTTGGCCTTCAGCCCGTGAGAGTCACGCTGCTGCCTCGCGGCTCATTCCAGCTCTACATGGACCGCCAGCGGGCGGCGGGTGCCGACCTCGCGCACCTCAAGCCGCCGCACATCAACCCTCCCGAGCAGTCGCTCAACGACCTGATTGGAATCACTCAGAGTGAGGGCGGTGCCGTTTGACCGACGGGCTGAGCACTGCCTACGCTCTGCCCCCGGCTGTCACGATCGCGGTCGGCCTGGCGCTCGTCGCCGTCGTTCTCTCTTTTGCGCCGGCGTCGCGAAGCCGCACCTCCTTCGTAGGTATGCTTGGCGGCCTTATACTGTGGGGCATCGCCGTGCTTGGCATGCGCCTCAGCCCGGACCCATCAATCGCTCTACAATGGAACCGGTGGACACCCGTAGCTCTCTACATACTGTTCCTGTTCTACTTCCGATTCGCCCGCGAATACACCAACACTCATGATGGCAACAAGGTCCTGATAGCTGGCTGGGTCGGCCTCCTCGTCCTGATTGTTGCAGCTCCGGCGGGTTTGCTGATGGAGGGCCTGCGCATCGAGGACTACGGCTACGCCCCTGTGGCCGGTCCTCTCGCGGTGCCTGCCGGCGCATCCGGCATCATCCTGCTGCTCGCAGGCGCCGTCACACTCAGACGCCGGTATCGTGTGTCTTCGTCCGACGAGGAGAAGACCCGCCTTCTCTACCTCATTGTGGCCGCCATACTCCCGCTCGTGGGAGCACTGCTCGATGTTGGGACGAATCTTCCGCCAGTCGGCATCTGGACCAGCCTGGCATTCTGCGTCATCTGCAGCATCGCCCTCCTCCGGTACCGGCTGCTGGACATCCCGGTGTTTGCTCGTCGCCTTCTCACCTACCTCGTGCTCGGCGTGTTGATAGCAGTGCCGTACGTGGCGACCCTGTTCGTGCTGCAGCGGGTCCTCGGCGCCCGACTCGATCCCATCTGGAGCTTCATCATCACCGTGCTCTTACTCGCGCTGGTCCTGCGTCCGCTCTACGGTGCAGCCCAGGCGGTCGTGGACAAGGCGTTCTATCGGGACCGGTACGAGGCGCTGCGCGCGCTTGAGCGGTTCAGCCGCGAGGCACAGCACAGCGTCGATCTCCAGTCGCTCGCGATAGAGGTCACCACCCTCGTCGTCGACGCGCTCCACGCCAATCATGCCTGCCTCTTCCTGCCTCAACCGGAGAGAGGCGATTTCGAGCTCGCCCACTGCGCCGGCATGGACATCCCCTCCTCTCGACCGGTGCTCAGCGCCCGGGGAGCCCTGGCTCGGTGGCTCGCGCAGCACCCGGGCATCCTCGCGCACCGGATGCTCGACATCGAGCCCCAGCTCCAGAGCCTGTCGCAGCGCGAGCGGAGCCTCCTGCAATCCATGGGCGCGAGCATCATCATCCCCGTGACCTCGGCGGGAGGGCAGCTCGCGGGACTCCTCGCACTTGGAGAGAAGGCTTCGCACCGCCCGTACACCGGCGACGACCGTCGCCTGCTCGAGACGCTCAGCAACCAGCTCGCCGTGTCGCTCGACAACGCACGACTCTACAGTGAAGCTATCCGCGCGCGGCGCGACCTTGAGCGATGGGTCGACGGCATGGAGGACAGCGTCCTCATCGTCGCCCCGGACCACACCATACGTTTCGCCAACCGGTCGGCCAGGGAAGACCTCGGCGTGGAGGCCGGCATGCCTTGCTGGAGCTCACTCGGTAACGACAGACCGTGCGCCGTCTGCTCTCTCATCGAGACGTTTTCCGGAGGCACCGGCAGTACCCGACTGTCCCGCCATATCCGCGAGCGAGACTACGATGTCGTGGCTGCTCCGCTGCTCGAGCCTGACGGCTCCGTGGCGCTCATCACCGTGCTGCGGGATACGACATCGCGCAACCGCATCGAGGCGGAGCTGCGCAGCTCCCAAGCACAGCTGCGAGACCTCGCGTCTCACCAGGAAACCGTCCGTGAAGAGGAGCGGAGAGGCATCGCCCGCGAGCTCCATGACGAACTAGGCCAGTACCTCACCGCGCTCAAGATGGACATCGCCACGCTCTCGCGACATGCGCCGAGCAACGCACACGAGGAGGCGCAGGAGAAGCTGTCGGGGATGAAGTCCGTTGTGGAAGCGACTATCCTTGCCGTGCAGCGCATGTCATCGCGACTGCGGCCGGGAATCCTCGACGACCTCGGCCTGGTGCCGGCGCTTGAGTGGCTCGCGCGCGACTTCCAGGAGCGGAGTGGCCTCAGTTGTCAGCTCGACGTCGGTGAGGAATTCGCCTTCGACGAACGGTATTCCACTGCACTCTTCCGCATCTGCCAGGAGTCCCTCACGAATGTCGCCCGGCATTCTCACGCGACCAGGGTGAGCATCCAGCTGCGCCGGGACGACGCATCGGTCGTCCTCACCGTTACGGACAACGGCCGGGGGATCCCGAAGGCTCAGCTGGATGATCCACATTCCTTCGGCGTCATAGGGATGAGAGAACGCGCCCGCGCACTTGGAGGAGAGGCGTACTTCGAAAGCGCCGAGGGGGGAGGCACCATCGTCCGCGTCGTCCTTCCCTTCCCCACTGAGCCTCCCCTAAAGGGCGCCGGCCAGTAACGCCTTTCTGTTGCCGGGCGCTGACCGTTCAGTCGACTTCCTCAAAGACCGTCTCGCAGTACGGGTCGCCCCACGTGAGCAGTGCGCGACAGTACACCTTCACCTTCGGGTTGTGCGTGCGCGCCACCTCTTCCTCAAAGCAGTCCTCGGCAAGGCAGAAGGCGGGCGGTATGTCGAGGTCCGGGAACCACAGGCACGGAGGATAGAGCCGGTAGACGACCTTCTTCGGTCCCTCCTGGATGAGTTCCGCCTTGTAGCCGACCACATCTCCGGTCGCCAGCTTGAAGTAACCGGCCAGCGCCCACGCGTCGTCCCCTTCGATGCCGAACTTCTGCATCGACGCATCGAAGTACCGGTGGGCCATCCCTTTCATGAGCTTGCAGATGAGGCGGGCCGTCTGTTCCTCGCCAAGCTCCCTGTGCAGCAGCTTCACAAGCTCCCGGTAGTACGTCCAGCCCGTCTTGGCCGATGCCTTCGCTTTGCGCAGCTCGGTCCAGCCCTCCGGTAGCTCAGGCTGCTCACGCTCGATACGCGGAAGCCGTTCGTCGTCCCTTCGCACCTCAGTCAACGTCGTCTCCCTTCCCGGTCTCGGGCGTTCAATTCTGGTCGACCGGCGCCCTCACCACCATAGTACGGCACCGTGCTTCCCTCCGACAGACACCCGACATCTCCGGGAATGCCGCGCCTCCTCTGCTTTGCGCGAACGAATGCGCAGGTCTATAATGCCGGGTCTGTCATGTCCACGCAGGAGCCTCGCCGGTGAGCCCTTCCCTCGCTCTGTTCATTTCCATTGTCATCGTGCTGCTGCTGCTTCGCGTCAAGGTCCACCCGGGCGGTGCTGTCTTCTGCGGCAGCCTCCTGCTGTCCTTCCTC
Organism: Dehalococcoidia bacterium; assembly: GCA_023229725.1. Classification (GTDB taxonomy): domain Bacteria; phylum Chloroflexota; class Dehalococcoidia; order GIF9; family AB-539-J10; genus SKVJ01. The sequence goes on along the minus strand of JALNYR010000079.1, from coordinate 5,144 downwards.
GCGTTGCCGCCTGCGGAAACGCCCCGTCTCATGCTCCGCTCGGCGGTGGACCCGCAGACCCTTCGACTGCTCGCAATCGTCATCTGTGCCCTCATGATGAGCCGCCTGATGGAGAAGCGAGGCATGCTGACCCGGCTGGCCAACGCGCTCGAAGGCATCGGACCGAAGCTGGCCATCCACGTCGCTCCGGTCGCCATCGGGCTCATGCCCCTTCCCGGAGGAGCCGTCGTGTCCGCAGCCGCCGTGAAGGACCTCGTCAGGAGGCTGCATCTCTCCCCCGTCCAGGCAACCTTCATCAACTTCTGGTTTCGCCACCTGTGTGAGTTCGGCACCCCGGTCTATCCCGGCGTCATCATGGCCGGCGTCATCCTCTCCGTCCCCCTTTCGTTCATGCTGCTGCACCTCGCGCCCATGTGGGTGCTGATGCTCCTCTTCGGCTCCATCGTGAGCTGGCGCATCCTGCGCCACGCGCCTGCGCCGGACGGCAGCAGCCGCGGTAAGGAGGACATTCCGCGCCAGCTCTTCCGGTCCGCCTGGCCGGTCATGCTGGTGTTCGCACTGGTCATTGCCGGCCTCGATGCCGCGCCGGCGTTCTTCGTCACCGTGCTTGCACTGGTACTGCAGCAGCGAATGCCGTGGCCGGAGGTCAAAGACGGTCTCAAGTACGGATTCGGGCCGAAGATCATCTTACTGCTCTATGCCGTCATGCTCTTCAAGAATGTCGTCGATACCTCGGGCGCGGCGAATGCGCTGTTCGCCGACATGCAGACCGCGGGACTGCCGCACGCGCTCATCCTCATCGTGCTGCCGATGCTCATCGGTTTCTCGACCGGACTGTCGTCGGCGATGGTCGGCATCTCCATTCCCCTGCTCGTGCCGTTCCTCGTGTCCGCAGGCGCCGTCGACGGCGTTTCACTCATGCTTGCCTACGGCGCCGGCGGCCTTGGCTACATGCTCTCGCCGCTGCACCTGTGCCTGGTCCTCTCGGCGGAGTACTTCGAGGCGCGGCTGGCCTCCGTCTACCGGCTCCTGGTCCCTCCCTCCGTGGCTGTGCTCGTCGGCCTGATCCTGCTGTTCTTCCTGCTCGGCGGAGCGTAGGTCCCCACCCTGCCCCATCGCCATCCTTCGCCCTCGCTTTGCCGCCGGCATGTCAATCGACTATAATTGCCCGGTTGTCACCTTCTCCGAGTTCACACGTGTCCGCAGTCGATAGTGCCGCGATGCACGCCGGTCCTTCCGGCTCGGGTCGCCTTTCCGGGGTAACCAGGAAGGCCGGGCCCCTGCCATGAGTCCGTCCGTCGCACTGCTGCTCTCCATCGCCGGCATCCTGATACTCCTCCGGCTCAAGCTTGCGCCCGGGCTGGCGGTGTTCGTGGGTTGTCTGGTCCTCTCGCTGCTCATCCTGCCGCCGCTGCAGACGCCGACCCTGATGCTGCAGACAGTCACGAGCCTCGCGACCTGGCGGCTCATCGGCATCGTCTTCTGCTCGCTCTCCCTCAGCAAGCTGATGGAGATAAAGGGTCTCCTCCTGCGGCTCTCTCACACGCTGGAGTCCGTCGGCCCGAAGGCGGCTCTGCACCTCGTGCCGGCCATAATCGGCCTGGTTCCGATGCCCGGCGGCGCACTCGTGTCCGCCACTGCCGTCAAGGGCCTCTGCCAGCGGCTTAGCCTCTCGCCCGCCCAGTCGACATTCGTGAACTTCTGGTTCCGGCACCTGTGGGAGGCCTCCGTTCCCGTCTATCCTTCCGTCGTCGCCGCCAGCGTGGTCCTCGCGGTCCCGCTGGGCACCGTCGTGACCACCATGCTGCCGTCCATCCCGCTCCTGGCAGCGTGCGGCGCTGTCATGAGTTGGCGGCTCCTGAGGCGCGCCAGTTGCGAACGGACCGAGCACCTGACCGGGCGCGCGTTTCTGGTCGAACTCGTGCGCGCCGCCTGGCCCGTCATCGTCCTGGTCGGCCTCGTCATCGCGGGATTGGAGGCCTTCTTCGCATTCGTCCTCGTCCTCGCTCTGCTCGTCGTGCAACAGCGAGTCTCCAGAGTGGAAGCGCGGAAGGCCATCCGATACGCTCTCAACGGCAGAATCCTCTTCCTGCTGTTCGCGGTGATGCTCTATAAGGCGATTGTCGAGGAATCCGGCGCCGCCTATGCGCTGTTTGGCGACCTGTCGGCCCTGGGCGTGCCGCCCGCCGTCATGCTGGTCATCTTGCCCATGCTCATCGGTTTCGCCACCGGGCTGTCAGTAGCATTCGTCGGCATCTCGTTTCCGCTGCTCCTGCCCTTCATGGGCAATGGCGATGGCCTCAGCGGAGTGGCACTGTTCCTGGCATTCGTGAGCGGCATGGTCGGCTACAAGGCCTCGCCGCTGCACCTCTGCCTTGTCCTCACCGTGGAGTACTTCCAGGCTCGTCTCGCTGACGTCTACCGCCTCATCCTGCCGCCACTCACCGCTGTGGCCTTGATTGCTATCCTCGTCTATCTGGTCGCCTGAAGCCCCTCCTCAGCACGGCCGGGCATCGAAGCAGCTGCTTCGCCTCACTCGTGAATGGAGTCTTGCGGCGCCGCCGGACGCGACACACCGGACTCGCTCCGGTGCTGTCAAGATGGGTGGTACACCCGCCGGAACCCGGGTTGCTCCGGTCGCGGTAGTGCAGTCGCTCCGGCGCAACGCCGGGACGCCGCCGCATCCGCCTACGCTCGACGCACAACGGGGTGCTGGGCGACCACCACTATGGCGAGGGCCAGCACCGCACTGAGCCGGAAGACGGCATCGAAGTCAAGGCTGTCGGCGACCATGCCGGAGACCAATGGTCCTGCCAGCATACCGATGGCATACACCGCCTGGTACACGCCCATCGCGGTGGCGCGGGCGCCGGCGGGGGCCGCTCGTATGCTCAGAGCCATGAGCAGCGTCGTGAGGGTGCCTCGCCCCAGGCCACTGACGAGCTGCACCAGCGTCAGCATCTCCGGCGTCGTGGTGTACGGCACCAGCAGGAGCGTCCCACCCAGGAGCGCCGCGCCAAGGCTGAGGGCCGCCGGATAGCCGACCCGCTCCGCCACTCTCACGGAGGCAACCGCCGCGGCTGCGGAGGCGGCGAGGGTGACCATGGTGATGACGCCCAACTGGCTGTTGCTCGCCCCGATGCTCGCGCCGTAGGATGGGATGAAGCCGAAGGTGCCGGAGAAGGTCGCAAACTGCAGCAGCACGGCCATGACGCCGCTCGCCACCAGCAGGGGAGCGGTGGCGACGCGGGCAAGGTCGCCGCTCGACCGTTCCCTCACGGCCATGGCTGGCTCATGTGCGAACGCAAGCGCCAGAACACCCAGCGCGGCGAGCCCGGCGGCTACCAGGAACACCGTGCGATAGCCTCCCGCATCCGCCAGCAGGCCCCCAAGCCCGGTCGCCACCACTATGGCCGCCTGCCCCACTGCGTTGATGGTGCCAAGGGCCCGCGCAGAGCCCGATTGCGGGTAGTAACCCGTGAAGAACGTGGTGAATGCCACCCACCCCGCCGCGCCAACACCGGTCATCGCCCGGCCCAGGAACAATGTCCCTCCACTATGAGCGAAGGCGAGTCCCACTGCGCCGCCGACGCACATCAGCATGCTGAAGACGACAATGGGCTTACGTTTCGTCGATGCGTCGAAGTACACTCCCATGGGGATGCGGAACAGCAGTTGAGGCAATGCGTAGGACGCGATTATGACGCCGACGAGAGCCAGGTTGTCGACAATCGATTCCGCGTAGACGGGCAGAATCGGAACGAACACATAGAGCGAGGCAAAGAAGAGAAACGTGGCGGCGCAGAACGCGACACGCGACCGCCCCAACGACGATCCGATTGCCCGGCTCTCGCCCCGGGAGGACGGTCGGGCGCGTTTCTGTGACATCGAAGCGAGCTATTCTAGCATCGTGCGTCCACCGGCATCGACCGCCGCAGTGTTGCCTGCAAAGGCCCTTTCCGTCTATAGTCTGTGTTCGAGATTCAGATTACCGTGGCCGGGAGGCGTTTGCATGGAAGCACACACCCCTTCGTATGACGAGGCTCTGGCTCTACTGAAGGAGTACAACAAGACCGACAGCCTGCTGAAGCACGCCTACGCCGTGGAAGGCGTCATGCGGTTCATGGCGCGGAAGCACGGAGAGGACGAACAGAAGTGGGCCATCGTCGGCCTGATTCACGACCTTGACTACGAACGATTCCCCCAGCAGCACTGCAAGAAGATGAGGGAGATCCTCCAGGAGCGCGGCTGGCCGGAGGAGTACACCCACGCCGCCGTCTCCCACGGCTGGGGCCTGTGCACGGACGAGGAGCCGACCACTATCCTCGAGAAGACGCTCTACGCCACGGAGGAGCTCACGGGTCTCATCACCGCTGCCGCGCTGGTGCGACCCTCGAAGAGCGTGGCCGACATGGAAGCGAAGTCGGTCATGAAGAAATGGAAGGACAAGTCCTTCGCCGCGGGCGTCAACCGCCCGGTCATTGAGAAGGGCGCCGAGATGCTCGGGGTTCCTCTCCAGGACCTCGTCTCCGATGCCATCCTGGGCATGCGAGAGGTGAGGGAGAGAATCGGCCTGTAGAGACTGCCCACCCTAGATGCGGCAGCCCGCGGCGTACCCGGTTTTCACGGCGTCGCCGATTGTCCTCGGCCCCTCGCAGTCGCCGACCGCGTACAACTCGGCTACCTTGCCCCGCAGAGCATCGTAGAGGCGCGCGTCTCCTGTCGACCCCGTCGCGAGCACAAGCGTATCGGCAGCCAGCCACACCATACGTCCGTCCAGCGTCTCCACCGTGAGTCCGGCAGGTCGTGCCTCGACATAACGCACGCCGGTGAGCATCGTTACGCCCTTCTGTCTGAGCCTTTCAAGCACGAACGGCCGCAGGGACGGCCCTATCTTCGTCGCCATCTCCGGGCCGCGTCGCACGAGGGTGACCATCCGGCCATGCTCGGCCAGGAACTCCGCCGTCTCGCATCCCACGAGTTCCCCACCGATGACGACCACCCGCCTGCCCACCCGCACCGAGCCATCGAGCACGGCGCCGGCCTCAACCGCCCCCGCGCGCTTCAGCCCGGGGATGTCCGGCGAGAGAGGGCGGGCGCCCGTGGCAACGACCACCGCGTCCGGACGTGCCCCAAGCACCTCG
>JALNYR010000078.1 GCA_023229725.1 Dehalococcoidia bacterium | reverse complement strand
GGTGGTCGAAAGGCATGGGCTTTGCGGGCGGCGTCAAGCGATATCATTTCCAGGGCGGTCCCAAGACGCACGGTCAGTCGGACCGACATCGCGCTCCCGGTGCCATTGGCTCAACCACGACCCCCGGGCGTGTCCTGAAGGGCAAGAGAATGGCAGGCCACATGGGCGATGCGCACGTGACGGCAGCCGGTCTCAAGGTGGTGCGGATCGACGCTGAGCGGAACTTGCTGCTGGTGCACGGCGCAGTGCCGGGTGCAAACGGCGGCGTTGTCATCGTCGAGAAGGCGGGTAAATAAGGTGAAGACTCCGGTCCACAACATACAGGGACAGGTCGTCGGCGAGATCGACCTCGACGACAGCGTGTTTGACGTGGCATTTCGCGAGGGTGTGGTTCACCAGGCGGTCACGTGTCTGCTGGCGAACAAGCGGCAGGGCACGGCGTGTGTGAAGTCGCGCGGCGAAGTGTCGGGCAGCACGCGCAAACTATATGCACAGAAGGGAACCGGACATGCACGGCGCGGCAGCATTAAGTCGCCGTTGATGCGTGGTGGAGGCATCGTGTTTGGCCCGAGCCCGCGATCCTATCGCCAGCGGTTTCCGAAGAAGATGCGCCGTCTCGCTCTGGCCTGTGCACTGTCGATGAAGCTTCGCACAGGAGAGCTGTGGGTGATTGAGGAACTCGATGTGCAGCAGCCGCGGACGAAAGATGTGGCGGCGCTGCTCGCGAGCGCAGGCAAGTCGACGTCGACGTTGATTGTGACGCCTGAGTCTCAGCCCGCGATCTACCTGTCCGCGAGAAACCTCCCGGGGACCTCGGTCAAGCCGTGTGCCACATTGAGCACGCTCGACGTGATGTCGGCCGGCAGGATGATAGTGACGGTCCCCGCACTCCGCAGGATGGAGGCAATCTGGGGGAGCAGGGGGAGTGGCAATGAATCTGCATGACATCGTCCGTCGCCCGCTGATCACCGAGAAGGCGACCGAACTCCAGGAGGAGGATAAGTACGTCTTCGAGGTTGCCCGCACCGCCAATAAGGTGCAGGTCAAGTCGGCGGTTGAGAAGGCGTTCAACGTGCATGTGGTCGACGTGAATGTCGTGACCGTGCCCGGGAAGACGAAGCGGAAGGGTAGAAGGCAGGTGCCATCATCTCCGTGGAAGAAGGCGATTGTCAGCCTGAAGTCGGGCGACAAAATTGCTTACTTTGAGGGCGTGTAATGGGATCAGTACTTAAGTGGCGCAAGAAGAAGATCACGAAGCATCAGCACAAGAAGCTGCTGAAGAAGACCAGATGGCAGCGCCGTCATGTCTAGGCCAGGGCGATTGATCGACCCTGAGCAGCAGTAGAGGAAGCAAGGCTCATGGCTCTGAAGACATACAGACCCACATCTCCAGGAATGAGAGGGAAGGTATCGACGGCCTCGGAGGAACTGACGCGCACTCCTCCGACCAAGTCGCTACTGACGCCCGCAACGAAGAACGCCGGTCGAAACAGCCGCGGTGTCATCACGGTGCGGCATCGTGGCGGCGGCAGCAAGCGCATGCTGCGTCTCATCGATTTCAAGCGCAACAAGATGGACGTGCCGGGGCAGGTTTCGAGCGTCGAGTACGACCCCAATCGTTCGGCGCATATCGCCCTCATCGTCTATGCGGATGGCGACAAGCGCTACATACTTGCCCCGCAGGGTCTCGAAGTGGGAGATACCGTGCTGGCGGGGCATGACGTTCCCATCAAGCCAGGCAACGCCCTGCCTCTTGGCTCGATCCCTGTCGGCACCCAGGTGCACAATGTCGAGCTCACCCCGGGCAGGGGGGGGCAGATTGTGCACAGCGCCGGCGGGTCTGCTCAGCTGATGGGCAAGGAAGGCGACTACGTTGTGTTGCGTCTTCCTTCGCAGGAACTGCGACGCATTCACTGCACGTGCATGGCGACGGTGGGCCTGTTGGGCAACGTCGAGCACAAGAATATCAAGTACGGGAAGGCTGGCGCGGTCAGATGGCTGGGCGTACGGCCGACTGTGAGAGGTACCGCCATGACGCCTCGTGATCACCCCCACGGCGGTGGTGAGGGCAAGACGCCGCGTGGCTTCCCTCCGAAGACGCCCTGGGGAAAGCCGGCCTACGGCAAGAAGACGCGAACTCGCACGGTGTCCGATCGCTTCATAGTCAGGCGGGGAGAGTAGTATGTCAAGATCATTGAGGAAGGGGCCTTACTGCCACCCGAAGCTCGTCAAGAAGATTGACGCTCTCAACAAGTCGGGCGAGAGGACGATTATCCGGACGTGGGCTCGCGCCTCGACGGTGCTGCCGTCGATGATCGGCCACAACATCGCAGTCCACAACGGGCGGAAGCACGTCCCGATATTCATCACCGAGAACATGGTCGGTCACAAGCTCGGTGAGTTCGTGCCGACGTATACATTCAGAGGGCATGTAGCCAAGGCTAAGGCTGCCGCTGCCGTGAAACGGTAGAGGTTGTAGACATGAAGGTTAAGGTTGTTGCCAAGGATATCGGAATGCCGCCGCGGAAGGTGCGGCTGATCGTCAATCTCGTGCGAGGCAAGAAGGTGAGCGACGCTCTTGCGACCTTGAGTTTCATGCCGAGCCCGGCCGCCCGGGCCGTCGCCAAGGTCGTGAAGTCGGCTGCTGCCAACGCGGAGAACAACTACCAGACGCCGTCGGGTGACCTGCGCATCGTCGCTATCAACGCGGACGAAGGACGGACGTTGAAGAGGTTCCGCCCGCAGGCGAGGGGCAGGATCAGCCCCATCCTGAAGCGCTCGAGCCATGTCACCGTGCTCGTGGAGGAGGCCTAGACTTGGGTCAGAAAGTAAATCCGACTGGTTTCAGGCTGGGCATCACCAAGGAGTGGCAGGCGAAATGGTATGCCGGCAAGGGCTACGCCGCTCTGCTCGAGCAGGACATCAAGTTGCGGCGAGTGCTGCAGCGGCGCGCCCGCGAGTGCGGCATCGCGCGTGTCGACATCGAGCGAACCGGCAGCGAGGTGTTCGTCACTGTCCATTCTGCGCGTCCGGGCATTCTCATCGGCCGCGGCGGCCAGAACGTCGAGGCTCTGCGCCTCGAGCTTGAGCAGGCTGTCCAGGAGCGTGTGCGCCTCACGATTCGCGAGGTGGACCAACCCGAGACAGTCGCGATGCTCGTGGCGTTCAACATCGCCGAACGCCTGGAGGCGAGAGTCCCCTATCGGCGAGTTATGAAGCAGGCGTCGTTCCGCACACTGCAGGCCGGCGCTCAGGGTGTGAGGATCAGGGTGGGTGGTCGACTTGGGGGCGCGGAAATCGCCCGCAGACAGTCACTTCATGAGGGCAGAATGCCCCTGCATACCTTGAGGGCCGACATCGACTACGGCTTCACCGAGGCGCACACGATCATGGGGCGCATCGGCGTGAAGGTGTGGGTGTTCAAGGGCGAGATTCTGCCAGAGGCGAGGAGGCATCGTGCTACAACCGAAACGAGTGAAATATCGTAAGATGCATCGCGGCCGCAGGCTGGGCTCGGCCCACAGCGGCGCGACGCTTGCGTTTGGCGATTACGGCATGTGTGCCGATGCCAATGCATGGCTGACGGCGCAGCAGATAGAGGCCGCGCGCCGTGTGTTTGTCCGGTTTCTTCGAACCGGAGGCAAACTGTGGATACGGGTGTTCCCGGACAAGTCCGCCACCAAGAAGCCGGCTGAGACACGGCAGGGTGGTGGTAAGGGTGCTCCCGACCACTGGGTGGCTGTCGTCAGACGCGGCAAGATCCTGTTCGAGTTGGGTGGTGTGACCGAGGCGATGGCCAAAGAGGCAATCCATCTGGCATCGTACAAGCTGCCAATTGACACCAGTCTCGTGGAGCGGGAGGTGAGCCAGGTTGAAAGTTGAAGAGGTTCGCGCACTTTCCGATGCGGAGATAAAGACGCAAATCGATGAGTCGGATCAGGCTCTGGTGAGTCTCAGCGTGCGTGTGGCGAGCAGGCAACTGGTCAACCACCGTGAGCTGGCTAACGTGAAGAAGCGGGTCGCCCGGCTCAAGACAGTACGGCGCGAGAGAGAGTTGGGCATCAGGTGAATACCATGAAGGAGACTATCAAGGGTCGTGTTGTGAGCGACAAGATGAGCAAGACGGTCGTCGTGGCCGTCGAGTCGACGAGGCGTCATCCGTTGTACAGGAAGCTGATGCGCCGCGTACGCAAGTTCATGGCTCACGATGAGTCGGGCGCGTGCCACGTTGGCGATGTGGTCGAGATTGTCGAGACCAGGCCGCTCTCGGCCAGGAAGCGATGGCGTGTGGTGAGCAGGGAGGATGCCCCGGTGGCCGGGAAGGCGTCAGTTGTGCCGGACCAGGGCGGTGAGAAATGATCCAGACCTACACTCGACTCAAGGTCGCCGACAACACGGGGGCCAAGGAAGTGATGTGCATCAACATCCCCGGCGGTAGCCATCGGCGCTACGCACACGTGGGTGACGTCATCGTTGCCTCCGTGAAGCAGGCTGCCCCTCACGGTGCGGTGAAGGAAGGTGAGGTGGTGAAGGCTGTCGTCGTCCGGGAAGTGAGGCCGTTCAGGCGCTCCAACGGTGCGTACGTGAGATTCGACGAGAACGCAGTGGTCGTTCTCGGTGACAAGAACAATCCCAAGGGCAGCCGCATCTTCGGGCCGGTTGCCAGGGAGCTGCGGGAGAAGGACTTCACCAAGATCATCTCGCTTGCTCCGGAGGTCATCTGAAGTGAATATCAAGAAGAACGACATGGTGCTTGTCATCAGTGGCAAGGACCGTGGCAAGAAGGGCAAGGTGCGGCGCTCACTGCCCAGGGACAATCGGATCGTCGTCGAGGGATTGAACATGATTAAACGCCACTCGCGCGCCCGCAGGGCGGCGAGACAGGCGGGTATCGTGGAGCTGGAAGCGCCGCTTCACGCGTCCAATGTGATGCTGCTGTGCAGCAAGTGCAAGAAACCCGCCAGGGTAGGTTTCCGGACCCTTGAAGATGGCCGCAAAGTACGGTTCTGTCGGACCTGCCAGGAAGTGCTTGACTGAGGAGAGCGACCGCCATGCTGGCTGCAAAAGAGAGATACACGCAGGAAGTTCTACCCGAGCTGAAGAAGAGGCTCGATGACGCGAATGTGATGGAGCTTCCGCACATCAAGAAGATAGTTGTTGGCATCGGCCTCGGGGAGGCCATCGCCAATCCAAAGGCGCTTGAGTCGGCGGAGAAGGACCTGGGGACAATCACGGGGCAGAAGCCTGTCGTGACGCACGCGAAAAGGTCCATCGCCACATTCAAGCTTCGCGCGGGCATGCCCATCGGCATGATGGTGACGTTGCGCGGGAAGCGGATGTACGACTTCTTCGACCGGCTTGTCGGCATCGTGTTGCCGCGCCTCCGGGACTTCCGGGGAGTGTCGCCGGATTCGTTTGACGGCAGGGGCAACTACAGCCTCGGCTTCAAAGAGCAGATCGTGTTCCCGGAAATCGAATACGACAAGATAGAGAAGATTCGCGGTCTCCAGGTGACGATTGTCACCAATGCGAGACGCGATGACGAAGCAAGGCTCATGCTGAAACTGATGGGAATGCCATTCTCGGGAGAGTAGCGTGGCGAAGAAATCGAAGATAGCGAAATCGAAGCGGCAGCCGAAATTCGCCGTACAGCAGCGGAACCGCTGTCACATGTGCGGAAGGCCTCGTGCGTACATGCGCAAGTTCGGACTGTGTCGTATCTGCTTCAGGAGACTTGCCGTTGAAGGAATGGTCCCTGGAGTGAGGAAGTCGAGCTGGTAGGAGAGCGCACTATGGTTAACGATCCGATTGCTGACATGCTGACCAGGATTCGAAATGCCGTGATGGTCGGCCACGAGAGTGTGCTCATGCCCCACTCGAGTGTGAAGGGTGCCATCGCGAAGATACTCAAGGAACAGGACTTCATCGAGGACTACGAAGTCGTCAAGAACAAGCCTGCGGACATGATACGGTTGCAGCTGAAGTATGTCGGCAAGCAGCCGGCGGTTCTTGGCCTCGAGAGGGTGAGTCGGCCCGGGCTGCGGGTGTATGCCGGGAAGACCGAGATTCCGAGAGTGTACGGTGGTCTGGGTGTGGCCGTGGTGTCGACATCAAAAGGAATCATGACTGGCCAGCAAGCGTGGCACATGAAGCTCGGCGGTGAGATTCTGTGCTATGTCTGGTAGGCCGATTGTGGGGTGACTGACCGATGTCTCGAATAGGACGAATGCCGATAGATGTGCCTGGAGGGGTCCAGGTAACCATTGGGGACGATAACGCCGTTACGGTCAAGGGGGCGCGTGGACAATTGACGCGTTCTTTCAACCGCGACATGCGTATCACGCAGGAAGACAAGAGGCTCCTGGTGGAGCGGCCAGGCGATGACCGTGTCCATCGGTCGATGCACGGGCTCACGAGGACGCTGCTGGCGAACATGGTTCTCGGCGTGAGCACGGGGTTCGAGCGGGTGCTTGAGGTCAGCGGCGTGGGCTATCGTGTTCAGAAGACGGGCGATGGTCTTTCCTTTCAGGTTGGGTTCAGTTCCGCCGTGGACTACCATTTGCCCGCCGGCATCGACGCCGCGGTCGAGGGAAACAACCGAGTGCGCCTGTCCGGATTCGACAAGGAGCTGCTTGGTCAGGTTGCAGCCAGCGTTCGTGCGATTCGACCGTGCGACCATTACAAGGGCAAGGGCATCAAGTACCTCGGAGAGAAAGTGCGCATTAAGCCAGGCAAGGCCGGCAAAGTGACAAAAGGATAGAGGGTGACATGGCGACGAAGAACCCGAGAACGATGAGAAGGATCCGCCACGTGCGGGTCAGGCGCAAGCTCCAGGGAACGGCAGACCGGCCGCGGCTGGCTGTGTTCAGGAGCCTGCAGCACATGTACGCTCAGGTGATTGATGACGGGAGCGGCCACACGCTCGTTGCGGCAAGCTCCAAGGATGTGGCTGCCGCGGAAGGCGAGAAGCCGCTGTCGAAGATCGATTACGCGTCCCGGGTCGGGGCGCTCATTGCGGCCAGGGCGATCGAACACGGTATCAAGGCGGTGGTGTTCGACCGCGGAGGCTTCTTGTACCACGGGCGCGTCAAGGCGCTCGCGGAGGAAGCCCGCAAGGGCGGTCTCGACTTCTAGAGAGGCGGCGCGGTCTGTCGAAGTATGGTAGAGAAGGGTATCGCATATGAAGGCAATAACCAGGACACCCTCCAGGGTTGCGAGGATTGACCCGTCGGACCTCGCAATTGAGGAGAAGCTGATGACGGTCGATCGCGTTACGAAGGTCGTCAAGGGAGGCCGCCGGCTCCGCTTCAGAGCGCTGATGGTGGTCGGCGATGGCAATGGCCACGTGGGCGTCGGACTTGCGAAGGCTACGGGCGTGCCCGAAGCCATCCGCAAAGCGGGCGCCATGGGGCGGAAACAACTCATCGCGGTGCCCGTCGTCAACCAGACGATTCCTCATGAAGCGCTGGCGAAGTACGGCGCTTCGATGGTGCTAATCAGACCCGCAGCGCCGGGCCGGGGCATGATTGCGAGCAACACGGTTCGCACAGTCCTGGAGCTCGCCGGCGTTAAGAATGTCATAAGCAAGTCGCTCGGGAGCCAGAACCGCATCAACGTTGCTCGTGCCACCATGCTGGCGCTGGCGTCGCTGCGAACCATTGTCCCGGCGGCGAAAGAACCTGACGTGGAGAAGACGTCTTCGGAGGCCAATGATGCGGCTGAATGAGTTGAAGCCTGCGGCAGGTGCGACGCACTTGCCGCACAGGGTCGGGAGAGGGGACGGAAGCGGGCACGGAACGTACTCCGGCAGAGGCCAGAAGGGACAGAAGGCCCGGTCCGGAGGCGGAGTGCGGCTCGGCTTCGAGGGCGGCCAGCTGCCGCTCATCAAGCGGCTGCCCCGCAAACGTGGGTTCACGAACATCTTCAAGGTGGAGTTCAACGTGGTGAACGTGAATTCCCTGAATGTGTTTCCGGACGGAACCGAGGTGACGCCTGACGTCATGCTGAAGGCTGGGCTGATCCACTCCCTGTCCAAGCCCACGAAGGTGCTCGGGTATGGCGATCTGGAGAAGCGGCTCACCGTTGAGGCGGCGTGCTTCTCAGCCGCTGCACAGCAGAAGATCACGGCCGCACAGGGCACGGTGAGGACGGCGTAGCATGCAGCAGAAGGAAGGTCAGCCGCGCCTCATCTCCGCAATGCGGGATGCATTCTCGCTCCCGGATTTGCGTCAGAGACTCCTGTTCACGTTTGGAATCCTCGTGGCGTTCCGCTTCCTGGTTCACGTGCCCCTGCCTGGCGTGGACCTTGCGGCGCTCAAGGAGTTCTTCGACCAGAACGCACTACTGGGGATGCTTGACCTGTTCAGCGGCGGCGCGATGAGGAACTTCAGCATCGCGGCCATGGGCGTGTATCCGTATATCACGTCCTCGATTATCATGCAGTTGCTTGTTCCCGTGATACCGAGTCTTCAGGCCATCTCTCAGCAGGGTGAGTCGGGACAGCGGCGGATCAACCGGATTACTCACTTCCTCGCGGTACCGCTCGCCGCGCTGCAGGCATACTCTCAGCTTGCGTTGCTCACAAGCCAGAGTGTCATTGCCCGGCCCGATGGGCTGACCACGCTGACCATCATCATGTCGATGACCGCCGGGACCATCCTTCTGGTATGGCTCGGTGAGCTCATCACCGAGCGCGGCATCGGGAACGGAATATCCATAATCATCTTCGCGGGTATTGTGGCTTCCCTGGCGGAGTCGACAGCGCGCATCGGCCTGGCGTTCCAGGAGAACCCCATTGGCACGATTGTGTTCGGGATCCTTGGAGCGGTCACCCTTGTGCTCATCGTCGTCTTCATTGAAGCGCACAGGCGGATACCGGTGCAGTACGCGCGGAGCACGTTCCGTGCCGGTCGGATGTACCGACAGTCGGGTTCGACGTACATTCCCCTGCGGGTGAATACCGCCGGCATGATTCCGCTCATCTTTGCAATCGCCATGATGCAGCTGCCGCAGCTGATTGCGAGCTACTTCATGAATCCGCAGGCCCCCAACTTCTGGGACGGTCTCTACAGGGCCTTCGATGCGTCAGCGGGGCTGCCGCAGGGCCTGCTCTACTGGGGACTCTACTTCTTGCTGGTGTTCGGCTTCACGTTCTTCTATACGATGGTGATATTCGAGCAGATGAGCCTTCCCCGTACGCTCCAGCAACAGGGTGGCTTTGTGCCGGGCGTCCGGCCGGGCAAGTCGACATCTGACTATCTCAACGCCATCATCAAGCGCCTCACGTTCGGCGGGGCGATGTTCCTTGCCATTGTGGCTGTGATGCCGTTTCTGGCCCGGATAGTGACCGGCGTGAGTGTCCTCACCATTTCCAGCACCGCCATCCTCATCGCAGTCGGCGTGGCTCTCGATACGATGAAGCAGCTTGAGTCGCAGCTCACGATGAGGCGCTACGACGGATTCCTGAAGTAGAGAAGGGGAGCCCGAGATGAACATCGTGTTGCTTGGCGCGCCGGGAGCGGGGAAGGGAACCCAGGCGACTGTGCTGTCGAAGACCTTCGGCATAGTGCACGTGGCGTCGGGAGACCTGTTCCGTCGGGCACTGGAAGAGAAGACGGAGCTGGGCTTGAAGGCCAGGTCCTTCATGGAGAAGGGCGAACTGGTGCCGGATGAGGTGACGATAAGCATGGTGCTTGAGCGCATCCGTAAGCCGGATTGCCGGAAGGGTGTGCTGTTCGATGGTTTCCCGCGGACTCTGAGCCAGGCACAGGCGCTCGACAGTCGGCTGGCCGGCGAGCGCAAGATCGTGGACAGGGCTGTGTACATCGAGGTCCCCGAAGATGAGCTCGTAAAGCGACTGAGCGGACGCTGGATCTGCCGCAAGTGTCAGACACCATATCACGAAGTGAGTTCACCGCCAGCCGTGGCGGGCCGCTGCGACGCCTGCGGGGGCGAGTTGTATCAGAGGGCGGACGACAAGGAAGAGACGGTACGGGAGCGCCTGAAGGTGTTCTTCTCTCAGACCGTGCCGATTGTCGATTACTACGACCGCCAGGGCAAACTGGTACGGGTCGATGGCAATCTGAAGATCGACGAGGTCTCGGCGGGGATCATCAAAGCGCTCCGAGTGGAGAGCGTTTGATTGTAGTGAAATCGCCCGAGGAACTCGCGCTGATGCGCGAGGGAGGGCAGATCCTGCGAGAGGTACTTGAGCAGCTTGCGGCGGAAGTGGTGGCCGGGATGCGGACCCGTGAGCTTGACGACGTGGTTGAGCGAGAGTTCAGGAAGAGAGGTGTTGTTGCCTCCTTCAAGGGGTATCACGGATACCCTGCAAGTGTGTGTGTATCAGTCAACGATGAGATTGTGCACGGTATACCGGGCACGCGGGTGATATGCGAAGGCGACGTGGTCTCGCTGGACCTGGGCGTGCTGCACCGTGGGTTCCATACCGATGCTGCGGTGACGGTGGGAGTGGGAGCGGTTGAAGCCGGGGCGAAGCGGCTGATTGAAGTCACGCGGGGGGCCCTGGAGGCGGGCGTGGTTTGCGCGCGCGCGGGCAACCACCTGGGTGACATCTCGGCGGCCATCCAGCGGCACGTGGAGGGGAATGGGTTCGCCGTTGTGCGGGAGTACACGGGGCACGGGGTGGGCCGAGAGCTTCATGAGGAGCCGCAGATCCCCAATTTCAGCTGCGGGAAAGGACCGGTCCTGCGAAAAGGGATGACACTGGCGATCGAACCGATGGTTACGAACGGCGCGTGGCGAACGAAGGTTGCTCCGAACAAGTGGACGGTGTTGACGACGGATGGCAGTCTCTCGGCGCACTTCGAGCACACGCTGGTGGTGACTGACGGCGAGCCGGAGTTGTTCGCGTAGGTCCTGTGGCGCATGGCAAAGAAAGAGAAAATTGAAGTCGAAGGGAAGGTGACGCTGTGCCTTCCTAATACGATGTTCCGCGTGGAACTGCCGAATGGTCACGTCGTCTTGGCCCACATCTCGGGCAAGATGCGGAAGCACTACATCAAGATACTGCCCGGCGACCGCGTGCTCGTGGAGTTGTCTCCATATGATCTTACCCGCGGTCGCGTCACCTACCGCCTGAAGTAGCGGTCTCTTTGACACGTACGAAGCAATCGTCTATCATAGTAAGGTTTTGGTGTATGGTGAGCTGTTATGAAAGTAAGTTCGTCTGTTAAGCGACGCTGCAACAAATGCAAAATCGTACGCCGCCGCGGCGTGGTGCGAGTACTGTGCGAGA
Source organism: Dehalococcoidia bacterium (assembly GCA_023229725.1). Lineage (GTDB taxonomy): Bacteria > Chloroflexota > Dehalococcoidia > GIF9 > AB-539-J10 > SKVJ01. Next base: position 166 of record JALNYR010000078.1, on the reverse strand, counting down.
ACCCCAAGCACAAGCAGAGGCAGGGGTAGTCAGCAGGGACTCGATTCGTATCCTTTGTGAGGAGCTGTGAAGTATGGCCCGTATTGCTGGTGTTGACCTGCCGAAAGACAAGCACATTGTCATCGGCCTGCAGTACATTTACGGGATCGGGTCGACCTCGAGCAAG
>JALNYR010000077.1 GCA_023229725.1 Dehalococcoidia bacterium | reverse complement strand
TCGATGCGGGCCTCATGTTCCCGAGCGAGGACATGCTGGGTGTGGACCTGCTCATCCCTGACTTCAGCTACGTGCTTGAGCATCGCGACAAGGTGCGCGGCATCGTCATCACGCACGGGCACGAGGACCATATCGGTGCGCTTCCGTATCTACTCCAGGCATTGAACGCGCCTGTCTACGCCTCGAAGCTCACCGCCAAGCTCATCGGCATGGAGGTGAAGCAGAAGGGCGCCAAGGCGAAGCCTCAGATCAACGAAATCAAGGCAGGGCAGAGGATCACCCTTGGCTCGCTCGCCGTGGAGTTCTTCCCTGTGTGCCACAGTATTCCGGACGCGATGGGGCTCATCATCTACACGCCGCTCGGCACCGTGGTGCACACCGGCGACTTCAAACTGGACCACACGCCGGTCATAGGCGAGCCGACGGACCTGCACAGCCTGGCGCTCCTCGGCACACGACAGGTCTTGATTCTCATGTCGGATTCGACGTACGTCGAACTGCCGGGATACACGCCGTCCGAGCGCGTGGTGGCCGAGAGTCTCGACCGCATCGTCTCGGATGCGCCCGGCAGGGTAATCATCGCAACGTTCTCCTCCCTGGTGGCGAGGATTCAGCAGGTATTCGACACCGCCGCCAAGTGCAAGCGCACGGTGCTCGTCACCGGCCGGTCGATGGAAGGCATCGTCAAGGTTGCGTCCGAGGAGGGCTACCTCAAGGCGCCGCCGAAACTTGTGAGCGGGTACGACGAGATACACAACCTTCCCCACGACAGAGTCGTTATCCTGACGACGGGCACGCAGGGCGAACCCACGTCCGCGCTGGTGCGGATGGCGAACAAGGAGCATCCTCAGGTGCGGATTGTGCCCGGTGATACGGTGGTGATGTCGGCGACGCCGATTCCAGGCAACGAGGCGCTGGTGAGCAAGACCATCGACAACCTCTTCCGCCTCGGGGCGAACGTCGTATACGGGCCCCAATCGAAGGTGCACGTGCACGGCCATGGCAGTGAAGAGGAGTTGAAGACGATTCTCAACCTGGTCCGGCCGAAGTACTTCGTCCCGGTTCACGGTGAGTACCGGCATCTTGCCCGTCACGCGAAGGTCGCCCAGTCGATGGGCGTTCCGGTGGAGAACACGTTTGTACTCGACAACGGCAACGTGCTCGAGTTCACGTCCGCCGGTGGCAAGGTGGTCGGCCAGGTGCCTGCCGGCGATATCGTGGCGAACGGGCCGGTGACAGGCGAACTGGACAGCAACATGCTGCGCGACCGCAGGCTGCTGTCGCGAGACGGCGTGATAGTTGTGTCCGTGGCACTGTCGCCGGAGACAGGCGCCCTGCTGGGAGAGCCGGAGATTGTGAGCAAGGGTTTCGTCGACCCCGAGGGGAACGGGGAGTTGCTCAAGAATGCGCGCGCGATGGTCGTCGAGGCCGTGAGCCAAGCGCATCGCACGGGTCAGAAGCGCAGCGCGGCGGAATCGCACGTGCGCGAGGCGCTTGCACGGCATTTCTACGACAAGACGCACCGACGTCCGGTCATCATTCCGGTCGTAACAGGGATCTGACGCCATGGTGAAGAACGCTCGAGACAGCCGGTCGCGGCAGGTGCGGGAGTCCTCGTCACGCCGGCGCCCGGAGAGGCAGCGTGCCGTACCGAGCCACGTCGGGCAGCGGGCGGAGAAGAGCCGCGCGGGCGGCGGCCGCCGGCGGGCCGTGCTGCGGCTGGTTCTCGTCATCACGGTCGTCGTGCTGGTCGTCGTCTTCGGACCGCTGGCGGCATCCCTGGGGGCGCTGCTCTGGCGACGCATCCTCGAGGCGTTCGGTCTCGGCCTCATACTGCTCCTCATTGCCCTCGGCGTGCTCGTGCGCCTGATATGGAGCGGGTTCGGTCCGCTCCTGAGGCACTGGAATGTCTTTCTCGGCGCCGGTCTGCTTGGCGCCGCAGTCTGGGGAGTCCTTGGCTTCCTGCGCCCGGCCGGGAGTATCTTCTGGACGGTGACGCTGGGCGGGCACGTGGGCGCGGCGATAGCCGGGCCGACCGAAGTGCACGGCGCGCTGGTCGTGAGTGCGCTGCTTGTAGTCGGCCTCATCCTCGTGGCGCCAAAGCCGCTCCTGAGGAGCGTGCAATGGCTGTTCAGGCCGCGACCGGCGCGCAGGCCGGCTCCTTTCAGCCACGGTTCGACAGCGCCTTCAGCGGCGAGTCGTTCGGTCCTGCCGGAGGTAGAAGAACCTGTCCAGGAAGAGAAAGCGGCGGAACGTCCAGCCGCGAAGCCTGTGCTGAAGGCACCCGCGGAGCTGCCCGACCTCCCTGTGGAGAAGCGTTTTCGCTTCGGCAAGAAGGAGAAGGAAGCCGAGGCGCCGTCGCCTGCAGTCCCGGCCCAGCTCGAACGAGCCCGCGAGCCGGTGGTGACGGTCGGCGGCTGGCAGATTCCCCCGGTCGATGTGCTCGACAAGCCCAAGGAGATCGAGCTGAACCGCGAGGAGATGGACAAGCGGGCGAGACTCATCGAGGAGGCGCTCGACAGCTACGGCGTCGAGGCCAAAGTCGTACAGATAAACGCCGGGCCGACCGTGACGCAGTTTGGCGTGGAGCCCGGATGGCTGCGGAAGTTCCGCAAGGTTGTCGATGACGTGGGAGAGGAGCGGCAGGAGGAGACCTCGAGAACGAGGATCCGGGTCGACCGCATCACGGCGTTGTCGAACGACCTGGCGCTCGCGCTGGCGGCCCCGAGCATCCGCATCGAAGCTCCCATCCCCGGCAAGTCGATGGTGGGGATAGAGGTGCCGAACTCGGCCTTCGGGGCGGTGTCACTACGGAGCGTCATCGAAAGCTCGGCCTTCCAGAAGGCCCAGGTGAAGTCGAAGCTGGCCATAGCACTCGGCAAGGGCGCCGGGGGCGAGTCGGTGACGGGAGACCTGTCCAAGATGCCGCACCTGCTCATCGCAGGCTCGACCGGAAGTGGCAAGACCGTCTGCCTGGATTCCATCATCTGCTGCCTGCTCATGCGCAACAGCCCTGACGACTTGCGGTTCCTGCTCGTCGACCCAAAGCGGGTCGAGCTTGTGGCGTTCGGTGAGATTCCGCACCTGGCGGCGCCCGTGGTGGTGGAGCCGGACAAGGCAGTGAAGGTGCTCCACTGGCTGAACCTCGAGATGGACCGTCGCTATCGGGAATTCGCGAAGGCGAAGGCGAGGAACATCGAGGCGTACAACCGGGACCGAAGCCCCGGGGAGGCGATGCCGTACCTGGTGCTGATAGTGGACGAGCTGGCGGACCTGATGATGGCGGCTTTCGACGAGGTGGAGCACACGCTGTGCCGCCTGGCGCAGCTGGCGCGCGCGACCGGCATCCACCTGGTCGTTGCAACGCAACGGCCGTCGGTTGACGTCGTGACCGGCCTCATCAAGGCGAACTTCCCGACCCGTATCAGCTTCGCCGTAACCTCTCAGGTGGACTCGCGCACCATCCTGGACACCGTGGGAGCTGAGAAGCTGCTGGGTCGCGGCGACATGCTCTACCTGCCGAGCGAAGCGGGTCGACCGAAGCGGCTTCAGGGAACGTTCGTGTCGGACGGGGAGATGGAGCGCATCGTCCAGTTCTGGGCGGGCCAGCGGAGGCAGGAGAAGGCCATCGTCAACCTCGAGGAGATGGAGGGAACCGGAGGGGCGGGGCAGAAGATTCCCGTCATCGACCCGATGCTCGTCGAGGCGCGGAAGCTGGCGGCCGAGCACGAGCAGATTTCGGCATCCTTCCTGCAGCGGAAGCTGCGCATCGGATACCCGCGGGCGGCGCGAATCATGGAGGAGCTGGAGACTGAGGGGGAGATGGAAGACGCTCAGCAGCAGCAGCAGCAGCCACCGCCTGCCCAGGAAACCTAGGCTCCGAACTTGTTCAGCTTCAGGGCGTTTGCCATCGCGAGGGGCATCAGGTCCATCGCCTGAATCTGGCCCAGACCGCCTCTCAGACATGCCCGCTCGGTGAACTCATCGACATCGTCGCGCCGGCAGTGCTTTGCCCGGAGCATGACCGGAACCGGATGCCAGCTGTGCATGGCGAGGCCAGCGGGCGTGGAGTGGTCTCCGGTCACGATGAGGACATCGGGCTCGAGCTCGAGGATGGCCGGCAGAGCGGCATCAAACTCCTCCACCGCCTTCACCTTTGCAGCGAAGTCGCCGTCCTCGCCGCGGGCGTCGGTCTTCTTGAAGTGGAGGAAGAAGTAGTCGTAGCTCTTGTAGTTCCGCTTCAGCGTCTCCACTTCGTCCTGCAGCGTCTCGCCGGCGGGCAGGATGTCCATGCCCACCACGCGCGCGACGCCGCGGTACATGGGATACGTTGCGATGCAGGCAGGCGTGAGCCGGTAGATGTCGCGGAGCGAGGGGTAGTCCGGATGCCGGCTGAATCCCCTGAGGAGCAGCATGTTCGCAGGCTTCCGGTCGGCGAGAAGCGACTGCACCTGCTTGACCACGGAGCGGACTGCCTTCGCGGTCGACTCGGCCTCCGCGGCAAGCGCCTTTGCGGGCAGCGGCTGCATCCCTTCGCGCTGCGGGTCGGTATCGGCGACGCGATCGGATAGCCCCTTGCCTCGAAGCCGCAGCACGAAGCGGTGCTCCTTGCCCGGGAAAAAGCCTGCCTGAACGCCGGCAACGCGCACGTGCGCGTTCATGAGGTCGCACAGCTCATGGTTGATGGCTGTGGCGAGGCGTCCGGCCCTGCGGTCGGTGATGTTTCCTGAAGCGTCGACGGTGCAGAAGTTGCCGCGGGCGACGACGTCACCGGGGCCCACCTCGATATCGAGGCCCAGCGCCTCGACGATGCCGCGACCGAACTGATACTTGACGGGGTCGTAGCCGAAGAGTGCCATGTGACCGGGCGCGCTCCCCGGGGTGATGCCGGGGCTGACCGGGTGCGACATGCCGCAGATGCCCTCGCGGGCCACGCGGTCGAGATTGCGCCTGTGAGCGGATTCGAGCTCGGTCTTCCCGGTCTCCGGGTGAGGCAGGCCGCCGATGCCGTCCATCACGAGCAGGACAATCCGCGACGGCGTTGCCTGTGCGAGGTTGCGCATCTCTTCGAAAGGGATCATCTGCTGCTATTGTAGCGGCTCGGTTGCGCCGTTGACAACGCGTCGTGCACACACGTAGTATGCTCGCGCCATGCATGAAGACGAACGAAACAAGCCTGTCCTGGTCGTCGATATCGGTGGAACGAAGATAGCGGCGGCGGTCGCCGATGCGGGCGGGAACCTGCTCGGAAAGGCGCGCGGGGCGACTCCCGACAGCAGCGATGCCGCGGTGCTGGTTGACGAGGTCGAGCGCGTGTCGCGACTGGCGCTCGATGCCGTCGGCACGCCGCTCGATGCGGTTGCCGCGCTCGGCATCTCGTGCGCCGGCATCGTGAACACGCGTGACGGGGTGATTGCCTACTCGCCCAACGTAGCTGCGCTCCGCCGCACGCCGCTGCGGTCGCTGCTCCAGGAGCGGTTCGGCAAGCCGGTGCGCCTCGCGAACGATGCGACGCTCGCCGCGCTCGGAGAGTGGCATTTCGGGCTGAAGCGGTCCGTGTCAGACCTCGTGTATGTGACGGTGAGTACGGGCATCGGCGGCGGAATCATCTCGGGAGGAGTGTTGCAGGAAGGGGCGTGTGGCGGAGCGGGCGAGGTAGGGCATATGACGATAGACGTGAACGGTCCCGCGTGTCCGTGCGGACGGAACGGCTGCTGGGAGGCTCTGGCTTCAGGCAGCGCTCTTGCCGAAAGGACCGTGGCGCATCTGGAAGCGGGCGACGCCAGCATCCTGGGCGAGCTGTCCGGCGGGGACATGGAGAAGGTTGACGCTCAGCTGGTGGCGGTTGCGGCGAGACAGGGTGACCGGCTGGCGCAGGAGATGATTGCCGCCACGGCCTTCTACGTAGGCGTCGGACTTGGCAATCTCATCAACATCTTCAATCCGTCGCTCATCCTGCTTGGCGGCGGCGTTACCAAGATAGGCGAACCGATACTCGGCCCGGCGGCGAAGACGGCGCGGGAACGCGCTTATGTCGCCTCGGCGTGCGATGTTGAGATACGGGCGGCGCTGCTGGGAGACGATTCACCCCTGTACGGCGCCGCGCTGATAGCGCGAGAGCGCTCGGTCTGAGCACCAGGTCGGCTGGACCGTTGATGGTGGACTCAGGACGGTTCTGGCACAATAGCGACAGGACGCGCACACAGGAGGAGGCGACATGATCGGCGGCATGGGACTCATCTTCGGCATAGCGAGCCTCGTGTTCGGAATCATCGTTCTCATCTTCCCCAAGATACTCAACTACCTCGTCGGCATCTACCTCATCGTCGTCGGCTTGATTGCCATCTTCCTCCGGTAGGGCGCGACTCCGTCGTCAATCGGACGCTCGAACTGCGTGCCCGCAGGGGCCTGGCGGAGCGATGCGTTTGAAATCGGGAGTCCCCTGTGTTACGCAGAGGGATGAGGGTGGAGTGAGGAGGTTGTTGCGATGGCAATGTACATGACGATGGTGCGGTTCACTCACCAGGAGGCGCGGGGGATAGCGAACTTCTGCAGAGAGTGGCAAGACAGCGCGAAGCGTATCGAGGGCCTGGGCGTCAAGCTCACCGGGTCGTACGGTATCCTCGGTCCTTACGACATGGCGTTTGTCTATGAGGCGCCCGACCAAGAGAAGGCAGCGAGCGTGCCGCTGGCCATCTCGTACCTTGACCCCGGCATCCAGACCGAGACGTGGTCCGTCATCCCCATGGCGGAGTTCGCCGAGCTGACGGAGAAACTCGGGTGCTGATGAGCGCCGATGGCGCGGGAGAGTGGGAGGCCTTCTCCGTGACGTATGCCGCGAGGGGCGCGGGATGAAGTACTTTGCCTACGCCTCCAACCTGAGCAGGCGGGAGATGCAGCAACGCTGTCCGGAGGCGAAGCGGCTGTTCAGTGCGCGCTTGCCGAACCATACGCTCGTCTTCACCGTTGGCTCGCGCAGTCGCCCGGGAGGGACCGCGACGATTCGCCTGCAGAAGGGAGAGCAGGTTCCCGGCGGCGTCTACGAGATAGATGACCGGTGCCTGCGTGCGCTCGACCGTAGCGAGGGGTATCCTGTCGACAGCGACCGGATGAATGTCATCGTATTCAACGACCTCGGGGATGCGGTGGAGGCGGTGACGTACTTCAAGAAGGGTAGAGCGGCGGAGGCGCCGCCGTCGCAGGAATACCTGGTTCCCCTGCGCGAGGGGTACCGCGAGTGGGGCCTGGTGTAGGGCTCGAGCACGTGTGTGACAGGGGGCGCCCGCATCGCCGCGAGCGCCCCCTTCTGTTGCCCGAGGTGTCAGGCAACGCGGAACCGGTCGATGGTATCCTCGTCGAGGTCGATGCCGAGGCCGGGTCCCTCGGGGACATGGACGTAACCTTCGGCGTCTATCTCCATCTTCTGCTTTGTGACGTTCCAGCGGAGAGGCGTCTCCTCGACGCAGTACTCGAGGATAAACGTCGACTTGCGCGCGGCAAGGAAGTGCAGACCGGCCGCAAGGTTGACGCCGGTGGTGTAGAAGTGGTTCACGACCCGCATGCTCTTGTCCTCGACGTGGTCGGCGACGCGCATCGCCTCTGTGAACCCGTTTCGGGCGAGGTCTATCTGAGCGATGTGGATACCGCCGCGGTCGATGAGGTCCGTCCAGGCGAAGCGGCCGGCATCACCCTCTCCTGCCGCGATGGGTATCCTGGAGACGGTGCTGAGCCTCATGTAGCCTTCCAGGTTGTCTTGCTGCAGGGGCTCCTCGAGCCAGAGGATGCCGAACTCCTCGAACTGGCGTGCGCGCCGTATCGCGGTCATCGTGTCCCAGCAGCAGCCGGCGTCGATGAGCACATCGTTCTTCGGTCCGACGCCACGCCGCGCGCCGTCGACGAGATCGATGTCCACCTTCTCGCTCTGCCCCATCGGCGCCCAGCCGAACTTGACAGCGGTGAAGCCCCTGTCTACCCACTTGCGGCCTATCTCGGCGGTCTCGTTGCCGTCATGGCCGAAGAGGATACTGGCGTAGGCGCGCACCCTCTTCTGGAAGGCGCCGCCGAGGAGCTGGTAGATGGGTTTGCCGTAGTACTTGCCGGCGATGTCCCACAGCGCCATATCGACGCCGCCCATGGTGTGGATGACGGGGCCGCGGCGGCCGTAGTAGAAGGTCGACTGGTACTGCTTCTCCCAGAGGACGCGGATGTCAAGCGGGTTCTCCCCCACGAGCAGGCGGGAGAGGCCCGAGGTGACCGAATGGCAGAAGGGCGCCTCCACGACCGCCTTTGACACCCGGGGACACGAGTCCACCTCTCCGATGCCGGTGATGCCCTCGTCGGTGTGCACCTTGATGATGAGCGCATCCTGGCCGGACGAGCACTTGTCCTCGACCTGGTCTTCGGGCAGCCGAAGCTCGATGGCTTCCACGCGCGTTATCTTCACCTTCTCCCTCCTTCTGAGCCGAAAACGCGAGGGGGCCCATCTACGGGCCCCTTCGTTGCTACAGCACGCCGTACTTCCTGTACACGTCCCCGAGGAGCGCTCCCCTCAGGAGTTCGTTGCGGACGGTGTCTTCCGCGCTGGCCTTCTCGAAGGCCATGTCGATGGCCCGCTCTTCGATTTCCCTCGGGATGACGATGACGCCGTCGATGTCCGCCATGACGATGTCGCCCTCGTGGACAAGCACGTCGCCGCACATGACGGGTCGGCCGACCTCGAGGACGATGCTCCGGCCCGTCGAGTCGAGGGGCCGCGTGCCGGTGGCGAAGACCGGGAACCGCATCTCGGAGATGCGGACAACGTCGCGCGTGTAGCCGTCGATGATGGCGCCCCTGGCGCCGCGGGCGCGCGAGGCCGTGGAGAGCAGCTCACCCCAGAGCGCCGTGTGCGTCGAGCAGTTGGTGCCGCCGACGAGGACGTCGTTCGGCTTGAGCGTGTCGACGGCGGCAATCTCCTTCTCGTACGGGTTCTCCTTAATCTCATAGATATCCACGCTGAGGACGGTGTGCGCCCTGCCCGCGACGACCGCTCCGGGCCACATCGGGTTGATGCCGGCGCGCATCGCCTGGCTCCGGTACCCCAGCTTGTCCACGACATCCGATACCACGGACGTGTAGAGCTTCTGTTCCATCATGTCGAACAGCTCTTTCTCTGTCTTGAACTTCATCGTGACGCACTCCTTTCCGTTCCAGACTTCGGGCAACAGCGGCGCCGCGCGGGCTCGGTGCGGAATCCCGAGACGCCGGCAGGCGAGAGACAGTGTAGGTGGGCGGTTTCGCTACGTCAACGCTCGGCGGCTTCGCCCGGCTGTGGCTTCGTCTCCGCGGTGAGCCAGTCGAGGTACTCGGCGCTGCCTCCGATGACCGGAAGTGCGAGTATCTCCGGCACCTGGTAGCTGTGATGCCGTCTGATAGCCGCGCTGAGCGCGGGAAGAGCCTCCCGCGTGGTCTTGATGACGAGTAGCGACTCGCGCGCGACGTCGATGTTGCCCTGCCAGCGGAAGATGGAAGTGGCCTGGGGCAGGATAGTGACGCAGGCGCAGAGGCGGTCGCCCAGGAGAATGTGCGACAACGTTTCGGCCTCCTCCTGCCCCACCGTAGTCACGAGGACGACGACGGCCTCCGCGGCAGTCACTACACCCTCCCGATGGGGATGATGTAGAGGGGGACCTCCGTCTCGGGGAGACCCAGCAGCGACCCGGTGGTGCGGGTTCTGAAGGCGCCGGCCGGCACCGCGCCGAGTCCCAGCGCCGTCGCCTGCAGCAGCACGTTCTCGGCCGCGTGGCCGACGTCCATGTGGACGTACATCTTGCCGCGCTCGCCGTAGCGGTCCGTTGTGCGCTCGTAGACGGCCGTCAGGACCAGGTCGACGGCAGCCTCTTTGACAGGCGGCTGGTCGAGCGCTGCCGCACAGAGTTCGGCACGCAAGTCACCGGACTTTACAAGTGACAACTCGTGTTGAGACCCGTCGTAATGGTACAGTCCCGGCTCCAGGCCGGCCACATCGCCGGCGACGACGTAGGCTTCGAGGGGGTAGGTTGCGCCGGCCGAAGGAGCGGCGCGGAAGTCCCGCGCGCCTGTTCGGCCCTGTGCTGCCCAGAGGAGTCGGCCGAGCTCACCGAGGGTCAGGGGCTCCTTCTTGTAGGAGCGTATCGAGCGGCGCCTCGCCAGCGCCTCATCGAGAGTCATCGTTGACGTGCTCTGCAGTTCGGGAAGCTTCATGCGTCCTCCTTCCGGGTCGTGTGAGACGGCTCACGGTTGTCCGGGTGAGCCGGAGTGCGGGATGTGAACCCGACAAGGATACCAGAACTCGTGCCGGTCGTGCCTGCGGAGAACAGGGGAAGGTGTGTCCGGCGGCCGGTCGTATGTGGAGACGTGGAGAGGTGGCGCCGGCGCGCCGGCGGGGTGGGCGGTGACTGTGTGCCCTAGTTGTGGCTGGAGACGACCTCCTGGATGACGATGCGTCGCCTGAGGCTGGCGGCCAGCAGAGCGGTGTTCGAGGCGGCGCAGGCCACCTCCTCGGTTACCTTGCCCATCGAGTTCACGATGATGCGGACCGAGGACTCCGTCGCAACAATGCGCACCGTGCTGACGAGTGAGTTGCAGCGGAACTCGAGGCAATCAGCCAAACGCACAATGGCCGCAAGAGTCCGGAGAGCGTCGGTGCAGACAAGCGGCTCGTCCGGGACCTCGTGGGGCGGCGCCTCTCCATCCCAGAGGATGAGGTAGAGCAAGCCGCAACGGTCTTCGCGGGAGAGATCGGTGCGTCCGAGTGGGGGGGGAGGATTGTCGAGCAACATCCTCAGCGCCTGGAAGCCGACCACTCTCGACGTCTCGTAGCCTGAGGTCGCGGCCCATGCGGGGAGGATGCCGGCGTCGGCACGCGCCTTTTCGGAGAGGCCCACGTCGTGTGCGAGGCACGCGGCGAACAAGACGTTTCGTGCGGTGGGTGGGAAACCGGGAAGGAGTTCGAGGTGCGTGAGCTGGTCGAAGATTGAGACGGCGAGGTCGGCGACCTTCCGCGCGTGTAAAGCTCCGCGCCCGTAGTCGTAGCGTCGCGCGGCGAAATCGATGGCCCGAACCTGGCCCTCGGTCATCTGTGGGACATAAGCATAAACGAAGGAAATCGAGAATACCACATTCCCTGCAGATGGCCGTGCTGTTACCTCTCCGGGCGAGGCCGCCGTTCGCCCCCGTTGGACAGCGCGGGAGGGCCTGTGGTAGCGTCGCAGCATCCGCGAACGTGGCGTCTCTGCACCGACCGAGCCACAGAGACCGACACGGTTTCTTGGCTCACATGTGATGGTTCAGGCGCGCGGACGTATCATTTCCCGGAGCCAGTGCGGCTCCGACACGGGTAGTGGTCCCTGTAGAAGGAGTGACTGATGACCAGGAAGCTGATGACGGTCGTTGCTCTCGTTGGTGTGGTTGTGCTCGCTG
>JALNYR010000076.1 GCA_023229725.1 Dehalococcoidia bacterium | reverse complement strand
GGCCTCACCTCCACCGTCGGCTCCAGAAGACCAGTGGGGCGAATCACCTGTTCGCACACCTGGGCGCTGCGCTGCAACTCGTAATCCCGGGGCGTCGCGGAGACGTAGACCACCTGGTTCATCCGGGCGCTGAACTCCTCGAAGTTGAGCGGGCGGTTGTCCAGGGCGGACGGCAGACGAAAGCCATGGTCGATAAGCACCTGCTTCCGTGCAAGGTCGCCGTGGTACATGCCGCGTATCTGCGGCAACGTCATATGAGACTCGTCGATGAAGAGCAAGTAGTCCGCCGGGAAGTAGTCGAGCAGCGTCCACGGTGTGCTCCCGGGACTGCGGCGCTGCAGGTGCCGGGAGTAGTTCTCGACGCCCGAGCAGTAGCCGACCTCCGTCATCATCTCAAGGTCGTAGTTGGTGCGGGATTCGAGACGCTGCGCTTCCACAAGCTTGCCGGCGCCCCGGAGCTCGCACAACCGCTCCTGCAACTCAGCGCGGATGTCCACCATCGCCTCGGTCACCTTTTCGTCCGGGGTGACGAAGTGCTTGGCGGGATAGATATCGATGTGTTCGACCTCCGCAAGGAGTTCGCCGGTCACGGGGTCCACTTCCGTGATGCGCTCGACGTCATCGCCCCAGAACTCGACACGCACGGCGATGTCCTCGTACGCCGGGCAGACTTCGACGGTGTCGCCCCTGACCCGGAACTTCCCGCGGGAGAGGTCGATGTCATTCCTCTCGTACTGCATGCCGACAAGCATCCGCACGGTGCGCTGCAGTCCGGCAGCCTGCCCACGTACGAGCGACAGCGCGAAGTTGCGGTACTCTTCCGGAGAGCCCAGCGAGTAGATGCACGAGACTGATGCGACGATGACCACGTCGCGTCGTTCCAGCAACGACTTCGTCGCCTTGTGCCGCAGGCGGTCGATCTCGTCGTTGATATCAGTTTCCTTCTCGATGTACGTGTCCGTGCTGGGTATATACGCCTCGGGCTGGTAATAGTCGTAGTAGCTGACAAAATAGCCGACCGCGTTGTCGCGAAAGAACTCCTGGAACTCGGCGGCAAGCTGAGCCGCGAGCGTCTTGTTGTGACAGATGACGAGCGTCGGCCTCTGGACGCGCGCGATGACATTGGCCATGGTGAAGGTCTTGCCACTTCCCGTGACGCCAAGGAGCGTCTGCTCGCGGAGTCCACGCTCGATGCCGTCGACGAGTCCGTCGACCGCAGCCGGCTGGTCGCCGGTCAGGCGAAGGTCAGAGGTGATATTGAACGCGGTTTCCATACGAACGACACCGGCCGGACGCTGCAGCAGTCACGGGTGGCGAATCGCAGTGCCCAACTACCCTTTCGTGAGCGCCCTCAAGGCGACCCGGAGGCGGGCCTCCAGCGGCAACCCTGCATCCCCCGAGGCGACCCTGGCGCCCTCGGACGCCTCGCGCATAGTGTAGCCGAGCGCCATGAGAGCGGCGATGAGTTCACCCTCGCCCTCACCGGCAGTCCGGGAGCCGGAGACCGCGAATGTCTGCACCTTGGATTCAAGCTCCACACAGAGGCGAGCGGCGATCTTCTTTCCCACGCCGGGCACGTGCGACAGGAGCGCGGTGTCATTGCGTACGATAGCGCCGGCCAGTTCATCCGGCTTCAGTCCACTCAGGAGATTGAGGGCGACGCGAGGTCCGACGCCGGTCACCGAGATGAGAGCGAGGAAGAACGCACGCTCTTCTTCGGTGGCAAACCCGAACAGTACGGGCTGCTCGTCCCGCACGAGCAGACAGGTATGCACCAGTGCGGTGGCCCCCACTGCGCCGACGCTGTCCGCCGTCTGCGCCGATGTCTTCAACAGGAAGCCTATCCCGCTCACATCGAGAACGACGTAGTCCGGGCCTCTGGATGCCACGACTCCATCAAGAAAGTCGATCATTTCGAATCACGGGCCAGCCGCCGCGCGGCCTGTGTCGCGTGCAGGTGACAGAGAGCCACCGCCAGCGCATCGGTGGCATCGACGCCTTCGTCGAGCTCCTTCAGTCCCAGTTCGAGCATGACCATCGTTCGGACCTGGGCCTTGTCGCCACGGCCGTAGCCACTCACGTGACGCTTCACTTCGGCGGGGGAGTAGTACGCAACAGGAAGGTGGCGGTCCGCCGCCGCAAGTATGGCGAGGGCCTGAGCCCGTCCAATCATGAATGCGGAGCGCACGTTGATGCCGGCGAAGGGATCCTCGATGGCCACCTCATCAGGCTGCATCTCGTCGATGACACGGCGAACGCCGTCAAACAGAGAGCACAACCGTTGTTCGATCGGAAGACGGGCGCTCGCCTTCAAGACGCCACACCCCACCAGGCCCGCCCGCCCGGTCCCTTCCACAACGCCGTAGCCGAGGAGTACCGTGCCTGGGTCAACACCAAGCACTCGCATGCGGCCTACGCCTGCTGCAGCCCCTCGAGCGCAGACTCTGAGAAATCGGCGTTCGAAAAGACGCGCCGGACATCATCAAGCTGCTCCAGCTGGTCGATGAAGCTCAGGATCTGCCCGGCCTTAGTGTCGTCGACAAGGATGGTCGTCTTCGGCACCATCGCGAAGTCGGCCGAAGTCACCTTGAACCGGCTCTCGAGGGCCTTCCGGACGGTCTCGATGGCCGAAGGGTCGGTGTAGACCTCGACGTAGCCGCCGTCCGTCTTCACGTCCAGCGCACCCGCGTCGATGGCCATCAACGCGACTTCGTCCGCGTTCTCCTCGTCGGTTTCGACGACAATCACGCCCCGACTATCGAACTGCCATGACACACAGCCGGTCTCTCCCAGGCTGCCCCCGTATCGCGTGAGCGTGCTCCGAATCTCCTGCACGGTGCGGTTTCGATTGTCGCTGAGAGTCGTGATGAGCACCGCCACACCGCTCGGCCCGTACCCCTCGAGGGTGAACTCCGCGAGGTTCGCGCCTTCCCCTCCACCGGCGGCGCGCTTAATCGCCCTCTCGATGTTTTCCGAGGGCATGTTGGCGTCGCGGGCCTTCTCCATCACGAGCCGAAGTGCGTAGTTGCTGTCCAGGCTCGGACCGCTAGCGCGAACAGCAATCATTATCTCGCGTGCGAGCTTCGTGAAGATGAGGCCGCGGCGGGCGTCACCGACGCCCTTCTGTCGCTTGATTGTTGCCCAATGCGAGTGTCCTGACATTTTTGAACCTCAGACTTGATTCTATCACCCTTCGATGGAATCGCGCTGGCGAACCGAGCGCTAGAGAGAGATGGACCGGCCGAGGTCGAATCCGATATCGACCGCGCGGAGGTTGATGTCCCTGAAACGAGCCGGTGATTTCTCGGCGACCACTGCACGCACAGAGTCGCACGAAGCGACGCTGGTCGCCGCGACGACGGCGCCCAGCATCACGATGTTCGCGCCGAGCTTCGAGCCGAGCAGAGCCTCGGCGCGCTCCGTTGCCGGAATCGCGAAATGGCGCTGTGCCGCTCCCTCCGCGGGAGTGACAGACTGTGCATCGTAGAACACGATTCCCGCCGGACTCACCGTCCAAGGGAGGTAGCGGACGTAGGCCGACTGTGACAGTGCGACGAGGATATCGGCGGCAGTGACGTATGGGAATGCAACCGGACGGTCGGAAACGACAACCTCGGCCCGGCACTCGCCACCGCGAGCCTCAGACCCATACGAGCTTGTCCCGCTTACATGAAGTCCCTCGGCGAAGCATGCCTGCCCAAGGAGCGCCCCGGCGAGGACAACTCCCTGGCCGCCAAGTCCGCACAGCAGTATCTGCCGGTCCTTACCCATTCTCGAACTCACCGGTGACGAGCGTCACCCCACGCGTGGTCGCCGTCCCGGCCGCCGCGGCTTCGCGGGAAACTACCAGCGACTCAACGTAGTCGTACACGTCTTTCACATTATCCATGCGATTCTGCCGGCCGAACTGAGTCGGACACGGAGAGATGGCCTCGACGAAGGAGAAGCCCTTGATGCCGATTGCCTTCTTGATGGCCGACACGAGCTGAGGTCCCTGCGTGACCAGATACCGGGCGGCGTACCGCGCGCCGGCGGCCCGCACCAGGGCACACAAATCAAACGGCCGGTACGCATTGCCGGATGGGGTCGTGTGCGTCACAGCGCCCACCGGCGTCGTGGCACAAACCTGCCCACCCGTCATGCCGTAGTTCATGTTGTTCGCGCAGATGACGGTGATGTCCATGTCCCGCCGCGCGGCGTGGATGAGATGATTGCCGCCGATGTCGGCCAGGTCACCATCGCCGCTCACCACCAGAGTCGTCAGCGACGGATTCGCCGTCTTCGCGCCGACGGCGAAGGGGATGGCCCTGCCGTGAAGGCAGTGCAGCGTGTCCGCATTGATGCACGGACTCGGTATCCAGCCGCCACATCCGATGCCCGAGACAAACAGCATCCTGTCTATGTCCAGTCCCAGCTCGTCGATAGCAGTGAGAAGATGACGCAGCAGGATGCGGTGCCCGCAGCCCGGACAGAACGGCAGGGTCACACCCGGCCGCAGCAGCTGCTTCCAGTCGCCGCTCACGACGCAAGCCTCCTCATGGACTCCACCACGGGTTGCGGGTAGATGACGGTGCCATCCATCTGCGAGTGGAGGACAACGGGGCAGCAGGCCGCCGCGGCAACCGGGTTCACCATCTGACCCAGGTTCATCTCCGGCACCAGTATGCCCCGCACGCGCCGGCCAAGGGCTGCAACCTGCTGCTGAGGAAACGGCCAGAGTGTCTTGAGTCGAAGCAGGCCGACCTTCATCCCCTCGCCTCTTAAGACTCTCACAGCCGAAAGCGCACTGCGAGCTGTGAAACCGTAGGCCACAAAGGCGTAGTCGGCGTCGTCAAGGAAATGCTCCTCGACTTCGGCGAGCTCAGCCGTATGCATCATTATCTTGTTGTGAAGTCGGCCGGCGAGGACGCGCTCGGTAGCGGGGTCCGAGGTCCGGCGGAATCCCTTCGCATCGTGCGTCGAGGCCGTGACCAGCAGCTTCTCACCCTCGCCGAAGGACGGCATCGGAGGCACGCCGTCAGGCGTATCACAACCGAACGGGGGTTTCCCAGGGTCCTTGTCACGCTCGTAGAGCGTGACCTCGGAAGGAACATCCAGCTCTTCCTGAAGGTGCATGGTGGCGGCTTCGGCCATGACGAAGACGACGGTGCGGTAGCGCTCAGCGAGATTGAAGGCGCGGATGGTCACGTCGAACAGCTCCTGCACCGACCACGGCGCCAGAGCGATGCACGGAATGCCGCCGTGCATCCCCCACCTCGCCTGCATCACGTCTCCAGCGCCGACGGTCACCTGACCGGTACTGGGACCGGCCCTCTGACCATCGACAACGACGAGCGGCGCCTCAGTCATGACGGCGTGGCCGATGCCTTCCTGCATGAGGGTGAAGCCCGGCCCGGAGGTGACCGTCATGGCCTTGAGGCCGGCCCAGGACGCCCCGATGCACGAGCAGACGGAGGCTATCTCGTCCTCCATCTGCATGAACCTTGCGCCGACCTCAGGGAAGCGCACGGCGATGCGTTCCAGAACCTCGGTCGTGGGAGTGATGGGGTAGCCTGCGAAGTAGCCGCAACCGGCAGTCACTGCACCTTCGACAATCGCATCCGCTCCGGACAGGAAGTGCCTTCCGGGGGCGATGCTGCTTCGCACAGTGCGCACTGCCATGCTGGACCACCGCTGCGCTGCCGCGGACAAGGAAGAGCTGCCTCTTCCCCGGCGCGAACAGGAGCCATTATAGCCCACCGTGATTCGTCATCGGAAGAGGCGCAAGAGGAATCCGGAGACAAATCGTGCACGAAATGCCCACCTTTCGAGTACAATTCCGAGTCGCGGGAGGAGGCACAGCGTGCTCACACGGCTTCAGGACGGAACGGTCACTTCGCCTCTCGGCTTCACAGCGGGGGCGTTTGCGGCGGGAATAAAGTATCAGGGACGGCTCGACCTCGGCATCGTGGCCTCGGACAGGCCTGGGCCAATGGCCGGACTCTTCACGCGCAACGCCGTGAAGTCGGCGCCCGTCCTCGCCTGCCGGCGCCGCATGTCCCGCGGACAGGGTCAGGCAGCAATCGTCAACTCCGGGTGCGCCAACGCCTGCACGGGACCGCGGGGACTGCACGATGCCGAGCAGATGGCGCGTCTCGCCGCCTCGCACCTCGGCATCCAGCCCGACGATGTGTTCGTCGCAGGCACTGGAGTCATCGGCACATTCCTGCCTCTCGACAGGATTGCGGCAGGTGTCTCACGGCTCTCGCTGGACCGGCAGGGCGGACATGACTTCGCCCGCGCGATAATGACAACGGACACGAGAGCGAAGGAACTGGCAATCTCCGTCGCGTCTGCGGCAGGCTCCTACAGCATCGGCGCCGCAGCCAAAGGCTCGGGCATGATTCACCCCGACATGGGCACCATGCTGTGCTTCATCACCACCGATGCCACCGTGGACGGCCGTTTCCTCCAGGAGGCGCTCGCTCGCGTCGCAGAGACGACCTTCAACATGGTATCGGTCGACGGCGACACCAGTCCGAGCGATACCGTCCTACTGCTGGCGAACGGCCGCGCCAGGACGCCCCTCATCGGCGCAGACAACGGCGCGGACTTCGAGCAGGCCCTGCTCGAGGTGTGCACATACCTCGCGACGTCTATCGCCGCCGATGGCGAGGGTGCGACAAAGCTGCTCGAAGTCACCGTGAACGGGGCTGTCGACGACCGGGATGCCAGGCGCGCCGCGCGGTGCGTCGCAGGCTCCTCACTCGTGAAGACGGCCATACACGGCGCCGACCCGAACTGGGGAAGGGTCGTGTGCGCCGTCGGCAGGAGCGGTGCCGCCATGGACCCGGACCGCGTCAACCTGTCGTTGAACGACGTGCCGGTGATGTCGGCTGGGATGCCGGTGCCGTTCTCCGAGGACGCTCTCCGGTTGTCGCTGCAATCCGACCACGTGTGCGTCGCAATCGACCTGCATCTCGGCCCCGCGTCCGCGACCGCCTGGGGCTGTGACCTGTCCCACGAGTATGTTACTATCAACGCTTCCTACACAACCTAGCTCGGAGTATCGTTGACCGCACAGACAGTAGTCGTCAAGATAGGGGGCAGCACCCTCGGACACCACGACACCTCTCTCGAAGACCTCGTCGCCATCCAGCAGCGCGGCGTGAGACCGGTCGTCGTTCACGGTGGAGGCGCCGAGATCACGAAATGGCTTGCGTCGCTCGGGCTGAAGTCATCGTTCGTCGATGGGCTGCGCGTGACCGGCGCAGAGGAGCTGCAGGTTGTGACGGCGGTGCTGTCCGGCCTGGTGAACAAGTCGCTCGTTCTCGAGTTGCAGTCGCGCGGCGCCCGCGCGGTGGGGCTGTCCGGGGCTGACGGCAGTATCGTTCGCGCCGTCGTCTCGCGTCCCTCCCTGGGATTCGTGGGCGACATCCGCACCGTGGACGCCTCGCTCATCGTCACCTTGCTCGATGCGGGATACCTGCCAATCATCTCGCCCGTATCGTGGGGCACGGCCGGGGACGGCGCCAGCCTCCTGAACGTGAACGCCGACGACGTCGCCGCCGAGATTGCCGTCGCCCTTTCCGCTTCGAGCCTCGTCTTCCTGACGGATGTCCCGGGCATCCTCGACGAGAACGGCAGGCTGGTGAGCAGCGCCGATACGAAGCGCGTGGAGGAGATGATTACGCTTGGCGTCATCAGGGGCGGCATGCTTCCCAAAGCCCGCGCCTGCATGCGGGCATCGCGCTCGGTAGCGCGGACGCGTATTATTGATGGTACTGCAGCGCACGCGCTGCTGAACGAATTCGAGCAGAACCCTGGAGGGACCACGATTGTCCGCTAGAAGCTGGCCTGATGTCGAAGAACACGTGTACTTGCGGACGTTCCGCCGAGTTCCCGTCACCATCGTGCGTGGCGAAGGAGTCCGGGTGTGGGACGATGCCGGTCGCGAGTATCTCGACTTCGTGGCCGGCTGGGCGGTCAACACGCTCGGCCACTGTCACCCGGTGCTCGTAGACGCCATCTGCCGGCAGGCGCACACCCTCATCCACACGTCCAACCAGTTCTACACGGTGCCTCAGCTCGAGCTGGCGGAGATACTCGTGGCGCACAGCTGCCTCGACCGCGTCTTCTTCGCCAACAGCGGTGTGGAGGCAGCGGAGGGCGCCGTCAAGCTCGCGCGCCGCTACGGCAAGCTGCATTTGAACGGAGCCTACGAGGTCATCACCGTCGCCGACTCGTTTCACGGTCGTACGCTCGCCATGACCGCCGCCACGGCTCAGCCCAAGTTCCAGGAGCCCTACACGCCGCTGCCGGCCGGATTCATCAACGTGGCATGGAACGACCCTGAGGCAATCCGCAGGGCAACCGGGCCCCTGACGTGCGCCGTCATGCTCGAGCCCGTACAGGGAGAGTCCGGAGTCCGCATACCTGCGCCCGACTACCTGAGGCGCGCGAGGGAATGGTGTGACGAGCGGGGCATCCTGCTCATCCTCGATGAGGTGCAGACCGGCATCGCCAGGACGGGCACGCTGTTTGCGTACGAGCAGGCGGGAGTTGAGCCGGACATCATGGCCGTGGCAAAGGGTCTCGGCGGAGGAGTACCCATCGGAGCAATCATGGCAAAGGAGAGCGCTTCGGCCTTCAAGCCCGGCGACCATGGCGGCACGTTCACCGGCAGTCCGCTCGTCTGCGCGGCTGCAACCGCCGTCATGCGGTACGTCATCGACAACGACATCCCCGCCCACGTGCGGCACGTCGGCGCGCATTTCCTGACCCGGTTGCAGAGCATCGTGCGCGACTTCCCCATTGCGAAGGAAGCCCGCGGCGCGGGTCTTCTGCTTGCGCTCGACTTCCACGAGGACATCGCGGACGAGGTCACCATCAAGTGCCTCGAGAGCGGCCTCCTCGTCAACAAGGTACGTCCGAACACACTTCGTTTCATGCCTCCACTCATCGTCAGCGACGAAGAAGTGGATGAAGGCATCTCGATACTAAGAGGCGTCCTTGCCTCTCGCATGTAAGGAGGAACCGATGGCTGAGAGAGCGGTACTGGCGTATTCCGGGGGGCTCGATACCTCCGTCGCGGTCAAGTGGCTCAAGGAACGGTACGGGTACGACGTGGTCACCTTCACCGTCGACATCGGCAACGTGCCGAACCTCGACGCCATACGGCAGAAGGCGCTCAAGGCCGGCGCAGTCGACGCCGTCGTCACCGATGCGCGCGAGGAGTTCCTATCCGACTTCGTCTTCCCATCACTGAAGGCCGACGCAGTGTATGAGGGTGAGTACCCCCTGGCGACAGCCATCGGCCGGCCGCTCATCGCGAAGCTCCTCGTTGAGGTCGCCCGCCAGAAGGGCGCGGTTGCCGTCGCCCACGGATGCACCGGCAAGGGAAACGACCAGGTTCGGCTCGACGTCGGCGTCGGCACGCTTGCGCCGGAGTTGAAGATCATCGCGCCGGCTCGCGAATGGGGCATGACGCGCGAGCAGCTCATGCGCTACGCCGAGGCGAACTCCATCCCGGTGCCGACTACCAGGAAGAGCCCCTACTCCATCGACGAGAACCTCTGGGGCCGCTCCATCGAGACAGGCGTGCTGGAAGACCCGTGGCGGGAACCGCCCGCGGACGTGTACCTCTGGACGCGCGACCCGGCCGACACGCCGGCGAAGGCCGCATATGTCGAGATTGAGTTCGAGCAGGGTGTCCCGGTGGCCGTGGATGGGAAGAGGATGGGAGCCATTGACCTCGTGACCGCCCTGCACGCCCTGGCCGGGGAGCACGGCGTCGGACGCGTCGACCATGTCGAGAACCGCCTCGTCGGCATCAAGTCCCGCGAGATATACGAAGCGCCGGCAGCTACCGTGCTGCTTAAGGCACACGCGGCTCTCCAGAACCTCGTGCTGACCAAGGACCAACTCCGGTTCAAGTCCATGGTGGCGACGCGCTACGCCGACCTCATCTACAACGGCCTGTGGTTCAGCGGCCTGAGGCACAACCTCGTTGCGTTTGTCGAGAGCACGCAGGAGTACGTCAACGGCACGGTGCGCATCAAGCTGTTCAAGGGCACGTGCACAGTCGTGGGCCGGAAGTCACCGCACTCCCTCTACGACATCAGTCTGGCCACCTATGACAAAGGCGACACGTTCAACCAGGCTGACTCGCCGGGTTTCATCCGGCTGTGGGGTCTGCCCTCGCGTTTGCAGGCCCGTGCCCAGGAGGGCATCCTCACCGAGGACTGATGCTGGAATCGAAGAGTCGCGACGTCCAGGACTACGTCGGCTCCCTGCAGTTCGACCGGCGACTCTACTGGCATGACATCGCCGGCAGCATCGCGCACGCGCGTATGCTGGCGCGGCAGGGAGTACTCACCGACGACGAATCCGCGCTTCTCGTCTCGGGGCTGGAGCAAGTCCTGGATGAGTTCGCGCGGGGAGCGTTCGCGTTCGACCCGGCCGACGAGGACATCCATATGGCCATCGAGGCCCGCCTCTTCAAGGTCGTCGGAGAGGTCGCCGGCAAGCTGCACACCGCGCGGTCACGCAATGACCAGGTGGCACTCGATGTGCGGATGTACCTCCGCGACGAGCTGGACGGGTTGCGCTCCGACCTGCGCGGCCTGCGCCAGGTGCTCGTCGACATCGGGGAGCGGCACATCAACGTCGTCATGCCGGGCTACACGCACCTGCAGCAGGCACAGCCCGTGCTGTTCGCGCACCACATGCTCGCCTACTTCGAGATGTTCAGCCGCGACGACGAGCGGCTCGCGGCATGCCGCACCCGGGTAAACGTGCTGCCTCTCGGCAGCGGGGCACTGGCGGGTGTGCCGTACCCCATCGACCGGACGTCGGTGGCCCGCGAGCTTGGTTTCGAGACGGTGAGCACGAACAGCATGGATGCGGTGTCGGACCGCGACTTCGTGGCCGAGTTCCTGTTCTGCTGCGCTCTCATCATGATGCACGTTTCGCGGCTGTCAGAGGAGCTCATCCTGTGGTCCTCGGCCGAGTTCGGCTTCATCACCATCGGCGAGGGCTTCACCACCGGGTCCAGCATCATGCCTCAGAAGCGCAATCCCGACCTGGCCGAGCTTGCCCGGGGCAAGTCGGGCAGGGTATACGGCGACCTGATGGCGATGCTCACCACGCTGAAGGGACTGCCGCTGACCTACAACCGCGACCTGCAGGAAGACAAGGTGTACCTGTTCGATGCCATCGACACGGTGAGGCCCACGGTGCGTATCTACAAGGACATGCTGCCGACGCTGCAGGTCCATGCCGACAGGATGCGCGACGCGATGAAGGACTACGTGCTGGCGACGGATGTCGCGGATTACCTGGTGCGGCGGGGACTGCCGTTCAGGAGCGCGCACGGCGTCGCCGCCCGCCTCAGCAGCTATGCCTCCGCCGCCGGCAAACCGCTGCGTTCACTCTCGCTCGACGAGTATCGCAAGTTCTCGCCCCTGTTCGAGCCGGACGTCCTGGACGTGACGGTTGATTCGTCAGTGGCCGACCGCGATGTTCAGGGCGGGACCGCGCCGGAGAGGGTGCGCGCAGCAATGCGGGATGCTCACGGCCGTTTGGCCGGCGAGGCTGCATCTCACTAAGAAGCCGCCCGGGCAGACGCCCCGGCGGCAT
>JALNYR010000075.1:6147-12008 GCA_023229725.1 Dehalococcoidia bacterium | reverse complement strand
CTGCTCCAGCCCCAGACAAACTACTCTCAGTACAGACGCTGGCATTTTGTGCCCCCTTCTAGGCCGACTTCTCTACGACACTGACCCTATACACGAATCCCCAGTAGGGGACTTGGCCCCACAACAACTCAAACGAACCTCCCGATACGCCCGAGTCTCGCAGCGCGGATATCTGGTCCACCGCGCCGCCCAGCGTGATGTCCGCCAGGTAGGCGCGCCCGAACAGGTCCAACATCGTCACGCACGCCTGATAGCCGGCGTTCGGCCCGGCCACGTTCTGAGCCGTCGCCTCGACGTACACGCGCACGATGTACGTGCGTTCCTGGCGTTTGAGGCCGATGGCCTGCATCTGCCACTCTGCATCAGCCGGCCACACGAGTGCCGCCGGTAGCGTCACCTGGTCCACGTTCGACGGCACGACGATCGGCGCTGATTTCACCCCCGCTATCGCCGCGTGCACCGCCTGCAGTGCGGTGATCGTTGCACTAACTGTCACACCCTCACCCCCTTGTATGCCGCCTCCAAGTAGTCGCGCGCGTCACAGATTTCGTCGGCGCGCAACCACTCGGTGCTATGCGCGCACGTGTACTCGCCAGGCTTACCCTTGTACCAGCCGCCGGCGCCCTCTACCGTGAGGCCCAGTGGCAGGTCGTACAGCGGCGCGCCCGGATACAGTTGCAGTACCGACACGTCAATGTCATCCGGTCGCGTTGCCTTCAGGAACGCCTCTGTCTGCGCGATGGTGTAGGCGCTCTCACCGGGTAGGCCAACGATCAGGAACGCCTTCACCCGAATGCCGGCGTCATGCGCCTGTTGGATACATGCCGCCTGCTGTTGCACCGTCTCGCCCTTGTGGATGGCGTCTAGCACGCTCTGCGCCCCGCTCTCTACGCCCAGGCCGATCTCTACGCAGCCGCTGCCCGCCATGTGCCGCAGCGTGCCGGCGTCTACCTGGTCCGCGCGCACGAAGCATCGCCACACCAACTCCGTCTCGCGGAGGCCGTCGCACAACACCCGCAGCCGCTTGCGGTCGATGGCCAGCGAGTCGTCGTAGAAGTGCACCGCCGTATACCTGTCTCGCAGCGCCCACATCTCCGCGATGACGTTGCCCGCCGAGCGCGCCGTGTACTTGCGCCTCCACACGCCGCCCGAGCAGAACGTGCACCCGTGTGGGCAGCCACGCGACGTGATGGCCGTGGCCGCCGCGTGCTCTACGCCGTGCCGGTCGCGCAACTGGTAGTGATAGCGCCCCGCCTGGCTGCGGTCCGGGAATGGCAGCGCGTCCAGGTCGCGGATCCTGTCCGCGTTGACGATGGCGGCGCCCGGCAGCGGCCCCGTGAGCAGATCCGGCAACACGCGCTCGCCTTCCCCGCGCACGACCGTTACGTCGCCCATCGCCAGCACGTCCACCGGGTCAGCGCTCGCGTGCGGTCCGCCCACGATGACCGGCGTGCTTCCTGCGGCGCGTATAACGTGCTCCATACAATCCCGCTGCGGCGTCGTGCCGGTCACGCACCACACGTCGCAATCGTCGGGCAGCGCGTCGCCCAGCCCCATGTCGCAGTACACCGGCTCATGGCCGGCCCTGCGCAGCGCCGCGCCCAGATACCACAGGCCCAGCGGCCCATGTACGGCCTGGTCGAGCAGAAAGGGCGATTCCGGTTGAATCAGTGCGACTCTCATCCCGGGTTCACCCCGTTCTCTATGAGCCACTTGCGATAGTCCTGGCCATCGATCAGCTTGTCCCCCACGTGTGGGCTCGTGGTGGTCGTGTCACACCACAGCGTGATCCCGGCGTTGTGACACAGTTTGCTGAACCACATGTCTGTGCCGGGCCAGCCGGTGAGGTCCTCATACGCATACGCGAACCACGGTTTCGGCAACTGCTGGAATACCGGCTTGGCGATCATGATGGACCCGCTCCCCAACGCATCCACCTCCACGGCGCCCGGGTGCCACGACGCCATTCTGCGATACGAACCATCCCCCGGGTCCACGAACGCGCACGGGTCGTACGGTTTCCCCCGCCGAAAGTTCAACCCGCCGATCACCTGTATCTGCTCCGGGTAGGTCCGAAACCAGCGCGCCAGCCTGGGCACGATATCCACCGGGTGCACGTGATCCGAGTCCAACATGAGCACGTGGGTAAACTCGCTATCCACGAGGAACTGCGCGAACGTGCAGCGCGCGATGTCGTTGCGCGTGTACTCCAGTTTCGCTAGCGGCCATCCCTGTGTGAAGATGGACACGAACCCGAAGAACGGTAGTTGCCCGATGGTCCTTTCCATCGGAATGCCGCACAGAACGCGAATGTCTTTGTCCTGTGGCGTCACAATCAGGCCGCTGGTAGGCTCTGGCAGTACGTGCCGCTGCACCTCCGCCTCGGTCCAGTCGCCGCGATCCAGCGGCTCAGTCGTTAACCGTATCCCCTCCGCCTCAGTCACTAGCGCAGCCTCCTATACGGTTCAAGCAACTCTCTCACGTCCTTCGGCATTCCCTGCGGAACGCTCATAACCCCTGCGTCTGGAAACATCGTTACGTCAAACACCGACGCGTCCTTTTGCGCGTACATGTAGGCCGCGAGTCGAATCGTCGCCTGTTGCACCGCTGCCGGTGCCGCCGTCGCGTAACCCCAGCGCCCTAGCACTTTGATCGCGTCCTCCGGTGCCGCCGTGTAGGTAAAGTTGTCGTCGGCCAACGTCGTGAGGCGGATACTCCTGTATGGCGCGGCGTTGCGCGGCTCAGTGACGTAGTGCGTAGTGGCCACCGCCGTGCCGTCACCGTTGGTGATCGTGGTGATGGACGCCAAGTCGGCGTCCAGGTACAGCGTGCGCCGGTCGTCGCTCACGTCGCGCAGAGCATCGTAGTACCGTGTTGCGGCCGTAGTGGGAGCCACAATCGTGCGGTCGACGTACGATTCCACCTGCCCCTGTGCGCGCTCCAGGAGGTCGCCGATTAGCACGTCGTCTGCGGTACTCGTGATCCCCCGGTAGTTCTTGAACTGCGGTATCGAGACGTACACGGTTCCCTCCTAACAGGCTCGCCGCACCTGGAAATAACTGTGCTCAGACGCGATCAGCGTGCCGGTGCCGCTCCACGTGGTGCACCAGAATCCCGCCTCGTCCGGGTCCAGGTCGACGTAGTAGTCGCCGGTATCGGCTTTCACCACGGTGGCCCCTGAGCCGTAGACGTAGGTGTCCGAGTCCGTCGGGCCCTTGACGATCACGGTGATCGTGGTCGGGTCGGTACTGGTGCCCTTGACGGTCGCGAACGTCACCGAGCAGCGCACGCGGTCGCCAATGTCGTATGTGTTTGCCATGCCTATGCGTCTCCTATCAGTGCCACCGCGAACAGCGCCGCGTCTGTCACGTCTGCACCGTCGGCCTCGTCTGTAACCGCTGCCCCGTAGAGCGCTGCGTCTGTGAGCGCGCCCGCGCGCACGAGGGCCATGTCCGATACCGCCGCCGTGTAGGCCAGTGCGTCTCCGAGTGTGGCCCGGCCCGCCTGCGAGTTGCTGCCGGTAGCGGCGATCTGTGCCGGCTGCCCCGTGATCTCTACCGTCCCGGTGATCCCCGGTTGCGTAACGATGCCCGTTGCGACTATCTGCGCTGGCCGGGCGGTGAACGCCGCGACACCCAGGATCGCCGGCGGCGTATTGACGCCAGTGGCGCCGATGACCGCTGCCTGCGCCTCTAGCGCGCCTACACCCGTGAACGTGATCGCGCCGGTCGCACTAATCGTGGCCTGTGGCGTCTCAATGGCGATCGTGCCGGTGATCGCTGGCGGAACGTTGGCGCCAGCCGCCGCTATCTGCGCCGGTTGCGCGCTTACGGCTGCCGTACTCGTTACAGCCGGCGGCGTATTCACGCCCGTGGCCGCTATCGCGCCAGGTTGTGTCGCTAGTTCCGCCGTACCGGTGATACCCGGCGGCGTTACCGTACCCGCGCCCGCGATCGCGGCGTGTTGCGCCGTAACTTCCGCCACACCCGTGAGCGCCAGAAGTTGCGTGCCGGTCGCAGCGATTGCGGCGGGATGTGCATCAATCGCCGCTGTGCCCGTGATAGCAGGCGGGACGTTTGTCCCTGTGCCAGCAATCGCGGCCGGTTGCCCGGTTATCTCCGCCGCACCCGTTATTGCCGGCGGTGTAACCGTCCCCGCCGCCGCTATCTGTGCCGGTGGCGCTGTCAGCGAGGCCGTGCCGTAGTTCGGCGCCTGCCCCACTGTCCCGGTAGCAGCGATCTGCCCCGGTTGCACCGTGAGTGCCGCCGTACCAGTCAGCGCCAGAATGTGCGTACCAGTGGCGGCGATCTGCGCTGGCTGCCCTTCGATGGCTACGGCGCCGGTGATAGCCGGAGGGGTATTGACCCCTACCGCTGCGATCTGCGCTGGCTGCCCAGTGATCCCTACTGTGCCGGTGATACCCGGAACAGTGTTGGCGCCGGTTGCCGCAATCTCTGCCGGCTGTTCCTCAAGCGCCGCAGTCCCCGTGATCGCCGGAGGGGTATTCACGCCTGTTGCTGCTATCGCGGCAGGCTGCCCAGCGACGGCTACAGTGCCCGTGATAGCGGGCGGCGTATTCGTGCCAGTGGCTGCAATCGCCGCCGGTTGGCCCGTGAGCGCTACCGTGCCGGTTATGGCCGGTGGTGTGACTATACCGGTCGCCGCGATTGCGGCGGGCTGGCCGGTAAGTGCAACGGTGCCGGTGACGGCGGGAACACCCGCCGCCACGTACCCGAGAACGATGTTCCCGAGTTGGCTATCTACGGTCCCGAGCTTGCCGGTAAAGACCACTAGAGCAGTTCCCTCTTGTGGTAGCGCAATATCTGTACCTGCACCTGCACTAGCCGCTTAACGACGACTTTCACCTGCGCCGTCGTGAGTTTGTCCCAGCCCGCCAGCGCCGCCGCATACTCCGCCAGCGCCGCGTCGATCTGTTCCAGGATGCGTGCCTTGGCGTCGGTGCCCTCCGTGTTCGCTTCGTTCAGCAACGCCTCCCGCGCAGCGATCTCCTCCGCATGGTCCTCGTACTGCACCACGAACGTCAGCAGGTCGCGGCCAAACGTCCGCAAGCGCCGTACCGTAGAGGTGGTGAGATTCACCGCAAAATCGACGCCTTCGACCAACCCGTCTCCGCTCGCCACCGAAACGATACTGCCCACACCGAGGCTTTTAGGATCATCGTCAACAAACTTGAGAATAGTCGTTCGCTGAGCAATCATTATCCCCATTCCTCATAAGTGACGATGGAAATATAGTTTTTCTCCACCAATATGTCAGTGCTCCCGATGTACTCGAAAATATTGGCATCATCCAGAAGCACCGTTACAGGATGCCCGTGCAGACTGTTTTGAGCAATCCGTCCGACTTCTTGATAGGAGACAGGATCGCCAGTTAGTCCATTCCTTCTTACTGCTGGCGTCGTAACCCCGCCGGAGTCGTGTTGGAACATGTACATGAGATAAACCCGCATCGCCAACGGGCTCGTGCTTGCCGTGCAGTCTACGTCCGTCCAAGTCCAGTTCACGTCCGTGTTATTGACGATGTACACGGTTCCCTTGTCCACCCAGCGCGTTGGTCTCGGCCCTAACGGCACCGCCTTCTCGCCGATGCACACCCCCAGCGGCACGACGTAGAACGTGTCCGCCGTATCCGTCGTGAACTGGAGGTCCACGTAGGTGCCGTCAAGGGCCAGGTTCTCGCACTTGATGATTGTCCACGCTTGCGCCGTCGCTGTGGCCGCAACTTCTGTGGGCTGCGATGTGACCAGCTTCATCGTTACTGTCGTGCCGGCAGTGCCCACCCACACGGCGGCTATGGCACTCAGTTTGCGACCCGCCTTGATACGCGGTTGATCGGCGTAG
>JALNYR010000075.1:0-6137 GCA_023229725.1 Dehalococcoidia bacterium | reverse complement strand
AAAACCCTCACCGGCGGCGTCGGCAACCGTCTTTAGCGCATACTCCCACGTCTCGGTGATCCCGCCTTCTCCGGCCACGTCCACCATCGTCACTGCGGTGCTTGGCGTGCCCACCTTGTCCCACCAGAGGCTCAGTGCATCTAGGTCTTCGTCGATGCCGCCGTAGGATGGAAAGTTCATCACCTCATTGACGAGTTGAGACGCCTGTATGATGGTCCAGGTCACGTCCGCGCTGGAAGGATTTGCATCTGTCTTGAGTTGCGCCAGTGCACCCGCCGTCAGCACATGCGTTACTGTTGCGCCGTTGGCGTGAGTGGCCGCTACGGTGCTCTCCGCCCCCCGCGTCACTATCCACGACGTCGTGGCGGCCCCGCCCGTAACGATCAGCAGTTCGCTACCTACCAGGGCGCGATACCGTGTTGAGGTCGGAAACCCGGCAGCCGACAAGACCTTGATAGTCGTGGCGGTCGTTGTCTCAATGGCGCTCGTGAGCGTTATGGCGGCGTTATTGGCGAACTGTTCTACCATTCTTCCACCTCAACAAGATCGGTGGCGCGAGTCGTGCGCCTTGGCTCGCGCCTCTACCGCGTACCACTACTATGCCGTCCTAGGGATCGTGATGGTCAACGCCGATACCGCCACGTTCGCGCCTGCCGCAACCGTCACGCTGTTCAAGGCCATGCAGAAATCGGCTGCGGTTTTCCCGACGTTGCCATCGCACATCGCCGTATTCCCGGCAGCCATGAGGATGCGGAACCAACTCGCCGTGCCGGCCGTGTCTGCCGCGCTGTCAGCCACGATAGCCGCCGCCGTGATGACGCCAGCCGTCGCCACCGGGAAGGCCGCAGCGTCCATCGTCAACGTCGCGAGCAGCACGTGCGTGCTAAACGTCGCGCTATCCACGCTGTTCGGCTGCCTGCCGTTATAGATGCGAATCAGGCCGCTATCGAGGCTATCACCAATGCCGTCCGCCGCCTTGTTTGCGGCGTAGTACGAAAGTCGAGGAACTTTAGCCATGTTCTACTCCCTATCAGATAAGCCGCGCTACAATACCGATTGTCCCTTGTGTGGCCTGCGCCTCTGCCGTACCGCGCGCGCGCGTACCCACGAGGCGAATCCACTGGCAGCCCCAGAACACTTCCGGGTCCACGCGCACGGCCACGCTCTTCTTGACGGCCACGGTGTAGGCCGTGCCAGCGCTCCACAGCTCGTAGTAGTTGGTGCCGTCGTCACTCACGTCGATGTGCACAATCGCCGCCGTGGTCTCCCAGCCGGCGGGCATCAACAGCCGGATCGGCGAACGCCCTTCGAGGTCAACCGCCGTGCCCTGCGTGGCCGTCGCGATATAGGCGGAGTCGTAGATTTTCAGGAACTGCGCATCTGCCGCCTGATGAACGGTCTTGAATGTCATACTGCTCTCCCTGGCGTAGGTGGGGCCGGCGGCCAACCCCACCCCCAGCCGCTATCAGCGCCGCACTATCAGTCCGAATCCGTCTCGATCTCGGCCACAGTAGAAAGGTCGTAGTTCGAGGCGGGACCATACCGGGACGTATCGCCCAACACAATGATGTTGGCGATCGCTTTCAGCGTCCCGTTGATCACCCTGGCGCGGAAGAACCGCCCAGTGCCAGGCCGCGCGGTCTTTACGCCCAGTTGTTCCGAGCGTACCTCGGCGATGCACTGGTAGCCGCGAGTCGTGGTCGCAAGTTGCAGTCCGGTCATCGTGATGATGGCCGTGCTGGCGCACTTGCCGGTGTTCGTGGCGTCGAAAATCTTCAGCACCAGTCCGCCGTTCGTGGTGGCCACGGTCGAACTCACGTGCCCCTGCAGAATCACCATCGCCCGCCGGAAAACGTCCATGTCGATGGTGGCCGTCTGCTTACTGGTGGCCGCAAACCCGTACGACGTAGACACGTACCCCACGAGGGCCAACTTTTCCGAAAGTGCTTCAACCATTATCTATATGCCTCCTATCACGCGCCCTTGAGGGTAACGAACGGCGACTGAGTCGTAGCACCGTCGGCGCAGGTGTAGTAAGTCCTGAGCCACGGCTGACCATCGACGTACTCGCAGAATCGCCACGTCCCCTGGTTGTTCACAAACTTGTAGTGCTCAGAGAAGTCAATCTGCAGGCCAGTCCTGGCGCCAATCAGGTAGTACGAGAAGTCGGCCAGCAGCAGGCCGCCCAAGGTCGAGGCGGAAGTCCCTGCAGGCGCTATCGGGATACGGTCGGAGACGATAATCTCCTTGCCGAAGAACCGATTGGGCACGCCATCGCGCGCATTCGGCTGCCACACCAAGCCCGTGGTCGTACCGTCCGTCATCTCCAACAGGTGCTGGTAGATGCCGGGGTGGATGACCCAGGTGCCGCCGTTCGGCGTCCTGGGCTTGAACATTGCCATCATGCTCGTCACGTCGGAGTAAACGAGCGTGTGCGTTGCCGCCACTTCGGCCAAGATTGCGCCGCCCTTGAAGATGCCCAGCGGCTGTCCCGAACCGGTGCCCTGCAGAAACGCAATATCCTCGTACCAGGAAATGGCCTCGCCAAACAGCTGCGTGAGCAACTGCGCCAGCGCCGGGCCCGCATCCTGGCGCAGCATGTTGGACGCCACGCAATAGCCTGAAAGCTCGTGGTACATGAGCTTCAGGGTCTCGAACGTTGGCTCGGTCTCAGTCTTGGCGCCCGCCTCTTCGGTCCAGGTGGCGACGACGCCGCCCAACATGTGCGGCTGATCCGCCGTAGTGCCGGAGTAGTTCAAGACCGGCATGTTGAACTCACGCCCGCCCATCGGGATGATCGTCGCGCGCGGTCGCACGATAGCGGTATCAAGAGCCACGCGCATGATCTGCTGCGAGAACTCCGGCGGCACCAGGTACCCGCCCACGGTACCCGTCTCCTCAGACAGCGCCGCCTTGTAGGACTGGTAGACGCTGCTCAACCTCTTGGTGTCCTGGCGCATGACGGCCACGCACCAATCGCCAAAGTCCTTGGTCTCCGGGTGATCCTTGCCTTCCGGCGCCACGTTGAACGCCTTTTCGACGGCCGGCTGTTCCCTGAGTTGGGCAATCGCCTTGCTGACCGCCATCTCTACAATCGCTGCCACGTCAAGTTGCGGCGTGGCCTTCACTTCCTCTTCCATTTTGGGATCCTCTCTCGTTACAACAGAAACTATCGTTGTCTCGGCTTTGACTGCGCCACCCGTCGCGCCCACCGCAGGCTCCTCGCCCGCCTCTGGCAGTAGCGCCTTGACGTTCGGCTCTGTCTCGGCCAGTGACCGCAACTCATGCACGCCCAACGTCCGCGGCTCTGCCGGCGTCGGCGTCAAACTGAACTCGGCAATCGGCCAGACGGTGATCGTCTTGCCCGACCGCGCCGTGAGATGGCCCACCGCGCCAGACGACCAGCCCAGCTTGCCCTTCTCGGCCAGCTCGCGAATGGCCTCCGCGTATTCGTCGGCCAGCGCGATCTGTGTCTCTACCCACAGGCCGGCGTCCTGCGCCTCTACGCGCGCGCGCCCGAGGGTGTGAGATTTGAGCCGCCTGTCCTGCCCGTGCTGGTAGAGCACCGGCGGCGTTGCACTTAGGCGGTCCAGCCAGAAGTCGGTTTGCGGCGTGAACGTCTCGCCTTCCAGGTCCGCGCCGCCGTAGACCACGCCGTAGCCGCCTAGGGTGAAACTGGTATCGGTACTCCCAACGACCTTGATTGCCGTGTCCATACTCGCCTCCGTTACAATAAAAACTCGGCCATCCCGACCGGGCAGGCTTGCGCCGTACCAGTCGTGATAGCCGAGACCTGCTAACGCAGGTGTGGGCCGCTATGCAGTTATCTAGTCGTCAGTCATCCACCTCAACTTGATCGCCGCGCAGATCATGAGCAGGGCGCGGCGCACCATGACCCAAAAGGAGCGATCAGTCATTCGCCATTCGGCCCGGTTTCGAGTTGGCGGAGTCGATGTTGCCACTCGTTCTCCTGATAGTTTTCGGGAGTCCTGTCCTCCACCGGGATACAGGACACGAACCCCTCGTATGCCTGCTTGATCACACACCCGAAGTGCCAGATGCCCTTATCGCCATCGTTCAGCATCTCGCGCAGAAACGGTGTGAGCGTGAAGGTGATTACCGGCGACCGATTCTTGCCGCCGTCGATAAATATCTCGTTCTCTTTCAGGACGTGCTCGCTCGTTTTCCCCCCTGATTCCGATACCAGCCGCACTACTGCTCCGCTTTGCTCGCTCATTCTCCCCCTCGTTTCCTATACTCCCCGCACCACATGCTCAGGTTCGGGCCGTCGATACTGGTGCCCGTCACGCGCTCGCAGCCGCCCAGCCACGATTCCACCAGCGACACCGGCAGCAGGCGATTGGCGTTGAACTGCGTTACCGGCGTGTCTGCCGTCGGCCACGACAGTAGGAGCCGCCCGCCCGGCCTGAGTACTCGTACCAACTCACGGCATGCTCTCTCGCTCCCGCGCGCATCCAGCGGATCGCCGTATCGCCCAAGCCCGATGTGCTCGATCACGCTTAGACTGCTCGCCATCGGCACGCTGCCGTCTGGGAAGGGCAGCGCCGTGATATTGCCCGGTATGCAGAGCAGGTTCGGCACACTCACCGGCACGGGCCGAATATCCACCGACACGACCGGGACGAACTGCGCCAGCAGGCCCACCAGGAGTACCGTACTTCCCACGTCCAGGAGCCAGTCGGGATGCGCCGCGGTCACACGTGAGAACGCCCAGTAGTCCTGGTAGAAGTAGAACTGATCGAACACCATCGCCCGGTCGTCGTATATCCGCCACGGCGTCACCACCTCACCGGGCAGTGCAATCGCCTGGTAGGCGAGCAACTGGTCGGCGCCCCACGTGTCAGTCATTCTGATAGTCATACCAGAAGTGCGAGACTATGTGACCGCAAGATGGGCATGGGATGTCTGGCGGAATAGAATCGGCCCCGTCATATACGGTTATTGCCACGATCTGCCCACATGGGCAGACAGTCTCTCTCTCTTCTAGCCGACATAGCCCCATCGCAGCATGATGTATCTGTTCTGGGAGACCGTCCCGAATCTGACGCGCATACTCATCAAGGTCGTGCAGATTTATGTAAATATAGACTTGATATGGGTGCCTGTCTTCGCCCATACTGCGCCATAATCTCACCCAGATCACGTCTTTTGGATGTTTGTGATCTAGCAGAACCATCTCGCTTAGATCATAGGTGGAGTGCGCAGGTGCGCATGTCCATCCGCGTTCTCCCATCTCTGCAAAAAGTCTTATGATCGCTTTGCGCTGCCACTTGACCGGATAATATTCCTTCACTGCCCCTCCCCCTCCCCTAGCGGCTCTATCCCTAGCGCGCGCTCGAAGTCGGCGATGGCCCCTCGCATCACCCGATCCGTGTATTCGCGCCAGAACGGTTCCTCCGCCACATCAAGTTCCACAATCGCGCGCCAGATATCGGTGTCGAATACGCTCACGCTTCCCCCCACGTCAGCCCCATTGCCGCGAACGCCGCCTCGAAGCGCCGCCGCCAGGTGTGATCGCGTCGCGCGCGTAGGGCGGCAGCGTGGCGAATCACCTCACAGGCTTCCGGATGGGCTAACCAGTAGCGCACTATGTGCGGCAGCATAAACGACGTGCCCCACATCACTATTTCCTTTTGTACTGCATAGTGCCGGAATAGCTCCTCATTGCGCTGCGTCAGGTAGAATGCGCCGCACATCGGCGCCTCGAAATCCCGGCCCTTGAGCGACAGCAGGCTCGGGTCCGCCGTCTCACCGATACCGAGCGTGATCTGCGCGCGGTTCATGGCGTCGACCATGCCCGCCGTGTCGATAGGGCCGCGCGGCCACCCCTGCCCGTAGCACGTTACGTCAATCCCTGCGTCGGCCAACTGGCCGATGATCTGCGCGCGCCGCCCGTAGTTCTTGCCCACGAACAACACGGGTATATCCCGCTCGCAGTCTCGCGGCACGAACACGTCCGGGTTCGCCCCCGGAGGCGAATAGATGGCGTGCGCGCCGTGCTCCGTATACCAGGGTAGCGCCGTCGGGTCGCTCGTCATCGTCAGGTCGAACGCACCGATTATGTCGACCATGCCGGCAAAACCCGTAGCCTCCAGCACGCTGTAGCGATGCGTCTT
>JALNYR010000074.1 GCA_023229725.1 Dehalococcoidia bacterium | reverse complement strand
CGGCGCGTTCACCCGTACGTCGACGAAGCTGCCCCACTGCTCACCCGGATGGGAAAAGCGAGTAGCGAACCGCGCGTAGCAGTAGACACAGGCGTGTGCACAGCCGGCGTACGGGTTCACGCAGTAGGGAAACAACCGCGACTTCGTCAGCGCGGACTTGACCGTGACTTCCCGTACAACAGTGGACATCAGTTCAGGCGGCTGACGGCATACACTCGAGTGGCTCGCTCTTCCGCGTCGCGACAGTGTACTGCCAACGGGAGGGATGCCCCGCGTCCTCGATGTCTTCCGGTATCAATGGTCCACGCTTGACCCCTGTCAACTTCCCTCCCGCCTTCGAACTGGCCGGGGAGCCGCGAAGGCATTCGTCCTCGGGCGAGGACGCGAGGCACATCCTCACGGACGCCTATCGTACCACACCCAATTCGCCGCGCCAGATTCGCCCGAATGCGGGAATCACCGGCAGTGTCCGGTCGTCGCCTTCCCCAAGCTCCTTTCGGCGTCCGTCGGGCCGAAGACCGCCTGCTCCCGCCTCCGGCATACGACGTCGCGGCAGTCCGCAGCAGGTTCCCCGCCCGCCGTCAGGCGCTTCCGGCGGTGGTATAATCGAAGCAGAGATAGCCACACCAGTCTCATGCCGGACCAGGGGTGATGATGAGTCCACGCCGCGCTGCGGTGGGACGAAGGAGGTGAGGGATGACGGCAAGGATCCTGGTTCCCGTCGACGGGTGTGAACAATCGGAAGCCATCCTTCCCTACGCGGAGGAAATCAGCAACCGGCTCGGCGCCTCAGTCACCCTCCTGCACGTACTGCCCCCTTCGCTTCACGAGCAGATAGCCCTCCACGAGCAGTACATCGCCAGCCTGGCCGACAGGATGCGACAGCACCTCCGAGGCAGCACCGTCGAGGTGGCCGGCGTCGTCCTCGAAGGCAAGCCCAACCGCGAGATCGCCGACTACGCCGCGCGAGCTGACATCGGACTCATCGCGGCAGCGCCGCACAGCCAGAGCAGCGGTGGCCACTGGACGATAGGCAGGACCGCCGACAAGGTCATACGCGAGTCCAGCAAGCCCGTCCTGCTTGCAGCGGGAACGACAGCATTACCCGGGAGCGATGGAATGCTGAGCCGCATCCTCGTACCTCTTGACGGCTCACAGGCAAGCAGAGAGGTGCTGCCACACGTCGAATCGCTGCTGCGCTCAAGGTGGCACGAGGGCCATAGCATCCTCTACCTGACACACGTCATCCCTGGCGACCACTACGCATCCGGCCCCCTCATCGCACGACGCGTGCCCTACACGAATGCGGAACTCGACGACCTGAACGGCCAGGCCTCCCGCTACCTGCAGGAGGTCGTCACGCTGCTGCGCGCGCCGGAGCGGCGCATCGAGATACGGGTCACGGTCGGCGACCCTGCCACGAGAATCCTGGAGACGGCCTTCGCGGTAGGCGCGAATCTCATCGCTATGACCACTCACGGATACTCAGGCTTCAGCCGGATGTTCTTGGGCAGCGTGGCCGACCGGGTGCTGCACACGACCACTATCCCGCTCCTCCTGGTGAAACCTCTCGTCTACTGACACGGACTCGACGGTCCACCGGTCCCGAAATCAGAGGCGGAACCGGAGCGGTCAGCGGTCGGGTGGCGCGCCGGGGCGCTCGCACAGGTAGAAGGCCCGCTCGCTGTCCTCGATCCAGTCGGGCACGAGCGCGTCGCCCTCCGTCCCGTACGTCTCGATGGCGACAAACCCGGCGGCGGTCAGCGCGGACACCACCTCGCCCGGCTCGTGGCAGCGCTGCCACAACTCAACCTCGTCCACGCCCCCCGCCGGGTCCCCCCGCCGGCTGATGCTCGCCCTGAACATGCCCAGCCGGCGCCGGCGGTAGTACGTCGACCGCGTCGCCACGTCGAAGTCCCCCGACGTCACCCGGTAGACCCCGGCCCAGTGCCGCCTGTAGCCCGTCTCAGTGTTCAGGTCGAAGAGGAAGAGGCCGCCGGGCAGCAGACTATCGTGTACAGAGCGAAACACCGCGCCCAGCTCCTCAATCGTGAGCACGTGGTTCAGGCTGTCGAACATGCACACCACCGCGTCACAACACGAGCGGAGGCCAAACCTCCGGGCATCCCCCTGGACGAGCCGGACTCCCGGAGCATTGTCACGGGCGTGCATCAGCATCCGCCGCGACCCGTCGAGCCCGACCACCGAGTAGCCCCGCGCGGCCAGTTCGGCAGCCAGCTGCCCCGTGCCGCAGCACAGGTCCAGCACAAGGGCCTCCGACTCGAGGCGCCCCCCGATCAGGAGGCCGAATACCTTCAGCCACGTGAGACTGAAGCTTCCCCAGTGGACGTTGTAGGCATCGGCGAACGCGTCATATGCGGTCGGGTCGGTCGCGGGCGGCCGGCGGAGACTTGCCGGTTCACCTGTTGCGGGCACAGAGCCAAGTATAGACCTGCGCCGGTCACCGGCGAAGAACGTACATTGCCGCACGTGGCGATGGTT
This sequence comes from Dehalococcoidia bacterium, assembly GCA_023229725.1. GTDB lineage: Bacteria > Chloroflexota > Dehalococcoidia > GIF9 > AB-539-J10 > SKVJ01. Next base: position 9,631 of record JALNYR010000074.1, on the reverse strand, counting down.
CGGGGAAGAAACAGCCGGGCCCCGGCGAAGACACTGTGCCGGGGCCCGTATGGTCAAGAGGAGAGGACGTCAAGTCGGTGTGGAGGGCATTACCCGAGGACGAGGGGACTGGCCGACGAACGTGAGACCGCCGTCTCTCCTGCTTCTGCACGATGAGCGACTGATAAGGTGCGTGGGATTCCGCCCGGGTATCGCACCGTCTGCGGCTGCGATTCGTATACGACACTAATAGTATGCCCCAGGCGCGGCTGGTTGTCAATGCCACGCCGAAAAGCACCACGACGAAGCCGGCAGGTCCCGGAAATCCCGCCCTGTCGTTTCCTGTCGCACACGACACGCGCGACGCCACGGCCCACGAGCGCCACCATATATCGCACTCGATACATATCGCAGCCGTCGCTGTGTATCAGATTCAACAACTACCGTGCTCCTCGCACACGTGATACAATCCCGCCGTCGGCTTTCGCACTCAGTACTTCTGGAGGCTATTGCATGACAGAAGAGGCCGGTCCAGTCCGCGACTACAGGCTAGACCCTATCAACGAAGACGACGACTATAACCTGATGGCTCTCATCAATCAGACGAGCCACGCGTTCAGCCTCGCCCGCACGCGCGAGCTCTCCGAGCACGGACTGAGCATGATGCGCGCCGCTGTCCTCCTGGTCCTGCAGGCCCGCGACAACAACGCCACGCCCACCGAGATCTCACAATGGCTATTGCGGGAGCCTCACACCATCTCCGCGTTGCTCGACCGCATGGAGAAGGACGGGCTGGTCCGCCGGTACCGCGATATGCACAGGAGAAACACGGTGCGAGTCGCCATGACGGAGAAGGGAAGGAACGCGTATCAGGCTTCCCTCGAACGTGCCACGTTCCACAGGGTCATGTCCGTCCTGTCGCGAGAGGAGCGCGAGGACCTTCGAAACGCAATGACCAGGCTCTGGCTGCGTGCCCTCCAGGAGGTGAAGCACGAGGTGGCCTGGGCAAGCACCGCGCCGTCACATGTCGAGTCGTCGGCCCCCTAGCCGCACATGGCCATCGCTCCCGCCGTCCGCACGGTTTCGTTCTCTCCACCCGCAGACCGGGTACTGCCGGTTGCAGGATTCCGCGCGGCGACCGAGTCCCGGCCGGGCAATGGCCCCGTGCACCTTGCTTCGCGTTGCCACCTGTACGACTGTCTGCTAGTATGCACAAACCCTGACAGGAGGTTTCATGGACGTACGTGAGCTCATTCTCCAGAACCGCAGCTTCCGACGCTTCCACCAGGATGTGCCGGTTGACATGCAGACGCTTCGTGAACTCGTCGATCTTGCCCGCATCTCGCAGTCGCCGTGGAACCAGCAGGCGGTGAAGTTCCTGCTGTGCAACCGGCCCGAGAAGAACGCGGACATATTCCCTCTGCTGCACTGGGCCTCGCGAATGCCCGAGTGGGGAGGACCCGTCGAAGGCGAACGACCCGCCGCATACATCATCGTCGTCGCGGACAAGCAGCTCGGCAAGATCTTCAACTACGACCACGTCGTTGCCGGCATGTCGATCCTGCTTGGCGCCGTGGAACGCGGCCTCGGCGGCTGTCTGGTTGGCGCGTTCAGCAAGAAGAGCATGCACGCAATGCTGAAGCTCGACGAGCGCTACGAGCCGCTGCTTGCCATCGCTCTTGGGAAGCCGAACGAGACTATCGTGCTCGACCCGGTCGGCCCTGATGGCAACACGGCGTACTGGAACGACGAGCGCGGCGTTCACCACGTGCCGAAGCGAGCACTCGAGGACCTCATCCTGGGCGAGCTATAGCACTGCCACCGGTGTCAGCCGGTCGGCTGCATCTGAGTGGCGTCCCGTGGCACGGCTGCCACGGGCGCTGCCTAGATCGTCCAGAGGTCGAAGCCGACCAGTTCGATGTCGTCGTCCTCGCCCAGGCGGCCTCGGGCGGCAAGCTGGCTTCTCACCTCTTCTTCAAGCCGCTCAAGCATCTCGTCCATGTCGCCGCCCACCGCTACGCAGTCGTCGAGCGCCGGCACAGCGCCGATGACGCGGCCGTGGTCATCCCAGTCGACAGAGACGGCAAACTCATGTGTCACGGGTATCTCCCCCTGTCATTCCACGCTTCCTCAGCATCCCATCCGCCCGCGAATGTATAGACGGCGGATTCAAGCTGTCAAGTAGCGCCACACGCGCGGCGGGTCGCTTCCCCGTTATCCGGCCCGGAATGCCCGCGGCATCGGTCCGGGCGAGCTTCCTCCGGCGGTGTTCTGCCCGGGACAACGGGCGAAAGCGCCGGAACGGGGCACACGCATGGGGCACTCCACGATTCTCTCACCGCGGCCGCCGGTGTGACAGACAGTTGTCACTGCCCGGCGCTATCGTGCGGACACTACACGTTTGACCAGGGAGGAATGACATGGACAGAACGGTGGAAGCCTGCCTCAGGCAACTCAGACTCGGCACAGCAGTCGACGCAGGGCCTCTGATCCTTGTGCCGCTCTTCTCGCCGCAGGAGTGTTCCCTCGACTTCATCGCACTCAGCGCGGCTCTGGCCTCGGGAACGTTCGCCGTCAGGGAAGCCGGCAGCACGGGCGTTGTCGGCACGCTCCTGGCGGAGAACTCCGGCGACAGGCCGGTGCTGCTGCTGGACGGCCAGGAACTCGCGGGAGCCAAGCAGAACCGTGTCCTGAACACCACCATCCTCGTCACGGAACACAGCGCTGTTACCATCCCGGTCAGCTGTACCGAGCACGGCCGGTGGGCATACACGAGTGACAGGTTCCAGGAGTCTCTCTCGCCCGCTCCACCACGGCTCAGGCGCATGAACCAGCGGGCCGTCGCGGCCTCCCTGGAGGCGAGAGGCGAGTATGCCGGCGACCAGATGCGAGTCTGGGACTGCGTGGAGCGGCTCTCGCACGAGACAGGCGTCCATTCCGGGACGTCGGCCATGCGAGACGTATTCGAGTCACGACTGCAGGACATCGACCGCATCGGCTCGGCGGCGCCATGCCAGGCAGGACAGACGGGCCTCATCGCGATTGCCGGGGCGGACGTCCTCGGATGCGATGTGGTCCCGCGACCGGAGGTCTACGCCGCTCTGCACAAGACAATCGTTAGGAGCTATGCGATGGACGCACTTCTCTCCCCGAAATGCCCGCCGGCGCCGCTCGCCGCCACGCTCGCCATGGACTTCCTGGGAGACATCTTCGCGTCCTCCGAGCGCCGGTTCAAGTCGGTAGGCTGCGGAGACGACTTCCGCTACGGGGGAACCCGGGTGGTGGGCTCCGGTCTCGTCTGCAGCGGATGCCTTGTCCACGCCGCCTTCTTCAGGCTGCCTCCGGGTGAAGAGGCGTTCGGCGAGCCCCCGCTGCCGGGCAGCAGGACTCGCATGGCCTTCCGACGCCGGCAGGGAGAAGCTGACGGAACCACTTGCGACTGAGTGAGCGGCGCCTCTCCGCGGCACTCCCGTTTGACGCTGCCACCCAATCGCGGCTACCCTGAGAGAAGGCAACGAATCGTATGGGGGTGCTCATGGACGGATTGACGAGAGACGAAGCCGTTGCCCTGTGCCGCAAGGTGCGGGAGCAGAATCAGGCAGTGGTATCCGCGCCGGGGCGCACGCAGTGCCGGCAGTGCTTCCACCTGTCGGGTCCGGACCCGGAGAGGACGTACATGGCAAGACGGTCGGGTTACCTCGGCTGCGACCTCATGAACAGCATGCGGGCGCGCATGCAGCGCGCCCGCACCTTCCGGCAACCGTAGCGAGCCATTCGCGGCGTGTCTACGCTACCGGGTGATTCGCGAGTTCCTCGATGGCCAGTACCATCGCGGAGTGGTCAAGGTCGAGTCCATCGCGCGCCGCGACCGCGTTGAACATCTCCTGGGCGAGCGCAGTCGCCGGAATGCTCATGTGCAGGCTCCGGGCCGACTGTAGCGCCAGGTTCAGGTCCTTCTGATGCAGCCGGATGCGGAACCCCGGCTGGAAGGTTCGCTTAATCATCCGCTCCCCGTGCAACTCCATGATGCGACTGCTGGCGAGACCACCCATGAGGGCCTCCCGCACCTTCGCCGGGTCAGCGCCGGCCTTGGACGCGAACGCGAGCGCCTCCGCCGTCCCGATTATGTTCACCGCCACCGCGATCTGGTTGGCGACTTTGCACGTCTGTCCCGCACCGTGGTCGCCGATGAGCACGATGTTCTTGCCCATGAGCGCGAAGTAGGGCTTGATACGCTCGAATATCTCCGGCTTGCCGCCGACCATGATCGAGAGGATGGCCTTCTCCGCACCCACCTGTCCGCCTGAAACCGGGGCGTCGAGCATCTCCACACCCATGGCTTCCAGCTTCCCGGCAAACTCCTTCGTCGCGATGGGGGAGATGGAGCTCATGTCGACGACAATCGAGCCGCTCTTCACCCCCTTCGCCACGCCATCCTTCCCGAACAGGACTTCCTCCACATCCGGGGTGTCCGGCACCATGACAATGATGACGTCGGATACCGATGCCACGTCCTTGCTGCTCGCCTTCGCGACCGCCCCCTTCGCCACGACCTCCTTGACCGCTTCGGTGTTCACGTCATACACATTCACCTTGTTCCCGGCCGCAAGGAGATGGCCGATCATGGGCCTGCCCATGATCCCCAGTCCGATGAATCCAAGCTGTGCCATCTGTGCACCTCCCCGTCATTCCCTACAGGTACTTCTTCACCCAGTCGAGGCCCGACTCAGTCGAGCCCAACGGGTTGTACTCACATCCAATCCAGCCCTTGTAGCCCATCTCGTCGATGGCTCTGAAGAGGAACTCGTAGTTGATCTCCCCCGTGCCCGGCTCATGCCGGCCCGGCACGTCCGCGAGCTGCATATGTGCAATCCGCTCGATATTCTGGCCGATGGTCTTCGTGAGGTTCCCCTCCATTATCTGCATGTGGTAGATGTCGTACTGGATATACACGTTGGGGTGGTTGACCGCCTTCAGCACCTCCAGCACCTGTCTCGTGGTGGAGAGGCAGAAGCCGGGCATGTCCGTGGCGTTGAGTGCTTCAAGCAGCAGCTTGATGCCCGCCTTCTGGGCCGCATCGGCGGCGAAGCGGACATTCGATACCAGCGTCTGGAACTTCGCCTCCTGCGTCACGTCCACGGTCGGAATGCCCGCAAGGCAGTTCAGTCTCGGGCATTTCAGCGCCGTCGCGTACTCGATGGCGAGTCCGACGCCGTCCCGGAACTCACCCACGCGGTCCGGAAGGCAGGCAAGTCCCCGTTCACCCGCTCCCCAGTGCCCGGCCGGCAGATTGTGGAGCACCATCTCGAGGTTGTGCGACTGGAGGCGCTCCTGCAGTTCCTCCTTGTCCCAGTCGTAGGGAAACAGGAACTCCACGCCCTTGAAGCCCGCCCTGGCCGCCCGCTCGAAGCGCTCGAGGAAGTCGACCTCCTTGAAGAGCATCGTCAGGTTCGCGTTGAACTTGGGCATCTCTCTTCTCTCCTCCGTGCCGCCTGTACTACTACGCGGCTGCCACACGATCGCCGGGAGAGGGAGCCCCGGCCTGCCAGGTCATGCCAGCCCGCGAGCCCGGCTATTCTAACACCACCGCCGGACGGGGTGGCCCCCGGGGGCCGGACGCGAATGCGGCCCAGCGCCGACATCTCCTGCCGGAGACGACTCGGAAGACGCCCCCGTCCAGCCATCTGTGCCTTTCGCATCCCGTCGATGGGGCGCTATAATCGGTCTCACCGCACGTGAACGCGTACGGCACAGCACGGAGCCACACCACCCGATGCAATATCTCTACGGCATGAGGAATAGAGCAACTGCGGTCGTCAGACGGGACGGACTACTGCTCCTCGTGCGCGACCGCGGTTTCCGGCACTTCTCACTGCCCGGCGGCGGCGTGCAGAGAGGCGAATCCGCCGAGGAAGCGGTCGTCCGCGAGCTGCGCGAAGAGACCGGGCTCCATGCCGTGTCCTTGACCCCGCTGCCGCAGTGTCGCACGAGCGACATCTTCAACACCTACCACGTGTTCGAAATCCTGGCTGAGGGCTCTCTCAGCCTTGACCCCGTCGAGTTGAGCGCCGCTCAGTGGTGGGACGGTCGCCGGGGCATCCCGCTGTTCGGCTACGTGAACCACGTGCTGGCACAGCTGCACTGGCCGAAGTAGCGGCATTCTGTCATACTGAAAACGTTCCCGGCACGGAAAGGCTTCATGGGGAAACACACGACTGGCCGCAGACACCTCGCAATCCTCCCCTTGCTTGCAGCCATCGTGCTCGTGCTTCCCGCATGTGCGACGACGGACGACTCCGAGGGTCCGTCCATGCCCCTCGTCCCCCCAACCGAGACTCCTGAGACTCCTCCTGTCTCGTACTACCTGCCGCACGACGGCGCGTGGCGACTGTCCGACGATATCCCCACCGGCAGGGTGCCATCCGCTCTCGGCACGGTCAGCATCGAGGGACTGGGCGCGTTCACATTCAATCCGCTCGATGTCAGGCCTCTTCGTCCTGACGACTTCGCGACCGGCCACTTCTCGGTCTTCGACGTCATGGCACACCTGGCGGACGAAGGCTGGTTCAGCATGGAGTACCACTATGACCGTCTGCTTGACACCCACGTCATCGACCAGCTTGATGGCCGAAAAGACTGGTGGTACCGAGCGCACTACGCGGGAGGGTGGGCCGAGACGAACGCAATGAGGATGGACCTGTTCCCTTACAAGGACGGCATGAGCATCCAGCTCGCCACCCGACCGGAGGAGTACCTGGCGGAGCTGTACAACAGCTTCGGCGCAGAGGTGCTCCGCAAGTCGTTGAGCCTTGGCAGGGTCGTCATACCCGAGGTTCGCATCGGCACGGTCGTTCATCAGAACGTGCCCGTCAGCGCACATGACGTGCGTGCCGACGTGCTGCAGCCGGGCGTCGTCACCGCTCTCGACGTGCTGCTGAGCCTGGGCGACCAGCGCCGCATCGACGCCCTGAAGCTCACCTGGTACAGCAATCTCGGTCAGGCGACTCCCGTCGACAGCTTCTACGTCGAGCAGATAGACGACGGGGATGGCGTGTACGACACCGAGGCGTCGCCCGAGACAGGTGGCTGGGTCTACGAGACGGGTTCTCTGGCGTTCAACGGCTTCCAGGGCAACAACATCCGTGTCCCCGCCGACGTCAGGATTATCGTCTCGCCCGAGTACATGGTCTGGTACTGGATAGGGTCGCCCAGGTAGCCACTCCTTCCCGGCGCCGTGAGACAAACGCGCGCCGCCGGCAGCCGCAACGACATGGATGCCATTTCCGACCCGGAGACAGAAGGCGTTCTTGCGCGGCAGATTCTCGAGCGCTACCGTGAAGCCATCCGCGCCTCACGAGAGAACGAACCGGTGCTCCGGTATGGTCGCCGCACCCTCGCCGTGAGCACGCTGGCGCAGCAGTTCTACTGCGAGAAAGCCGTTCAGTTCTCCATTGAGCGTCCCTTCGCCCCGACCGCCGAGATGCAGTCGGGAACGGCCGGGCACGAGGCGGTTGCCGCCCTCGGCATCCCGATGACTCCGGAGGAAGCGGTCGCAGCGGCGGTCGTTGAACGCGTCCGGCCCCTCTGCGTCTATGAGTTCCGGATCGGATGGCGGCACAGTGGCGTGACTATCACCGGTTTCGTTGACGAGGCGTGGTTCAGCGGCGGAAGTGTCGCGCTCGTAGCTGAGCGCAAGTTCAGCGGCAGCCTCGGCATCTACATGCCGTACCACGTCCAGGCCGGACTGTACTGCCTCGGTCTTGGGGAAATGGGCTTCGGCACGGACTCCACCCGCTACCGCGTGAGCGTCTTCAAGCGGGAATGCCACCGCTGCGAGCGGCTCGCCGCGGGCGATTGTCTGCTGCTGTCGGGAGAAGCCGGGCAGCAGGATTGCCCGCAAGGCGCGGGCATCAGCCAAGTGTTCCCCTTCGAGCGGGAACAGACGGCGCGGAAACTCGACTTGGCCATGGAGTTCTGGACCGGCGAGAGGGAAGCGGAGCCGACGACCAGCCCCGGCAGGTGCCGCTCCTGCCGCTACCGGAGAGTCTGCGACTCGTCAACCGCACGGTCGAACGACGTCGCGCTCTGACAGGCGCCGTCCGGCTCAGGCAGCCTCGTCAGCGTTGTTGGGCTGCTCAGGAAAGTCGCCGTGCAGGGCGCGCGACGCCACTTCCTTCGTATCGTCAGCGAAGTCGCTCTTTATTATCCATTCGAGGTAGCCGGGGTCCGATTCAACCAGCTTGCGCAGCGGCACGCCTTTGTACTTCCCGAACCCGAGCACCGGCCCCTCCCCGGACCACATGAATTTGCCCTGAGCGTCGATCCAGTTGCTCTGCTCGGCATTGCAGAGCGCGTTGAGGCCCTCGACGGTGTGCGGCAGCTCCGGATGCACCTGCAGCATGCCCGCAAGCACCTCCAGCGAAGCTTCGACGTCGCCCTCGGACGCGTGCGCGTGCCCGAGCTCTCTCCCGCAGTACTTCTTATAGGCCGCCGTGAGGTCCCTCGGCTCGAGCATGTGGAACAGGATCTGAGCATCGACCACTCGACGACCGCGACGCGAGAACTCGAGTCCGGCGCGACGGAACTCCGCCTCCAGCAGCGGGATGTCGAGACGGCTGACCCCGAACCCTCCCAGGTCGGCGTCACCGATGAATCGGAGCAGCTTGGCCGCATAGTAGGAGAACGTCGGCAGTCCCGCCACATCTTCGTTCGTGATGCCGTGTACCTCTGTGGCGCTGCGAGGAATCGGAATCGTGGGATTCATCCGCATGCTCTGCGTCTCCCGGCGTCCATCGGGAGACATCTTGATAGCGGTCAGTTCCACAATGCGGTCGTGGGGTGCGCTGATGCCCGTGGTCTCCAGGTCGAAGAACACGACCGGCCTGTCAAACTCCAGGTGCGGCATGCCACTCCTCTCCGGCGCGCGGCTCCACAAGGAAGCGAGTATTCGCGCCACCGCAATGCTATGCCCCGTCCGCTCGTCAAGTCAACGGGCCGAGCCGACTGCCGCAACGGGGACATCCCGCGCGTGCCCCCATAACGGGAACTGGCCAACGGAAACGGGCAATGATGACGGGACACATCCCGTCCGCCCGGGCACAGGAGGCCGCGTTCCCCGCGAACTAAACAATCACCGGGAGCGGCGTCACGACTGAGGAATGCGGGCACACACCAGGGGCCACCCTACTCATACTTCTGATACATGCACTTGCACGTAGCCACTCGGAAGTTCAGCGCGGCCAGCTCTTCGCCTCCGGAACCGTCTCGTACCATCACGGAGACCTGTACTTTCGCACCATGCCCCGGAGCCGTCCACACAATGCTGTCACCACTGCCCTCAATTTCACCGTCATCGGCTACCCACTCATAGGTGAGCCCATCGGTCGAGCCGTCCGTCTCGCAAGTAATGATGACCGGGCTGTTGGAGTACACGCCCCGTTCCGTTACGCGCCAGTCGGCGCCCAGCGGCAGGGCGGTGACGCCGAAACCTTCGCCCGCATCGCACTCGGCCGTGAGTTCTTCTATCGAGAATGCCGGCAACAGCGTCTCGACGGTCGGCTCCTCGGTCTGCGCCGGTTCATCTGGGCCGGCCGGCGGAGTCGTCGATGGGTCAGTGGACGGTGCGAGAATGAGTGCCAGCGGTGTCGTCGAT
>JALNYR010000073.1 GCA_023229725.1 Dehalococcoidia bacterium | reverse complement strand
GCCGCCGAAGCGCAGATGCATTATGTCTCGATGCAGGTCCGCGAAAGCCCAGGGACAGAACCCCGCGGGGCACGAGCCGTCTTCCGGCACGATGAACACGTCTCCCACCTTGCAGCGGGGACACGAGTCCTCCATGGTCGAATGGGCAGGTAGCTTGTCACCGTACAGTTCCCTGGTGCCGAGCTTCTTGATGACGGAGATCTTCACCTTCGCGCGCACGGACCCTCCTGGCGCCTGTCTTGCGCAGGCGCAACGACCCGACACGTCACGGCCCAGTATAGGGAGTGCACTTCGGGAGGGCAATCACGCCGGTCAGGAGACCGCACGCGTCGCGATAACATCGACGCCGAGCCCGAGGAGGTTGTGGAGGACGACGTCTCCCACCTTGACGGGACCCGAGACGAGCACCTTCCGGATCTCGCGCATGGCATCCGCCCGCGTGTCCCGGGGAATGGGCCGGTTCGTCCGCACCGGAACCATACGAACCGACAGCCCGCGCGCCGGAACGGTCGTGGTGAGAAGCCTCTCGGGGTGCTCCACTTCGGCCACCGCGTAGTCGCGTCCTCTGCGGCAGCCGTTGCCCTCCACCCGGACGGCGCGACCGTCCTCAACCGCGACGGTCATCGCACAGCCGGTGGGGCACTCGATGCAGGTGAGCTCTCTATTCACGGCGCGTGCCTCCGTTGCAGGCAGCCAGATACTCGGCGGCCTGGCGCCCTGCGGTGATGCTGTCGCGCGTCACCGAATCCACGATGTCGTACACCTTGAAGGCATTCCCGCAGACGAACAGGCCCGGAATCGAGGTGTAGTTGAGGTCGCTCGACACCGGCGTATTGGTGCGCCTATCAAGCTCAACGCCGGCCATCTCGATGAGCTCGTTCTCGGGGATGAGCCCCACCGAGACCAGCACCGTGTCGCACGGCAGCGAGAATCGCGTCCCGGGAATCTCCCGCCCGAGTTCGTCGACCGGCGCCACGTCCACTCCCTCCACCCTCTCCTTCCCGTGAATCCACAGTACACGGTGTCCGAGGTGGAGCGGGATGCCAAAGTCGTCGAGGCACTGGACGATGTTCCGCTTCAGTCCGGTCGGCTGGCGCTGGATCTCAATGGCCGCGCTGACCACGGCGCCTTCGAGCGAGAAGCGCCTCGCCATGATGAGGCCGATGTCGCCCGAGCCGATGACGACGACGCGCCGGCCCGGCAGGAGCCCCTCGATGTTGATCATCTTCTGTGCGAGGCCCGCCGAGAAGACGCCGGCGGGTCGGGTGCCGGGTATCTGTATCATCTCCCGCGTTCGCTCGCGGCAGCCGGTCGCCATGATGAGCGCCTTCGCCCTCACGGTGTGGATGGCGCCCGGCCTGAGATATGTGAGGACTTTGCCGGGCTTAAGCTCCGCCACGAACGAACGGGTGCTCACCTCAATGCCGGCCAGCCCGTCAACGCGGCTGATGAACCGGTCTGCGTACTCGGGCCCTGTGAGGACCTCCTTGAAGTACGCTAGGCCGAATCCCGCATGCACGCACTGGTTCAGGATGCCGCCAAGGTGCGTATCTCTCTCGAGCAGCAGGATGTCCCGCACGCCGCTCTCGCGCGCGGATACCGCCGCCGCCATGCCGGCGGGGCCACCGCCGACGATGACCAGCTCGCGTTCATCCATCGGCCCTGTCCTCCACCACGAGTTCGGAGCCGGCGCCCCTCTTGGAGACAGCGGTCACCGGCCTGCCCGTCTCATCCGCCAGGAGACGCATGATGCGGCAGGTACAGAAGCTGCCGTGGCAACGGCCTGCGCCCGCCCGCGTCCTGAACTTCACGCCGTCGAGCGTGGTCGCACCGGCTTCAATCGCCTGCTTCACCTCTCGAAGGGACACGGTCTCGCATCGACAGACGATGTCGCCGCACTCCGGGTCATGCTCGACCAGCCGCCTCGCATCCCCGAGAGGCATCGAAAAGAGGTGCACGGACCGGCGGTTCTGGCGCCGGGGGGCGTCCTTCGGTACCAGCGGCATGCCCGTCTGCGACAGCAGCCCGGCCACATGCCTGGCAATGGCAGGAGCGGCCGTCAGACCCGGCGACTGGATGCCGGCGACGTTGACGAAGCCGGGAGCCTGGCTCTCGCTTCGTATGACGAAATCGTCACCCGCGGCGGGACGCAGACCTGCGAAGTAGGCAATGATGTCGCGAGGGTCGATGGCGGGCACGAGTCTCTGCGCAACGGCCAGGACCTGGCGCAACCCGTCGTCGGTGGTTGACAGGTCCTCCCTGTCGTCCACCTCATAGGCAGTCGGACCGATCATCGGGTTGCCGTCGGACGTCCTTGTCACGAGGATGCCCTTGGACTCGGGGGTCGGCACCGGAAAGAGCAGGTGCCGCGTCAGATAACGGCGCTTCTTGTCGAGGATGTACTCCTCGCCCTTGCGCGGTCGTATGTGGAAGGTGCACGCGCCGACCATGGCTGCGATGTCGTCCGCATGCAGTCCGCCGCAGTTCACCACGTACCGTGCAGCGAACTCGCCGGCGGCGCCCGCGAGGACGAAGCGGGCGCCTTCCCCCGGACCCGCGGGCGAGATGCGCTCTATCCACTCCACCCGCGTCCTCGTGAGGACTTCGACGCCATTGAGTTGGGCGCTCTCGGATAGTGCAAAGACGAAGCGGTAGGGGCTGATGATGCCCGCCGTTGGCGCGTGCAGGGCAGCCACGGCGTCGGGATTCAGATTCGGCTCGTTGTCTCTCAGCCACTCTCGCGACACAATCTCGAGGCCGGGAACACCGAGAGCCTCACCTTCCTGCTTCAGCTGCCACAGCCGCCCAACTTCGGAATCGTCGAACGCGACCACCAGCTCCCCGACCTCCTTGAAGTCGAGGTCAAGGTCGGCAGACATCTCGCGCACGAGGCGGTTGCCTTCGACGCACAGCCTGCCCTTCAGAGAGTCGGCAGGATTCTGGGTGCCGGGGTGGATGATGCCGCTGTTGGCCTTCGACACACCGAAGGACAAATCCTCCTCTTTCTCGAGTAGAACCACGTTGAGCCGGTAGTGGGACAGCTCGTGCGCCACCGCGGCGCCAACCACTCCGCCACCCACGATGGCAACGTCGTACTCACGCATGGCAGCCGTCCTCGTCCCTTCCGCTGCGCGCGCGCCGGACGGCGCGCTGCCACTCCCCGTAGAGGCGGCCACGGCATTCGTGGGACATGGCCGGCGAGAAGACCCGGTCCACCGCGCGAGAAGCGTCAAGCTGCCCGACATCCTCCCAGAACCCGGTCCCAAGCCCCGCAAGGGCGGCCGCGCCGCGGGCTGTGGATTCGACGTCCACGGGTCGCACGACGTTCACACCCAGCAGATCCGCCTGGAACTGACACATGAAGTCGTTTGCAGCCGCGCCACCATCGACCTTCAGCTCTCTGAGGGTAAGTCCGGTATCCTCAAGCATCGTATCCACCACGTCTCTGGTCCGGTAGCACATTGCCTCGACGGCGGCGCGGACGAGATGGTTCGCGGTCGTTCCCCTCGTGATGCCCACGATGGTCCCGCGTGCGTCTGCATCCCAGTATGGGGCTCCAAGGCCAACTAACGCGGGCACGAAGTAGACTCCTCCGTTGTCCGGCACCGACTCGGCCATCTGCTGCGAACGGGCAGCCGAATCCAGCAGTCTGAGCTCGTCCCGCAGCCACTGGATGACCGCGCCGGCGGAGAACACTGCTCCCTCCAGCACGTACACGGGCTTGCCGTCAACGCCGCACCCGAGCGTCGTGATGAGACGGCGGTCGCCGCGCGGACGACGGGCCCCGGCGTTCAGCAACACGAAAGCGCCAGTGCCGTAGGTGTTCTTGGCGGTACCGGCTGCGAAGCATCTCTGTCCGAAGAGGGCCGACTGCTGGTCCCCGGCAATCCCGGCTATCGGAACGCCCACCGGAAAGCCGCAGCCACCGGCTGTCACGCCGAACTCGCCGGTCGAACTCCTGACCTCCGGCAGAGCGGCGAGAGGCACACCGAACTCGGCGGCGAGCTCGCTACTCCACTCCAGGCGGTCGATGTCGAACAGCATCGTGCGCGCCGCATTGGTGTAGTCCGTGGCGTGCACCGCGCCATTCGTCATCTTCCACAGCAGCCACGAGTCTACCGTTCCACAACGCAATGTGCCCGCACGCGCCGCCGCCGCAACCGCGGGCGAGTTCGCCAGCAGCCACTCAAGCTTCGAGGCGGAGAAGTAGGCATCGATGGGAAGCCCGGTGATGCGCCGGATGGCCTCCTGCCACCGTGCATCCCGATTCAGCGCCGCGCACCGGTCCGCAGTCCGTCTGCACTGCCAGACGATGGCACGGTGCAGCGGTTCACCCGTTCCCGCATCCCACGCGACTGTCGTCTCCCTCTGGTTCGTGACACCGACGCAGGCAACACGCACCGACGGCGCACTGGCGAGCACATCCGCGACGCAGTCAAGTACGCTGCGCCAAATCTCCAGAGGGTCATGCTCGACCCAGCCGGGGCGAGGAAAGTGCTGAGGGAACTCGCGGTAGGCCGACGCCACCCGGGAGCCATCGACACCGTAGAGCACGGCACGGCTCCCGGTCGTGCCCTGGTCGACAGCGAGGACGCAATCCACCGAGTCCACTCCCTCCTGACCGCTGCACTGAAGCAACGCGGCAGCGGGCATTCTAGCATCGTTCGATCACGCAACGCACTGGCGTTGCCGGGAACGCGCAGTGCGGACTCCGCCCTCGCGCAGCACGACAACGAAGCAGGCGCACCGGGCGCCGACAAGCAAACATTCGACATTTGATTGGAAGGATGACCACACATGGGCTACAATCATGGCATGCACGGCCGGAGGCGACGGGAAGCCCCGACGGTTGCCGTTCTGTCGGCAATCCTCGTGCTGTCCATTCTCCTCCCATTCGCTTCACTCACGGAAGCGGCCTCGTCGCGCCCGGATGACCTGCAGCTTCAGTCTCCGCGCGAGCGGCTTGTGTCCAGCGCGCCGTTCGACATCGACTGCGACATCGTGCTGTATCCCTCGCGGGTGCTGTTCGGCAAACTGCAGAACACCCACCGGCCACAGCAGGCAGCCGTTCCTCCGCAGCTCGACGTCCTCTCTTCTCCCACCTTCGAGTCGCCCTCCACACGCTACATTCCCCGGTTCTTTCCGTGGAAGAACCGCCGCTATGCATGCCAACTCATCGATCTCCCTCCGCCCTTCCTCCTGCCATCGTGCGCTCTCTAGAGGCACGCCGACGCGGACTGGCCAAGTCACCGCCGGCAGTCACCAATAGGAAAGAAGTACGTCCAGCAGAAGCTGGCAATGGAGGCAAGGAATGTTCGGAGCCAAGAGCGACAGTCCAACCAAGGAGAAGAAGCTCTCACCCAAGGACGCCATGGCGCAGAAGATAGATGCCATCTCCGGTGCGTCGGAGATGGTCTTCAAGCTCGGGCAGATCTACGTCAAACCCTTCATCACCGTCGCCCTCAACCCGGAGAAGGGCAAGAAATTCATCGTCTTCCAGGAAGCCGCAGGGACCGATGGCAAGCCCAGTGGCAAGCGCGGCAAGTTCTGGGAGACCAACAACTCGAAGGAGATAGCCGGGTGGGTGCTGGAGAGAGAGGGTTCTCCGTACCTGGCCTAGCCCAAACGAGCGAGACCTCGATATTGCGACGACACCGGAAGGAGAGAGCTGCGGCAGCCGCAAGCTGTCGCAGCTCTCTTTGTTCACGCAGGTGAACGACGCACGAACGCGCCCTGTGCCGCCGCCTCGACGAGGTCATCGGAAGCAAGCGCATTGGCGTCTTCCGCGCCGCGTCATCTCGACGCAGAGGAGCACGCGAAGCTGTGCCGAAGCTGTGGTGTGTTGCGGAGACCGACAGCTGAAGGCAACCGCGGCCGGAACGGCGGACGTCAGTCGCTTGCGACGACGCGTTCTGTGGCCACCGAGAAGCGCTCCCATTCAGAGAGCTGCGCCTTCAGCAACCGCTTCCCCTTGTCTGTGAGTTGATAGCTGCGACGCCGCTGGCTCTTGGCGACGGACTGCCACGTGCTGAGAACGAGCCCCTCGGCTTCGAGGCGCCGCAGCGCCGTGTAGACCGTGCTCGCCGTCAGCTTGAGGTAGCCACTGCTGCGGCGTTCGATCTCCTTGGCGATGCTGTAGCCGTGACTGGGGAGTTCATCGATGATGAACAGCATCAGAGGCTCCACCACGCCGCGGAGCAGCAGATTGATGTACTGCCCAACGCTCGGATCAGCCACTGGATTCATTATATCACCCACCGTCAGCGCGTCCGTGCCGTACTGCGGAGTAGAGCCGTACCCGATGCTATAATCAGTTGTCATGAAGACTCTGCTGAACCGCCCGAGAGCGCTCTCCCTGGCTTTGGGGCTTGTCCTTGTTCTACTCACAGGCTGCGTCGTCGTCGAGCCATCCGCCACGACTCCGACATCAACGTCCCCACGACCACAGAGCGAGCACATCGATCCTGCCTGGACGCTCCCTGCTTCGCCGCAGGGAACGCCTGACACCCTTCCGTCGATTGCCGACGTGGTCCGGGACGTCAGACCGGCAGTGGTCTCAGTGATGACGGAGATGGTGGGCTACGACCTGTTCAACCAGGCGTACACTCAAGAGGCAGCCGGCTCCGGAATCATTCTCGATGCCGCCGGCTACATTGTGACGAACAACCATGTGGTCGAGGGCGCCCAGGAGATACAGGTGGAACTGGCCGACGGGACGACCTATCCTGCGACGATCGTGGGCACCGACTCACTCACGGACCTGGCAGTGATACGCGCCGAAGCGACCGGTCTGGCTCACGCGCAGCTCGGGGAATCTCACAAGCTGGAGGTCGGCGAGTGGGTGGTGGCCATCGGCAACGCGCTCGGCGAGGGCATATCGGCGAGCGAGGGAATCGTCAGCCGGCTCGACGTGTCTATCACGGTCAGCGGCTCCACGCTGCGCGACCTGATTCAGATAACGGCTGCCATCAACCCGGGGAACAGCGGCGGCCCGCTCGTCAACATGGCCGGAGAAGTCATCGGCATCAACAGCGTGAAAGTGGCGAGCATCGGCGTCGAGGGCATGAGCTACGCCATCGCCATCGACGGTGCGCGCGAAATCATCCAGTCACTCGTCAACCAGGGCTATGTCACCAGGCCGTGGCTCGGCGTCTCACTCTACAACGTGGACCGTTTCACAGCCGCCATCAACGACCTGTCGGTTGACACAGGCGCTCTGGTCGTCGAAGTAACCAGCGGCGGTCCGGCTGACAGCGCGGGCATCGCGAAGGGCGACGTCATCGTTGAATTCAATGGCACGAAGATTGCGTCAAGCGACGACCTGCTGCAGGGCATCATCAAGAGCAGCGTTGGAGACTCGGTGAGCATCACGTACGTGCGGGGCAACGACCGCCTGGCCACCACCGCCCAGCTGCGCGAGAGCCCTCCCCCGTGGGACTAGTCCGCTGCGGAGCGGCTCACCGGCAAGGGGCCTGCCCGGCATCAGGCCGGCGCTAAGTTGCCCGTCTGATGCCAAGCACGATTTCGTTGCCCGACAGCTTCAGGGTCTGTGACGAGGAGTCTCCCGGCGGAGTCTCGCGCGACAGCCGGACGGACAGAGTCTCCTGCCGGATGTAGTCGGCGTATTGATTGAACACGCCCTCCAGCACCTCGCCCGTCTCGTAGAAGACCTCGATGTGGTCGGATATCTCGAAGCCGGCGGCACGGCGCATCGTCTGGAGTCGTCGCACCAGCTCCCGCGCGTAGCCCTCGGTCATGAGGTCCTCGGACAGCCCGGTGACCACGCCGACGCTGTAACGGTCGTCGCCGGCCACCACGCAGCCGGATTCCGCACTGTCCAGGGCAGCGACAAACTCAACCTCTTTCACATTGAGCTCGTCCCTCATGTGTTCGCACAAGGCAGCCACGGCAGCCCGCTCTTCGTCGTCCGGCGCAACCACGACTGCCTTCGTCAGCGGCTGTCTCACCTTGATGCCGGCTTTCGCCCTGGCAGCGCGGCCGAGGCTGGAAAGGCTCATGACAAGCTCCATGTGCCGGTTAAGTGAGGCGTCGATCCTGGCCGCATCCGCGACGGGGTAGTCCGTCAGGTGTACGCTCATGGGTGCGTCCGCGTCGACGCTTCTCACGAGGTTCTGGTACATCTCCTCCGGCATGAAGGGTGCGATGGGCGCCAGCAGCCTGATGAGTGTCGTGAGGCACGTATACAGTGTGCTGTGGGCCGCCAGCTTGTCATCGTCGCTCTCGCTCTTCCAGAAACGGCGCCGGCTGCGACGCACGTACCAGTTCGACAGCAGGTCGATGAACTCCTCAATGCGGCGGATACTCTGGGTGAAGCTGTAGGCCTCCATCGACTTCGTCACGTCGAGCACCAGCTGGTTCAGCTCGGAGATTATCCAGCGGTCCAGTTCCGAGAGTGCCGCCGGCTGCTCCTTACCGGGAACGAAGCCGTCGATGTTGGCATACAAGACGAAGAACGAGTACGTATTCCACAGCGTCAGCAGGTGGCGACGCATGGTCTCAGACAGCGACTGCAGCGAGAAACGATGCGTGTTCTCCCCGGGCACGGACGACAGCATGTACCAGCGGAGGGCGTCAGCGCCGTACTCATTCAAGACCGACCAGGGGTCGATCATGTTGCCCTTGGACTTGCTCATCTTCTCGCCGTTCGCATCGACAACGTGGCCGAGGCAGGCGCAGTTCATGAAGCAGGGACCGTCGAACAGCATCGTCGAAAGGGCGTGCAGGCTGTAGAACCAGCCACGAGTCTGGTCGATGGCCTCAGTGATGTAGTCCACGGGGAACATCCGCGGGAACAGGTCCTGGTTCTCGAACGGATAGTGCCACTGAGCCCACGTCATTGCGCCCGAGTCGAACCAGCAGTCGATGACTTCGGGGGCACGGTGCATGGTCGCGCCACAGTCAGGGCAGGCAAAGGTGACGCCGTCAACATACGGTCGGTGTAGTTCGAGATCGGGCCGATAGCCGCTGACCGACTTCCTGGAAGCGAGGTCCTGGCGTCCGCCGACGCATTCGTGCCGTCCGCACTGAGGGCACTCCCAGACGGGAAGCGGCGTGCCCCAGTAGCGCTCACGCGAGAACGCCCAGTCGACGTTGTTCTCAAGCCAGTCGCCGAACCGGCCGTACTTGATGTGCTCAGGATACCAGTTGATCTCCAGGTTCCCCGAAACGAGCCTGTCTCGCTTCGCGGTGGTCTTCACATACCACGACCGCTTCACGTAGTAGAGCAGCGGCGTCCCGCAGCGCCAGCAGAACGGATAGGTGTGCCGGATGGTTCCGCTCCGGAAGAGCAACCCGCGAGACCGCAAGTCCTCGGTTACCTCGGGATCGGCAGCCTTCACAAACTTGCCGGCAAAGGCGTACGTCCCGGTGACCTTGCCGTCAAGGTCCACCTGCTGCACGAAGTCGAGTCCCTCGCGCATGCCCGCCTCGAAGTCGACCTCACCGAATGAGGGAGCCACGTGCACGATGCCGGTGCCGTCCTCCATCGAAACGAAGTCGGCCGCGATGACGCGATACGACAGCTTCTCAGGCCGGCTCTGGGACTCAAACGACGGCATGCTCATCCGCTGCACGCCATAATCGTGCGGATTGTAGAGCGGTTCGTAGCGCAGCCCGGCGAGGCTGCTTCCGAAGACGGTTCCCGACCTCTCATAACCCGGGACGCCGACGCTATCCACAAGCGCCGCAGCCATGATGAGAAAGTCATCCGGCCCGGACAGAACGGCGTACTCTGCATCAGAAGCCACGGCAAGAGCCGTGTTTCCCGGCAGCGTCCACGGGGTCGTCGTCCAGGCCAGGAGGTACACCGGCTTCCCTGACGAGGAGACCAGACCGTGCAGGTCGGCCGGGGCCGCGGCCAGGGCTTCATCCGTGATGCGGAACTTGATGTGGACCGACGGGTCCGCTGTGTCATCCTGGTAGCCGAGAGCCACCTCGTGGGAGCTGAGCGACGTGCCGCATCGCGGGCAGTGCGGCGTCGTGCGATAGCCGCGGTAGATGTATCCCTTGTCCCACAGCTGCTTGATGGCCCACCACTCGGACTCGATGTAGTCGTCCTTCAGCGTGACATATGGATCATCCAGGTCGATCCAGTGGCCGATGCGCTCCACCATCGCTTCCCACAGGTGGATGTACTTGAAGACGCTCTCCTTGCACCGCTGGTTGAACTCCGCGACGCCGTAGTCCTCAATCTGTTTCTTGCTCGTGAGTCCGAGGCTGTGCTCGACCTCAAGCTCGACAGGCAGACCGTGGGTGTCCCAGCCGGCCTTGCGCGGAGCGTAGAAGCCCCGCATCGTCTTGTAGCGGCAGGGAATGTCCTTGAAGATACGCGACAGCACGTGATGGATGCCGGGAGCGCCGTTGGTCGTGGGCGGTCCGTCATTGAACGTGTAATAGGGCTGCCCGCGCCGAGCCTCGATGCTCTTCTGGAAGACAGCGTTCTCTTTCCAGAAGCGAAGAATCTCAAGCTCGACGTCGGGGAATCGCGCCTTCGCGTCAACCGTCTTGAACATGCCTACAGCCTCTTCGGGTGAATCACGACCTTGCGCTCGCTCTCTTCGCCCTCGCTCTCGGTATACACGTCGGGATTGTTCGCCAGGGCGAGGTGCACGACGCGCCGTTCATCGGGGGGCATGGGCTCCAGCGCGATGGGTCTGCGACGGTACTTGGCCTGGTCAGCCAGCCTCTTGGCAAGGTCCTCAAGCGCCAGGCGCCGCCGCTGCTTGTAGCCACACACGTCCACGGTGAACAGGGGCCATTCCGACTGCCGGGCGGCAACCATCAGACGCGCGACATGCTGCAGTGACGACAGTGTTATGCCGCGACGGCCGATGAGAACGCCGAGGTCGTCACCCTCGATATCGAGCACGAGAGAATCCTGAGTCTGCCGGAAGGAGACATCGCCTTCCAGACTCATGAGTTCGAGCAGACGCGATAGCACCTCTACAGCCACGACCCCGGCGGCACTGTCCGGCCGGTCAGCCCGGTTGCCGGAAACTGCCTCGTCTTCCTCCTCGTCCTCGTCCGATGGGAGACTGCTCCCGGCCTCGATGGTATTTCCCGCCTGGTCGAGTTCCTCGTCGGCTTCGTTGGAGGCGTCTTGCCCAGGCTCTCGCTCGGTGTGTCCCGTCAGGTCCAGATCGCCATCGTTCATTGGCTCTCCTCACTCCGCCCGCGCTGCATCGCGGAGGGCAATCACTTCGCCTTGACCGCTGCGGCAGGAACGGCGCCACCACGCCTCAAGTACCCCCAGCCACCACCCACAACATACTGTGTGCCGATGCCGATGAGGTTCGACACCAGCCAGAAGACCGGCAGTCCGCTCGGCATGGTAATCGTGAACAGGCCGAACATCAGCGGCATCATCATCAGCATCATCTGGTTCGTTGACTGCTGCCGTGCATCCACCGACGGGGCCGTTGTCATCTTCTGCTGGACCCACATGCTGCCGCCGACGAGGATGGCCAGGACCATCGTCGTGTCCGGCTGGCCAAGGTCGAGCCACAGGAAGTTGTTATTGACCGGCACAGCACGCGCAATGCTGTCAAATCCATACAGGTGCTCAGCGAGGTCCAGGAGGTTCTCGGGAGTCGTGGCAAGCGCTTTCATGATCGACTGATACAGCGCAATCCACACCGGGAACTGGATGAGCATCGGCCACATGCAACCCGCAGGATTGATGCCCTCTTCCTTGTAGAGCTTCATTGTTTCCTGCTGGAGCTTCTGCTTGTTCTTGGCGTACTTCTTCTGCAACTCCTTCATCTTGGGCTGCAGTTCCTGCATCGCCTTCGTGGATTTCGTCTGCCGGATGACAACCGGCGTGAGCACGAGACGAACCACCAGTGTGAAGATGACGATTGCCAGGCCGAACTCGACCGCCTCGGGCAAGGCGCCGGAGAGCGCGATGAGCCCGTTGAGCATGGGCCGCAGGATGATTACATTCCAAAGGTTGGCCATTTACGGCATCACTCCATCTTCAGTGAGAAAGTCAGGACGACTCTGGCAGTGACCGGATCGATAGCATAGAGCACGTTGTTCTGGGCCCGCACATACACGAGGCCTTCATGCGCGACCGGGGTCGCAACGACCACCGCATCACACGTGGCCGCCTTCTCCTTCGTCAGGTTGGGAACATGCACGCCCTGGCCGGTAGCGAGGTTGACCACGTGGACATCGCCGGCCTTCGTTGCCGCGACGAGACGGTCGCCGACAACAGCCGGTGCAACCGCAATCGCGCCACCGGCATCAAATGGCTCGCTCCACACCGGCGTTCCCGTGGCGGCATTCAGTGCGTACAGCTTACCGTC